>NZ_JBFAWY010000005.1:0-310558 GCF_040680575.1 Streptomyces sp. NPDC052020
CCCCGAAGTCGCCCGCGACCTCGGGCAGCAGACCCATGATCACGAACTCGGTCGTTCCGATCCCGAAGGCCCCGATCGCGAGGGCCAGGAGCGCGAGAGGCATAGGGGTACACCTTCCGAAAAAGATTGCAGGAGCGCCTTACGTGCGAACACAATAGTTGCACACGCGGGCTATCTGCAAACGCAGGCTATTGCGGTCCTGCCCTATCCTGGACTCCAGACACTCCGGGACGGAGGAAACGCCAATGACAGCGACGGACCCCGCACTCACCGCCCTCGCCCAGGGCTGGTGCGCCCTGTCCCTGCTGCACGGGAGGATCGAGGCCCACATCGAGCGCGCTCTTCAGGCCCGGCACGGCCTGAGCGTGCGCGAGTACTCCCTGCTCGACGTGCTGAGCCGGCAGCACGACGGCGACGGGGGCCACCTACAGATGAAGCAGGTCGCCGACGCGGTCGTCCTGAGCCAGAGCGCCACCACCCGTCTGGTCAGCCGGCTGGAGGACCGGGGCCTGCTGGAGCGGTACCTCTGCCCGACCGACCGCCGCGGCATCTACACGAACGTCACCGAAGCGGGCCTCACGCTCCTGGGGGAAGCCCGGCCGACGAACGACGCCGCGCTGCGCGAGGCTCTCGACGAGGCAGCGAAGAACCCGGAGCTCGCCCCCCTGGTCCGGGTCGTGGAGACACTGAAGGCACCGGTGCCCGCCTAGGCCGCAGCGTCC
The DNA here is from genome assembly GCF_040680575.1 of Streptomyces sp. NPDC052020. Taxonomy (NCBI): domain Bacteria; kingdom Bacillati; phylum Actinomycetota; class Actinomycetes; order Kitasatosporales; family Streptomycetaceae; genus Streptomyces; species Streptomyces sp. NPDC052020. Next base: position 723 of record NZ_JBFAWY010000005.1, read on the forward strand.
CCGGCCCACTGCGTACAGTGCGGCCATGAAAGAGCTCGAGATACGCCCTGCGGCCGAGAAGGACATCCCGGCGATCGTCGCGATGCTCGCCGACGATCCCCTGGGCGCGCAACGGGAGTCGCCTGACGACCTGGCCCCCTATCTGGCGGCCTTCAAACGCCTCAGCGATGATCCGCACCAGCACCTGACGGTGGCCGTACGCGGGGAACGCGTCGTCGGCACGCTCCAGCTCACGATCATCCCCGGCCTGTCCCGCCGCGGCGCCATCCGGTCGGTCATCGAGGCCGTACGCGTCCACGCCGACGAGCGCGGCAGCGGCCTGGGGACACGGCTCATCGAGTGGGCGATCACCGAATCGCGGCGGCAGAACTGCCAATTGGTGCAGCTGACGTCCGACAGCAGCCGCACGGACGCGCACCGCTTCTACGAACGGCTCGGCTTCACGCCCTCACACGTGGGATTCAAACTCGCCCTGTGACCGCGCGCGGGCGCGCCCTGTTTCACGTGAAACGGGACGCGCCTGTTCGGACCTTGTCTAGCCGATGCCCCGCCATCCCGCGGGATCCACTCCGCCCGGTACCGGAGCCGTCTCGTCATACGGCCGACGAGTGAACACGAACGATCCCAGATCGAGATGGCTCACACGTCCGTCCGGCCGCCGCACGGCACGCAGGGTCTCCCCGGCGTAGTACCCCTCCAGTCCGGTCCAGGTGCCATCGCTGTTGGCCCGGAAGCGTGAGCGGCGACCGCCCCCGGACAACGGCTCGAGCGCTACCGCACCATCGGCCGACAATCGCAGGGCGAAGGCATGCGTCCCCCAGTACCAGGGGCCGGCCAGGTCCAGCACGGACACATCGACGTCGGACATCGGCCGCCACGGCTCGGGAATCCGCGGCTCGGCCTCGGCGACGATACGGACCAGATCCGCACCCACCAGGAACAGCGGCGGGCCGGAGGTGCAGTTGGCCAGGACCACGGCCGCGACGTCGTCCTCCACGCTGACGGTGAGATTCGCCAGGAAGCCCGGCAGCGAGCCGGAGTGCCCGACGAGCAGCCGCCCGTCCCAGCTCTGGATCTGAAGACCCAGCCCGTATGTCAGACCGTCCACGACATCCGCCGCCTCGGCCGGTGCCGCCGGCATCCGCATCTCCCGCACCGTCTGCGCGGTCAGCACCCGGTCGTCGCCGTGCGTGAGGAAAGAGGCGAACCGGGCCAGGTCCCCGGTGGTCGACCAGAGCTGACCGGCCGGTGCCATCCGCCCGAGATCCTCGGTGGGCTCGGGCAGCAGGACGTCGGCCCACGGGTGCACGGCCCAGCCGCCCGCATGGGGCGCCTGCGGTTGCGCGCTCGTCCGTTCCAGTCCGAGAGGTTCCAGCACCTCTGCCCGCAGCACCTCCTCCCAGGAGGCGCCGCGTACCTTCTCGACCAGCGCGCCGAGCAGGGTGTAGCCGGGGTTCGAGTAATGGAACCGGCGGCCCGCCGGGTGCCGGAACGGCTGCTCACCCAGCACATCGGCGAGTCCGGGACGAAGACTGCCGGGAGTGCGTTCCCACCACGGCGCCGGCGACTCGGCAGCCAGGCCACCGGTGTGAGCCAGGAGTTCGGCGATCGTCGCCTCACCCGCGCCCGTCGCCGGCAGATGCTTCTCCAGGGGATCTCCGAGGTCGAGCAGTCCCTCGTCACGCAGCCGCAGCACCAGCACGGCGGTGAAGGTCTTGGTGATCGAACCGATCCGGTACTGCGTGTTCTCGTCCGGGCCGTGCCCGTCCACCGAGGTCCGCGCCCCGTGCCAGACGGTCCGCCCACCGCGCACGACCGCGGCGACCAGCGACGGCGCCCGCCCTTCGGCCTGGGCGACGGCGATCCGGTGCAGCAGCGCACGGCGGGTTCCGGGAAGCAGCTCTTTCTGAGGTGTCGTCATGCCTCACAGTCCACCCGGCCGCCTATCCCGCGTCGAGCCAATTAACCGGAGCGGCCCGGCTTCTCAGTCCGGCTGATCAGGTGGGGCAGGACCGCGCGGCCGGCACGGGCCGCGCCGAGGCCGGCACCGGCTCCGGGGTTCGAGGCGGATACGAGGTCCCGCACCAACGCCGGCTCAGGTCTGCGCCATGTCCACGAACCGCGAGTAGTGCCCCTGGAAGGCGACCGTGATGGTCGCCGTCGGGCCGTTACGGTGCTTGGCCACGATCAGGTCGGCCTCGCCGGCGCGCGGCGACTCCTTCTCGTAGGCGTCCTCGCGGTGCAGCAGGATGACCATGTCGGCGTCCTGCTCGATGGAGCCGGACTCACGCAGGTCCGAGACCATCGGCTTCTTGTCGGTGCGCTGCTCGGGACCGCGGTTCAGCTGGGACAGGGCGATGACCGGGATCTCCAGCTCCTTGGCCAGCAGCTTCAGGTTCCGGGACATGTCCGAGACCTCCTGCTGGCGGCTCTCGGCGCGCTTGGAGCCGCCGGACTGCATCAGCTGGAGGTAGTCGATCACGACCAGCTTGAGGTCGTTGCGCTGCTTGAGGCGACGGCACTTGGCGCGGATCTCCATCATCGACAGGTTCGGGGAGTCGTCGATGTACAGCGGCGCGGCGGAGACATCCGGCATCCGGCGCGCCAGGCGCGTCCAGTCGTCGTCCGTCATCGTGCCGGACCTCATGTGGTGCAGGGCGACCCGGGCCTCGGCGGACAGCAGACGCATCGCGATCTCGTTGCGCCCCATCTCCAGCGAGAAGATGACGCTCGGCAGGTTGTGCTTGATCGACGCCGCGCGCGCGAAGTCCAGCGCGAGCGTCGACTTACCCATGGCGGGACGGGCGGCGATGACGATCATCTGCCCCGGGTGCAGGCCGTTGGTGAGCGAGTCGAAGTCGGTGAACCCCGTGGGCACGCCGGTCATCTCGCCGCTGCGCGAGCCGATCGCCTCGATCTCGTCAAGGGCGCCCTCCATGATGTCGCCGAGCGGCAGATAGTCCTCGCTCGTGCGCTGCTCGGTGACGGCGTAGACCTCCGCCTGGGCGCGGTTGACGATCTCGTCGACGTCGTCGTCGGCCGCGTATCCCATCTGCGTGATCCGCGTTCCGGCCTCGACGAGGCGGCGCAGGACGGCGCGCTCCTGGACGATCTCCGCGTAGTACGCCGCGTTCGCCGCCGTCGGCACGGTCTGGACGAGCGTGTGCAGATACGCCGCCCCGCCGACCTTGTTGATCTCGCCGCGCTTGGTCAGCTCGGCGGCGATCGTGATGGGGTCGGCCGGCTCGCCCTTGGCGTAGACGTCGAGGATCGCCTGGTAGATCGTCTCGTGCGCCGGCTTGTAGAAGTCCCGGCCCTTGAGGATCTCGACGACGTCGGCAATGGCGTCCTTGGACAGGAGCATGCCGCCGAGAACCGACTGCTCGGCCTCCAGATCCTGCGGCGGAAGGCGCTCGAACGACGAGCCCGCGCCATCCCACTCCCCGGTGTCCCGGCCGCGTTCGTGCTGATCGTCACGGCCGCGGGGTCCGTCCACACGCCGACGGGAGGCAGGCAGACGATCACTGGGACCGCTGTCGGCCCACGGCTCGTCCAAGGGCTCGGAAATGCTCACCGAGCCACCTCCTCCCGTCCGCACCGCGGACCTAGCCGTGCCCTTCTTTCTACGGCACGGCACTGACACATGAGACGCCCCGCCTCCGGTTTCATAGGCGCCGGTTTTGCCATGGTTTGCGTCCCGGCGAACGGAGCAGGCGCCGGACCACCGTAGGGCTCCGGGCAGCGTCAGCCAATCTGGTTATCCACAGGCCATGTGGACGACGGCCCCGATGCTGTGGAGAACTACGCGAAACCTGTGCACGAGCCGGTGGACAGCCCTGTGAACAAGCACTCGCCACCTCTGCGGAAACCGCTTTGACCTGCGGCTTTGACGTCCACTGGCTGTGCAGAAGAAAAACTTCCCCCAACGGGGCAACATCGCTGCCGACGGTGCGAGGAAGCACACCCCCAGAGAGGACAAGTAAGGATCACAATGCCTTTGCATCCATTACCTGTGGACGATTAGATTGGTGCTCATGACACAGGTCCACGCGCGTTCCGGGTCCATACGGCGACAGCACGACCGAGAGATCATCGCGCTGGCCGTTCCGGCCTTCGGCGCACTCGTCGCCGAGCCGCTCTTCGTCATGGCCGACAGCGCGATCGTCGGCCATCTGGGCACAGCCCAGCTCGCCGGACTCGGTGTCGCCTCGGCCCTCCTGACCACCGCCGTCAGCGTCTTCGTCTTCCTCGCCTACGCCACCACGGCGGCCGTCGCCCGACGCCTCGGCGCGGGCGACCTGCCGTCCGCCATCCGTCAAGGCATGGACGGCATCTGGCTGGCGCTGCTGCTCGGCGCCGCCGTCATCACCATCGTCCTGCCCACGGCACCGTTCCTCGTGGATCTCTTCGGCGCGTCCTCCACCGCCGCCCCGTACGCCACCACCTACCTGCGCATCTCCGCCCTCGGCATCCCCGCCATGCTCGTGGTACTGGCCGCGACCGGCGTTCTGCGCGGGCTCCAGAACACCAGGACACCTCTCTACGTCGCCGTCGCGGGCTTCATCGCCAACGCCGCCCTGAACGCGGGGCTCGTCTACGGTGCCGGTCTCGGCATCGCCGGCTCCGCCTGGGGCACCGTCATCGCCCAGTGCGGCATGGCCGCGGTCTATCTCGTGGTGGTCGTCCGAGGAGCCCGTCGGCACGGCGCCTCCCTGCGCCCGGATGCCGCCGGGATCAGAGCCTCGGCCCAGGCCGGGGTGCCCTTGCTGGTCCGCACGCTCTCCCTTCGGGCCATCCTGATGATCGCCACTGCCGTCGCGGCTCGTCTCGGCGACGCCGACATCGCCGCCCACCAGATCATCCTGTCCCTCTGGAGCCTGCTCGCCTTCGCGCTCGACGCCATCGCCATAGCGGGGCAGGCCGTCATCGGGCGGTACCTCGGAGCCGGCGACTCCCAGGGCGCCCGCGCGGTCTGCCGCCGGATGGTGGAGTGGGGCATCGCGGTCGGGATCGGGCTGGGTGTGCTGGTCATGGTCACCCGCCCGGCGTTCCTGCCCCTGTTCACCGGCGATTCCGCGGTCAAGGACGCGGCGCTGCCTGCTCTGATCATCGTGGCCGTGTCCCAGCCGATCTGTGGTGTCGTCTTCGTCCTGGACGGCGTTCTGATGGGCGCGGGTGACGGTCCCTACCTCGCCTGGGCAATGCTGGTCACCCTGGCGGTCTTCACGCCGGTGGCCCTGCTCGTCCCGGTCTTCGGTGGTGGTCTCACTGCCATCTGGGCGGCCATGACGCTGATGATGACCGTGCGGATGCTGACGCTGTGGCTCCGCACCCGCTCCGGTCGCTGGATCGTTACCGGCGCGACCCGCTGACCGTTTCACGTGAAACGGTCAGCGGGTGACCGTTTCACGTGAAACCGCGCGCTCCGGGCAGCGGCTCGGGACGCGGGACGTACCCGGACATGAGAGGGGCCGCACCCACCTGGGGTGCGGCCCCTCTCACCGCTTCAGCGAGCACGGCACTCAGGCCGCGACAACCTCGATGCTGACCGTGGCGGCCACCTCGGGGTGCAGACGCACGGACGTCTCGTGGGCGCCCAGGGTCTTGATCGGCGAGGTCACCTCGATACGGCGCTTGTCGACCTCGGGGCCACCGGCAGCCTTGATCGCCGAGGCGATGTCGGCCTGGGTGACGGAACCGAAGAGACGACCGGCGTCGCCGGCGCGAACGGCCAGACGGACCTTCACGCCCTCGAGCTGGGCCTTCACCTGGTTGGCCTGCTCGATGGTCTGAATCTCGTGGATCTTGCGAGCGCGACGAATCTGCTCGACGTCCTTCTCGCCGCCCTTGGTCCAGCGGATCGCGAACTTCCGCGGGATCAGGTAGTTACGGGCGTAACCGTCCTTGACGTCGACGACGTCGCCCGCGGCACCGAGGCCGGTGACCTCGTGGGTGAGGATGATCTTCATGAGTCGGTCACCCTTCCCTTATCGCGCGGTGGACGTGTAGGGCAGCAGCGCCATCTCACGGCTGTTCTTCACGGCCGTGGCGACATCGCGCTGGTGCTGGGTGCAGTTGCCGGTCACGCGGCGGGCACGGATCTTGCCGCGGTCGGAAATGAACTTCCGCAGCATGTTCGTGTCCTTGTAGTCCACGTACGTGACCTTGTCCTTGCAGAACGCGCAGACCTTCTTCTTCGGCTTGCGCACAGGCGGCTTCGCCATGGTGATTCTCCTGTGTGATCAAGAAGTGTGGGTACGGCCCGCCCTCTCGGTCCGGCCAGGCCCGAGGGCCCGGCTCCGTGACCTAGAAGGGAGGCTCGTCCGAGTAGCCGCCGCCGGAGCCGCCGCCCCAGCCACCGCCGCCGCCCTGGTTGCCACCGGCGGGAGCGCCGGTCGCCCACGGGTCGTCGGCGGGAGCGCCGCCGCCCTGCTGGCCGCCACCGGGGCCACCGCCCCAGCCGCCGCCACCCTGGCCGCCACCGCCGCCGTAACCACCCTGGCCACCGCGGCCCGAGGTCTTGGTGACCTTGGCCGTGGCGTTGCGCAGGCTGGCGCCGACCTCGTCGACGTCCAGCTCGTAGACCGTACGCTTGACGCCCTCACGGTCCTCGTAGGACCGCTGCTTCAGCCGGCCCTGCACGATGACGCGCATGCCTCGCTGGAGCGACTCGGCGACGTTCTCCGCCGCCTGGCGCCAGACCGAGCAGGTCAGGAAGAGGCTCTCGCCGTCCTTCCACTCGTTGGTCTGGCGGTCGAAGGTGCGGGGAGTGGACGCGACACGGAACTTCGCGACGGCCGCACCGGACGGGGTGAAGCGCAGCTCGGGGTCGTCGACAAGATTGCCGATGACCGTGATGACGGTCTCGCCTGCCATGGGGGAACCTCTCGGCGGGTTTGCTGCTGGCTGCTTGTGCTGCTACTCGGTCCCGGGACCGGCTGAGCGGGAGGCTCAGTGGGTCTCGGGACGGAGGACCTTGGTCCGGAGGACCGACTCGTTCAGGTTCATCTGGCGGTCGAGCTCCTTGACGACCGCAGGCTCGGCCTGCAAGTCGATGACCGAGTAGATGCCCTCGGGCTTCTTCTTGATCTCGTACGCGAGACGACGACGGCCCCAGGTGTCGACCTTCTCGACCTTTCCGCCACCGTCACGGACGACAGAAAGGAAGTTCTCGATCAGCGGGGAGACAGCGCGCTCCTCGAGATCGGGGTCGAGGATGACCATCACCTCGTAGTGACGCATGTGGAACCCACCTCCTTTGGACTCAGCGGCCACGGTCGTTCCGTGGCAGGAGGGTTGCGATGCGTACGCAACGATGCCCGTCAGTCAAACAGCCGCCACTGACAATGAGGGGCGAGCGGCGGGTCACCAGATCGGCCGGACGAGTCCGGGCGCCGACCTGACCGCCTGACTGCCTTCCTGGGCAGACACCGGTGCAGACGGTACAGACTACCCGCACACCCGCTTCCGGTTGAAATCCGGTCGCGGAGCCGGTCAATCTGTACACATCGGGTGTGTAGGGCGCTACGATGCGCCGTCTCTCGCAGGAGGTGCCCCATGGCACAGGCATTGCGACCCAACACCGCCGGCGGCCTTTTCGCCACGGACGGCAAGCCCCACCCCCGCCAGGACGCGCTCCTCGCGGTGACCCTGGTGCTGGGCATCACGTCGTTCGTGACGGCGATGTTCCACCATCTGCACCTGCTCAGCTCGTGGACCGGCCTCATCGGGCTGCTCACGGGCGCCTACGGTCAGTGGATCTCCGAGACGACCCGCGAGCGCTTCGGGCTCATCCTGGGTCTCGGAGCCGCGGGCATCGGCTTCTTCCTGGGCATGGCGCACGGCGGCCTCTTCGGCGGGGTCATCGACTGACGCCACGGACACCACCCGTTCGGAACACCGGGAAACGCTCCGGCCGCCGACAGGCCGGGGCGAAGGTGCCGTACGCCCAGCCGGGGCGCCCCTGAGGCGCAGTAGGCTTCGGCGCTAGGGCCTGTCCGGCGGATCGGGCCGGAGGAACGAAGCGACCCGACCGGCGGGCCAGACCCCCGCGTCTCCGGCAGGATCCACCGGACAGGCCCTGAGAGCCGGAGCCCCTGACCACATGGGGACACACCAGCCCGAGGAGCGCCCCGAATGAGCCTGACCCTGAGGACCATCAGTCGAGAGCAGCATCTGGCCTACATCCAGAGCCTGCCGTCGGCGAGTCACATGCAGGTCCCGGCCTGGGCGGACGTGAAGGCGGAATGGCGCTCGGAGAACCTCGGCTGGTTCGACGAGCGGACGGGCGAACTGGTCGGCGTCGGTCTGGTCCTCTACCGGCAGCTCCCCAAGATCAAGCGCTACCTGGCCTATCTGCCCGAGGGTCCGGTCATCAACTGGTTCGCGCCCAACCTCCAGGACTGGCTGGAGCCGATGCTGGCGCATCTGAAGCGGCAGGGCGCCTTCTCGGTCAAGATGGGCCCGCCGGTGATCATTCGGCGCTGGGACGCCGCGACCATCAAGAAGGGCATCCAGGACCCGGATGTGAAGCGGCTGCGCGACATGGAGGCCGACTTCATCGAGCCGCGTGCCTTCGAGGTGTCCGACAAGCTGCGCCGCATGGGCTGGCAGCAGGGCGAGGACGGCGGCGCCGGATTCGGCGACGTCCAGCCCCGGTACGTCTTCCAGGTGCCGCTGGCCAACCGTTCCCTGGAAGAGGTCCACAAGAACTTCAACCAGCTGTGGCGCCGCAACATCAAGAAGGCCGAGAAGGCCGGCGTCGAGGTCGTCCAGGGCGGCTACCACGATCTGGAGGAGTGGCAGCGGCTGTACGAGATCACGGCCGTGCGCGACCAGTTCCGGCCCCGCCCGCTGTCGTACTTCCAGCGCATGTGGACGGCCCTCAACAGCGAGGACCCCAACCGCATGCGGCTGTACTTCGCCCGCCACAACGGCGTGAACCTGTCCGCGGCCACGATGCTGATCGTGGGCGGGCACGTCTGGTACTCCTATGGCGCCTCCGACAACATCGGCCGTGAGGTCCGCCCCTCGAACGCGATGCAGTGGCGGATGCTGCGCGACGCCTACGCGCTCGGCGCGACCGTCTACGACCTGCGCGGCATCTCCGACTCACTGGACGAGACCGATCACCTCTTCGGACTGATCCAGTTCAAGGTGGGCACGGGCGGCCAGGCCGCCGAGTACCTCGGCGAGTGGGACTTCCCGCTGAACAAGCTGCTGCACAAGGCGCTGGACATCTACATGTCGCGCCGCTGAGCGGTCCCTCACCGCTCCCGTAGCCTCATTCACCACGGCTTCGATGGCTCCCACAGCTTTCCTCCCTTCCTCCTTTCGTCTTCCCTCCCTTCGTCACAACCTCAGCCACGAGAAAGGTTCCAGGTCCGGCCATGGCGCTCACGCTCTACGTCGACACCGCGCGCTGGCGGGCGCACCACAAGCACGTGCAGGAGCAGTTCCCGGGGCTCGTCCCCGTCTGCAAGGGCAACGGCTACGGCTTCGGACACGAGCGGCTCGCGGAGGAGGCCACGCGGCTCGGCGCGGATGTCCTCGCCGTCGGCACGACGTACGAGGCCGCGCGGATCAAGGACTGGTTCAGCGGTGACCTGCTGGTGCTGACGCCGTACCGGCGCGGCGAGGAACCGGTTCCGCTGCCCGACCGGGTGGTGCGCTCGGTGTCGTCCGTCGACGGTGTGTACGGGCTCGTCGGAGCCCGGGTCGTCATCGAGGTGATGTCCTCGATGAAGCGGCACGGCATCAGCGAGCAGGACCTGCCCCAGTTGCACGCCGCGATAGAGAACGTCCGGCTGGAGGGCTTCGCCATCCACCTGCCGCTGGACCGCACCGACGGCTCGGACGCCGTCGAGGAGGTCATCGGCTGGATGGACCGGCTGCGCGCGGCCCGGCTGCCGCTGCACACCATGTTCGTCAGCCACCTCAAGGCCGAGGATCTCGCCCGGTTGCAGCAGCAGTTCCCGCAGACCCGCTTCCGGGCGCGTATCGGGACCCGGCTGTGGCTGGGGGACCACGAGGCCACCGAGTACCGCGGCTCCGTTCTGGACGTGACGCGCGTGGCCAAGGGGGAGCGCTTCGGCTACCGGCAGCAGAAGGCGGCCTCCGACGGCTTCCTCGTGGTCGTGGCGGGCGGTACGTCGCACGGGGTGGGCCTGGAGGCCCCCAAGGCGCTGCACGGCGTCATGCCCCGCGCGAAGGGGGTGGCCCGGGCCGGCCTCGCCACCGTCAACCGCAACCTCTCCCCGTTCGTCTGGGGCGGCAAGCAGCGCTGGTTCGCCGAACCGCCGCACATGCAGGTCTCGATCCTGTTCGTGCCCGCGGACGCGCCGGAGCCCAAGGTCGGGGACGAGCTGGTGGCCCACCTCCGGCACACCACCACGCAGTTCGACCGGCTCGTCGACCGCTGAGCACCGCCCGGCGGCACGAGGGCCGTACCCGGTCTCCCGGGTACGGCCCTCGTGTGACGGTCACCGGCGCCCTGCCCGTGCCCGTGCCGTCTCAGTGCGAGTCGCCGCCGGTCCGGTCGGCACCCCATTCCACCTGGGAACCTGGGGCGGCACCGTCGGTGTAGGCCGCACGCTGCGAGGAGGGGGACACCAGGCCGAGCGCGAAGACGTCCGGCGCGCCGTCGAGCACACCGCCCGAAGGGTCGTCGTCGCCGGTTCGGCGCACGGGGTCCCGTTCCGGCATCAGGATGTCGCGCACGACCATGACGCACAGGTACAGCGTGCCCAGCAGATGCACGCCGATGGCCCAGTGGTAGCCCTCGGTCGGCAGTCCCTTGTGGGCGTCTCCGCTGGTCGTGTACGCGAGGTAGAACCAGATGCCGAGGAAGTACGCCACCTCGCACGCCTGCCAGACGAGGAAGTCCCGCCACCTGGGCCGGGCCAGCGCGGCCAGCGGTACCAGCCACAGGACGTACTGCGGTGAGTAGACCTTGTTGGTCAGGACGAACGCGGCGATGATCAGGAAGGCGAGCTGGGCGAAGCGCGGACGCCGCGGTGCCGTCAGCGTGAGCACCGCGATGCCGCCGCAGCACAGCACCATCAGGACCAGGGCCAGTGTGTTGACGGTGTCGGTGCTGAACGGGTCGGCCGTGTTCTGGACGATGATCAGCCAGAAGGAGCCGAAGTCGACGCCTCGTTCCTGGCTGAACGTGTAGAACTTCGACCAGCCGTCGAAGGCGAAGAGCATCACCGGCATGTTCACCACGAGCCAGGCGCCGGCCGCCCCGGCCAGGGCCTTGCCGAACTCCCGCCACCTGCCCGCGCGCCAGCACAGCACGAGCAGCGGGCCCAGCAGCAGGAAGGGATAGAGCTTGGCCGCCGTGGCCAGCCCGAGCAGGATGCCGGCGGCCAGCGGGCGGCTGCGCGCCCACATCAGCATCGCGGCGGCCGTCAGGGCGACGGCGAGCAAGTCCCAGTTGATGGTCGCGGTCAGCGCGAAGGCGGGGGCCAGAGCGACCAGCAGCCCGTCCCAGGGGCGCCGGCCGTGCGTCCGGGTCACGCACACGGCGATGACGGCCGCGCACACCATGAGCATCCCGGCGTTGGCCATCCAGTACCACTGCGCCTGGTCCTGGAGGCTGCCGCTGCCCGGCGTGAGCCAGGACGCGACCTCCATGAACATGCCGGTCAGCACCGGATATTCGAGGTACTCCATGTCGCCGGAGAGCTTGTCGAAGTACGGCACGAGCCCGTCGGCGAAGCCACGCCCCTGATAGAGGTGCGGAATGTCCGAGTAGCAGGCGTGTGTGTACTGCGAGCTGGCCCCGAAGAACCAGGCGCCGTTGTAGCAGGGCGCCTTCTGGACCAGGCCGAGGGCGAACATGCCGATCGCCACGAGTGCGATCACCCGCACCGGCGCCCACCAGGAGGTCCCCGGCAGGGCGCGCCGGCCGAGGGGGCCGCCGATCAGCTCACTGCCGGCCGCGGCGACCGCGTCCTCCCTGGTCGGACGCACCGGCTCCGGCTCGTGCACGCTCGCTGGCGTCGATTCTGCACTGGGCATGGGGCACATCCTGCCGTAAGAGCCTGAGAATGCGGCGAGGGCCGCCGCACCCTGGGGGTGCGACGGCCCTCGTTTCACGTGGAACAGGGCGGGGGTTTCACGTGAAACAGCCACGCCGGGGATGTTCCGCCCGCTCGGCTACCCGTTCGGGCCACCGAATAGGTTGTCGTTGTTGCCATTGCCCGGGCGCTCATCCTCCGACTCCGTGGGTGAAGCCGTCGGAGACTGACCCGGTTCCGGCTCCCCGGTTTCCGGGCCCCCGGAGCCGGTCCCGCCGGTTTCCTCTTCCTCGCACTGCCACTCGAAGACACCGCAGGTCTCCGTCGGCGAAGGCGACGGGCTGGTCGAGCTCTGGCTGGGCGACGGGCTCGGCGACGGGCTCGCCTCAGGCGTTTCGGTGACCGTGGGGGTCGGGCTCGGGGCCGGCACGTCATTGACGATTTCGCCGATGGGCTCCGGCGTCGGGAACCTCTCCGCCGGCTGGCCCTTCAGCGCGTCCTCCATGTAGTCCTGCCAGATCAGTGACGGGAACGAGGCGCCGTGGATCGACTTCTGGTTGCCCGTCCCGTACATCTCCAGGAAGGTGCGGTTCTTGATGGTCTCGTCGTCCGGGTAGCGGAACATGCTGATCGCGGTCGACAGCTGCGGGGTGTAGCCGACGAACCAGGCGGACTTGTTGCCGTCCGTGGTACCGGTCTTGCCCGCCACCTCACGGCCGGGCAGCTGAGCGTTGGTACCGGTTCCCGCCTCGACGACGGTCTTCAGCACGTCCGTGACGTTGTCGGCGACCTTGGCGGTGAACGCCTGCTCGGTCCTGTCCTGGTGGGTGTAGATGGGGCCGTCCTTACTCGTGACCTTCGTCACCGAGTAGGGATCGCGCTGCTTGCCACTGGCGGCGAAGGTGGCGTAGGAGCCCGCCATACGGATCGCGCTGGGGTCGGAGGTGCCGATGGAGAAGGACGGATAGGTGGTACCCGCCAGGCTCTCCTCCAGCAGACCCGCGTCGATCGCCGCCTCCTTCACCTTGTCCAGCCCGACGTCCATGCCGAGTTGCACGAAGGCGGAGTTCGACGAGAACTGCATGGCCTCGCGGAGGTCGATCTGGTAGTTCGGCGGCTCACCGAGCGACTCGTCGCCGTCGTTCGTCTGCAGCCACTCCTCGCCCTTCTCGTTGTGCCAGATCGACCCGTCGTATTCCTTGATCTTGAGCTTGTTCTTGCCGCTGTACAGGCTCTTCGGCGAGACCACCGTCCGCTCGGCCTCGGACTGCACCGGGCCCAGATCGGGGTCCCGCACGCCCCACTTCATCGCCGCCGCGAGCACATACGGCTTGAAGGTCGAACCGACCTGGGCGCCGGTCACGTCGGCGTTGTTGGTGAAGTGCTTGGTGGCGTCCTCACCGCCGTAGATGGCCCTGATGGCACCCGTCTTCGGGTCCACCGAGGCACCGCCGAACTGGACGTGCGTGTCCGTGTCCGGCCGCGCCTTGGGGTCGATGTTCTCCTTGTAGACCTTCTTGACCGCGGCCTCGAGCTCCTCGACCTTCTTCCGGTCGAAGGTCGTGTAGATCGAGTACCCGCCCTGCTCCAGCTGGTCCTGGGTGACGACGTCGTTCTTGATCAGCGACGACTTGGCCAGGTCGACGAGGTAACCGATCTGACCGCTGAGCTGGGTGTTGGAGCGCGGGTTCTGCACCTTGGGCAGCGAGGTGAACTGGGCACGCTCGGCCTGGTCCAGATGCTTGTACTCGACCATCTTGTCGAGGGTGTCCTGCATCTGCCGCAGGGCCCGCTTCGTGTTGGCCTCCGGTGTGGCGGCGGGGTCGATGGAGGTCGCGCCGGCCGGGTCGTAGTAGGTGGCGCCCTTGAGCATCGCCGACAGGAAGGCGCACTCGCCGGCGTCGAGGTACTTGGCGTCCTTGTTGAAGTAGGCGCGCGCGGCCGCCTGGATGCCGTAGGCACCGCGGCCGTAGTAGGCCGAGTTCAGATAGCCCTCGAGGATCTTGTGCTTGGGGAGGGTGGTACCCACCTTGATCGAGACGAAGATCTCCGTGACCTTGCGGGAGATCGTCTGCGACTGGTCCTCCAGCATCGCGTTCTTCACGTACTGCTGGGTGATGGTCGAGCCGCCCTGCGTCTCCCCGCCCCGGGCCATGTTGAACACGGCGCGGGCGATGCCCTTCGGGTCGATGCCGCTGTCGCTGTAGAACGTCTTGTTCTCCTGCGAGATCACGGCGTTCTGCATGTCCTTGGGGATCTGCTCCAGGCCGATGATCTGGCGGTTGCGCTCACCGCCGGTGGCGACCATCTGGGTGCCGTCGGCCCAGTAGTACACGTTGTTCTGCGCCTCGGCCGTCTTCGCGACGTCGGGCACGTCGACCCAGGCGTACCCGATCCCCGCGGCGGCCACCAGCGCACCGAAGAACGCGACGCACAGCCCGGAGACGAGTTTCCAGGACGGCACCCAGCGCTGCCACCCGTCGCGGTCGTACCGCGGGTAGTCGATCAGCCGCTTGCCCCCGGCGGCGGCCGCCCGCCCGCGCCCCGCGGGAGCGGCGCGCCGCCCGCCACGGCCGGGCTCGGCCGCTCTGCGGCGCCCGCCCGCGGCGCGCTGCGCCGCACGGCGGGCCTCGGCCCGGCCGCCATACGGACGTTCCTCGCCTCCCGGACCGTACGAACCCGGCCCATAGGGCTCGGACGGAGACCCTGTGGCGCCGTGCGGCGCCGCACGGCGACCGGATGACGAGCCGGACTGACCGCGTCGGGCCGCGGCACGTCCGCCTCCCTGCGGCTGCGGCGGTTTGCGACGGTGCTCGCTCATCGAACGACTACTCCTCGGGCAGGCGCACCCTGGCGCGCCTGGAAACGGCGGCTGGTTTCCGGTCCCCCCGACGTACGGACGCGGTCGGTCCCGCGTTCACCCGTACTGCACCGGGGACGAGGACGCCCCCGGGCGTCACTCGGTTCCCGGAGGTGTGCATGGCGCACAGACTACGCACCGCCAAAACCCCCGAGGTCCGAAGTTCACCTCAAATCAGGCAACTTGCATCCGACGAATCGCTGATGTGATCCCGTTCACCCACCCCCCTCTTGTCGCGCCCGGAAGGCCGTTCTATCGTCTGGATGTATCGAGTCGATACATCAGGGCGGCATAAAGGCCGCCGCGAGACCGTCGCGGCACGTCCGCGGGTGAGAGGAGGCGACGATGAGCCGGCGTTCCGGGATCCTCGAGTTCGCCGTTCTCGGCCTGCTCCGCGAATCTCCGATGCACGGCTATGAGCTGCGCAAACGACTCAATACGTCACTGGGTGTGTTCCGGGCGTTCAGCTACGGGACGCTGTACCCCTGCCTCAAGACGCTGGTCGCGAACGGCTGGTTGATCGAGGAGCCGGGGAACGCCGCCGAGGCCGCGGCACCGCTCACCGGACGCCGCGCCAAGATCGTCTACCGGCTGACGGCGGAGGGCAAGGAGCACTTCGAGCAGCTGCTCGCCCAGACGGGCCCCGACGCGTACGAGGACGAGACCTTCGCCGCCCGGTTCGCGTTCTTCGGCCAGACGTCGCGCGATGTGCGCATGCGGGTGCTCGAAGGCCGGCGCAGCCGGCTGGAGGAGCGCCTGGAGAAGATGCGCGCCTCCCTCGCCCGCACCCGGGAGCGCCTCGACGACTACACGCTTGAGCTCCAGCGCCATGGGATGGAGTCCGTGGAGCGCGAAGTGCGCTGGCTGAACGAGCTCATCGAGAGCGAGCGGGCCGGGCGGGACCTGAGAGGTTCCGGCTCCGGGGAGACCGCTCAGCAGGACACCACATCTGGAGCGACGGGCGACCTGCCCCGGTCCGGGGACGACCCCCGGCCGGATACGCCCGACGACACCGCCACGTGAGCGCCCCGCACGGGCCTCACTCGTACACACAGGGAGCAACCGGAATGGGTTCGGTTCGCGTAGCCATCGTCGGCGTGGGCAACTGCGCCGCATCGCTGGTGCAGGGCGTCGAGTACTACAAGGACGCCGACCCGGCGGCCAAGGTCCCGGGCCTGATGCACGTCCAGTTCGGCGACTACCACGTGCGCGACATCGAGTTCGTCGCCGCCTTCGACGTGGACGCCAAGAAGGTCGGCCTCGACCTCGCGGACGCCATCGGCGCCTCCGAGAACAACACCATCAAGATCTGCGACGTCCCCCGCACCGGCGTGACGGTGCAGCGCGGCCACACCCTCGACGGCCTGGGCAAGTACTACCGCGAGACCATCGAGGAGTCCGCCGAGGAGCCGGTCGACGTCGTCCAGGTCCTCAAGGACCAGCAGGTCGACGTCCTCGTCTGCTACCTGCCGGTGGGTTCCGAGGACGCGGCGAAGTTCTACGCCCAGTGCGCCATCGACGCCAAGGTCGCCTTCGTCAACGCCCTCCCGGTCTTCATCGCCGGCACCAAGGAGTGGGCGGACAAGTTCACCGAGGCGGGTGTCCCGATCGTCGGTGACGACATCAAGTCGCAGGTCGGCGCCACCATCACGCACCGCGTCATGGCGAAGCTGTTCGAGGACCGGGGCGTCATCCTGGACCGCACGATGCAGCTGAACGTCGGCGGCAACATGGACTTCAAGAACATGCTCGAGCGCGACCGCCTCGAGTCGAAGAAGATCTCCAAGACGCAGGCCGTCACCTCCCAGATCCCCGACCGGGACCTCGGCGAGAAGAACGTCCACATCGGCCCGTCCGACTACGTCGCCTGGCTCGACGACCGCAAGTGGGCCTACGTCCGTCTCGAGGGCCGCGCCTTCGGTGACGTCCCGCTGAACCTGGAGTACAAGCTCGAGGTCTGGGACTCCCCGAACTCCGCCGGTGTCATCATCGACGCGCTGCGCGCCGCGAAGATCGCCAAGGACCGCGGCATCGGCGGCCCGGTGCTCTCCGCGTCCAGCTACTTCATGAAGTCCCCGCCGGTCCAGTACTTCGACGACGAGGCCCGCGCGAACGTCGAGAAGTTCATCCGCGGTGAGGTCGAGCGCTAACCGCGCTGTCCCCTCGGGCTGTTGAGGGTCCCCGGGTCGTGTGACCCGGGGACCCTGCCCGTATGTGAGGCTGTGCCCATGGCTGTCGTACGCGATCTGCGGGTCCTCCTCCGATTCCGGGATTTCCGGCACCTGCTCGCCGTACGCCTGCTGTCCCAGGGCGCCGACGGCGTCTACCAGATCGGGCTCGCCACCTACGTCGTCTTCTCACCGGAGAAGCAGGCCTCACCGGGCGCGATCGCCTCCGCGATGGCCGTGCTGCTGCTCCCGTACTCCCTGGTGGGCCCCTTCGCCGGAGTCCTGCTCGACCGTTGGCGCCGCCGCCAGGTCTTCCTCTACGGCAATCTGCTGCGCGCCTCGATGGCGACGGCGACCGCTGCACTCATGATCGCCACGGTCCCGGACTGGCTCTTCTACGTCTCCGCCCTGTGCGTCACCGCCGTCAACCGCTTCGTCCTCGCCGGGCTGTCCGCCGCGCTGCCCCGCGTGGTCGACGCCGATCGGCTGGTGATCGCCAACTCTCTCTCGCCGACGGCCGGGACGCTGGCCGCGACGGCGGGAGGCGGCCTCGCCTTCGTCGTGCGCCTGGTGGCCGCGGACTCCGACGCCGCCGTCGTGCTGCTGGGCGCCGCGCTCTATCTCTGCGGAGCTCTCGCCTCGCTGCGCATGGCCGTGGAACTCCTCGGCCCCGATCGAGGCGCGGCGCCGCCCCGGCTGGGGACCGCCCTCGCCGGCACCGCCCGCGATCTGGCGGCGGGGGTGCGTCATCTCGCCGCGCCGGCCCGGCGCGAGGCCGCCTGGGCGCTCGCCGCGATGACGCTGATGCGCTTCTGCTACGGCGCCCTGCTGGTGATACTGCTCATGCTGTGCCGGTACGCACTGACCTCCGGTACCGACGAGGGACTCGCCCTGCTGGGGCTCGCGCTCGGGGTGTCGGGCGCCGGCTTCTTCGCGGCGGCCGTGATCACGCCCTGGGCGGCCGGACGGCTCGGCCCCGGCCGCTGGATGGTCGTGTGCGCGGCGACCGCCGCGGTGCTGGAACCGGCCCTCGGACTTCCGTTCGCGACAGCTCCGTTGCTGGTCGCGGCGTTCGTCCTGGGGCTGACGACCCAGGGTTCGAAGATCGCGACGGACACGGTCGTGCAGTCCTCGGTCGAGGACGCCTTCCGTGGCCGGATCTTCTCCGTCTACGACGTACTGTTCAACATCGCTTTCGTCGGCGCCGCCGGTGTGGCCGCGCTGATGCTGCCGCCGGACGGCCGCTCGGTGCCGCTGGTCCTCATGGTCGCCGTGGTCTACGCAGCGGTTGCCGTCGCCATGGGCCGCTGTGAGCGGCAGTAAGCGACGCACCAAGACCAGGGGCACGCACGGCGGGCACAGCGGAGGGGCGGTGTTTCACGTGAAACACCGCCCCTCCTTTTCGTGCGCACGGGGCGTGTTTCACGTGAAACGTGCCCCGAGGCAGAGCCTCAGTCGTCCTGCTCGGCCCACCATTCCTTGAGCGCCGCCACCGCCGCGTCATGATCCATCGGGCCGTGTTCCAGACGGAGCTCCAGCATGTGCTGGTACGCACGGCCGACCGCGGGGCCGGGACGGACGCCGAGGATCTCCATGATCTGGTTGCCGTCGAGGTCGGGACGGATCGCGTCCAGCTCCTCCTGCTCCTGAAGCTTCGCGATGCGCTCCTCCAGGCCGTCGTACGCACGGGAGAGCGCGGCGGCCTTGCGCTTGTTGCGGGTGGTGCAGTCGGAGCGGGTCAGCTTGTGCAGGCGGTCGAGCAGCGGACCCGCGTCCCGCACGTAGCGGCGCACCGCCGAATCCGTCCACTCGCCCGTGCCGTACCCGTGGAAGCGCAGGTGCAGCTCGACCAGGCGGGAGACGTCCTTGACCAGTTCGTTGGAGTACTTCAGCGCCGTCATGCGCTTCTTGGTCATCTTGGCCCCGACCACCTCATGGTGGTGGAACGAGACCCGCCCGTCCTTCTCGAAGCGGCGGGTGCGCGGCTTGCCGATGTCATGCAGCAGAGCGGCCAGGCGGAGCGCGAGGTCGGGCCCGCCGTCCTCCAGCGCCATCGCCTGCTCCAGGACGATCAGCGTGTGCTCGTAGACGTCCTTGTGCCGATGGTGTTCGTCACTCTCCAGCCGCAGGGCCGGCAGCTCGGGCAGGACATGCTCGGCGAGCCCGGTGTCGACCAGCAGCGTCAGGCCCTTGCGCGGGTGCGCGGAGAGGATCAGCTTGTTCAGCTCGTCCCGGACCCGTTCGGCCGAGACGATCTCGAGACGGCCGGCCATCTCCTTCATGGCCGTCACGACCTCGGGAGCCACCTCGAAGTCCAGCTGCGCCGCGAAGCGCGCGGCGCGCATCATCCGCAGCGGATCGTCCGAGAAGGACTCCTCCGGGGTGCCCGGCGTCCGCAGCGCACGGGCCGCGAGATCCTCGAGCCCGCCGTGGGGGTCGATGAACTCCTTCTCCGGCAGCGCGACGGCCATCGCGTTCACGGTGAAGTCCCGCCGGACGAGATCCTCCTCGATGGAGTCGCCGTACGACACCTCGGGCTTGCGGGAGGTCCGGTCGTACGCCTCCGACCGGTAGGTGGTCACCTCGATCTGGTAGCCGGCCTTCTGCGCCCCGACCGTGCCGAAGGCGATCCCGACCTCCCAGACGGCGTCCGCCCAGGGCCGCACGATCCTCAGGACGTCCTGCGGCCGGGCGTCGGTGGTGAAGTCCAGATCGTTGCCGAGCCGGCCGAGCAGCGCGTCCCGGACCGACCCGCCGACCAGGGCGAGAGAGAACCCGGCCTCCTGGAAGCGGCGGGCGAGGTCGTCGGCGACCGGCGCGACCCGCAGCAGTTCACTCACCGCGCGGTGCTGCGCCTGGGTCAGGGCACGGGGGTTGTCTTCGTAGGCGTTCGGCACAACAGAAGAGGGTACGTGGCCCGAGCGGCGGGGGACTCATCCCAGGGGCGGCGGGCAGCGGGCACGAGCTGCGCTCCGAAATCCGCGTAAGCGGGTCGGTGCCCCCTGGCACACGCCGCCGGGCACGCGCGGGCCGCCCTGCGCATACCCGCACAAGGTCCGCTGCCGGGGCCAAGGACAGCCGTCTCCGTTATACCCGCGTATACGGGACAGCCGGACGCGGTCGTCGATCTTGTGGCGCACTCCGCGGCACTTCCCCTCAGCGCGCATCGTTACCATGCCTGGACGCACATTCCGACGACCACTGACGACGACGAGGGACGGGCGAGCGCGTGGCCGAGGCGGCAGACTTCCAGGGGACCAGTCCCTCACCTGCCCGCCGCCGATCGCGGCGCACCGCCGCCCTGCTCGCGGGGGCGCCCCTGCTGGCCTCGCTCGTCCAGCTGCCCGCCGCGGGTTCCGCGCACGCCGGGGCACCGGCGTCCCCGCAGGCCGCCCCCGGCGGAGGCACCGTCGCCGTCGCCGTCGACTCGCTCAGCCCCGCGGCCCCCACGGACGGGGACACGGTCACCGTGTCGGGCACGGTGACGAACACCGGCAAGCGGACCGTCACCGACGCCCAGGTGGACCTGCGGGTGGGATCCCGGCTCGGCACCCGCTCGATGATCGACACGGTCGCCAAGAACAGCGACGACCTCGGCGGCTCCCTCGGCGCGCAGGTCGGGGACAAGTACGCCGAGAAGTTCTCCAAGCTCACTCCCGGGGTCGCCGAGCACTTCAACATCTCCGTCCCGGTCGACGAGCTCGACCTGGGCGAGGACGGTGTGTACGAGTTCGCCGTCTCGCTCTCGGGGCAGACGTCCGCGCAGCCGTGGCAGCGGGTCCTCGGCGTCCAGCGGACCTTCCTGCCCTGGCAGCCCGACGAGGCCGGCACCAGGACCAAGACGACGTACCTGTGGCCGCTCGTCTCGACCGCCCACATGACGGCCGAGACGGATTCCAACGAGCAGCAGACGCGGGTCTTCCGCAACGAGGACCTGGCCAAGGAGATCTCGCCCGGCGGACGCCTGAACCAGATGGTGGCGCTCGGCACCGGCCTCGACGTCACCTGGGTGGTCGACCCGGACCTGCTGGCCTCCGTGGACGCCATGGCCCGCGGCTATCAGGTGCGCGGCGCGGACGGCACCACCGTCGCCGGCACCCACCAGGCGGTGGCCAAGCAGTGGCTCGCCGATCTTCAGGACGCGGTGGCGGACAAGGAGGTCGTGGCGCTGCCGTTCGCCGACCCCGACCTGGCGTCCCTCGCCCACAACGGCACCGACGTCACCGGCTCGCTGAGCCGGCTGAAGGACGCCACGGACGTCGTCACCAACACGGTCGAGACGATCCTCCACGTGAAACCGGTCACCGACTTCGCCTGGCCGGTGGAGGGCGCGGTCGATCCGTCGATCGTCAAGGTCGCCACCTCCGCGGGCGCCGACAAGGTGATCGCGCGCAGCGACAGCCTGGAGCAGGCCGGCGGCCTGTCCTACACGCCCTCCGCGTCCCGCCCCATCGGCGGCGGGACGACGGCGGTCGTCGCCGACGCCCGGCTGTCCACGGCGTTCCGCGGCGATCTGACCGACGCCTCCGCGTCCACGCTCGCCGTGCAGCGCTTCCTCGCCCAGAGCCTGGCCCTCGGCCTCCAGACCGGCAAGCAGCGCAGCATCGTCGTGGCTCCGCAGCGCATGCCGACCGGGAGCCAGGCCCGGGCGATGGCCGAGGCGCTGTCGGCCCTGCAGAACGGCACCTGGTCCGAGCCCCAGGAGCTGTCGGCCGCCGCCGCGGCCAAGCCGGACCCGAAGGCCACCACCAAGGTCCCGCCGGCCTCCGCCTACCCGTCCTCGCTGCGCAGGCAGGAGCTGCCGCGGTCGGCGTTCGAGCAGATCGCGCGCACGCAGGGCAAACTCGACAAGTTCCGGGCGGTCCTGTCGGACGAGTCCCGGGTGGTCACCCCCTTCGGCCGGTCCATGGACCGGGAGATGTCCACGTCCTGGCGCGGCCGCGGCACGCAGGCGGCCTCGTTCCGCACCGGCGTGGAGCGGTACCTGGACAGCCTGGCCGGTCAGGTCAGGCTGATCGACAAGTCGGAGACGAAGCTCTCCGGCCGCAGCGCCACGATCCCCGTGACCGTCCAGAACAACCTGGTCCAGGGCGTGGACCGCCTGGTGCTGCGGCTCACCTCCACCAACCCCACCCGCCTCAAGATCGACGGATCCGACTACCAGGAGCAGCCCGTCGCGGTCTCGGGCGGCCACAGCCAGTCGGTGAAGTTCACCACGTCGGCCAACGCCAACGGCCAGGCGACGGTGGTCGCCCAGCTGTACACCGAGGACGGCCGGAAGTACGGGGAGGCCGTCACCTTCGACGTGAAGGTCACCGAGATCACGGCCACCGTGATGCTGGTCATCGGCGGCGGCGCCCTGCTGCTCGTCCTCGCCGGATTCCGGATGTACACCCAGCGCAAGCGGGCCGCCGCCCGCGGGAACGAGGAGGACGGCCCCGGTGCC
The DNA here is from genome assembly GCF_040680575.1 of Streptomyces sp. NPDC052020. NCBI lineage: Bacteria > Bacillati > Actinomycetota > Actinomycetes > Kitasatosporales > Streptomycetaceae > Streptomyces > Streptomyces sp. NPDC052020. The sequence continues at coordinate 23,220 of NZ_JBFAWY010000005.1, forward strand.
GCGGGAGATGCCGCGGACGGCCCGGAGAACCCGGAAGGCGCCGAAGACCGTCCCCGGAAGACCGGGGCGGGTTCCCGGGCGGAGGACGCCGAGCAGCCGGGTGACCCTGCACCGGACACCGCAGTGGGAAACACCGGCCCGTCCGGCACGGGTGAGAGAGTGGACCGTTGAGGATGTCGTGGCCGTGGGCCCGGGACGATGAGGTGGGGTAACCATGAACGCGCCGTACGACGGTGACCGCGGCCAGGCCGCGGGCAGCTCGGGCTACCCCGGGGGCCCGCAGCCCGAGGAGGGCCAGGCGCCGCCGGAGCACCCCGCGGACATGTACCTCCAGGACGCCTACGACCAGGACCCCTACCGGTCCCAGGACCTGTCCGCGCAGGACCCGGTCGCCGAGGCGCTCTACGACCGCGCCGCGCACCCCCCGCCGCCGCCCGGCGCCCACCCTCCGCAGCAGCCGCTGTACGGTCAGCCGCCCCAGTCGCCCTACGCCCCGGACCCGCATGTCTGGGCGCAGCCCCCGGCGCCGGAGCCGGCGGGCCCCACCCGGCACCTGCCCTACGGCGACGACCCGCGCACGACCCAGTTCGTCGGCGTGGACGACCTGGTCAGCCAGGCCGGCGAGCAGCGCCACGAGCCGGACGCCTTCGCGCACCTGTTCAGGGACCAGCAGCAGGGGGGCGGCCACCCGTCGTACGAACCGCCGTCCGTTCCGGGGCCGTCCCCGGCACCCGGCCCGTACGCGGGCGCTCCGGCACCCGGCGCGTACGCGTCGGCCCCGCAGCAGGAACCGTACGGAGCGTCGCCCCAGGGGCAGGGACCGTACGGCGCATACCCGGCCCAGGGCCCGTACGGCGGCGCTCCGGCGCCCGGCCCGTACCCGGCGTCCGACCAGGGCGCGTACCCCTCCGTGCCGTCCCCGGCGGCCGAGGAACCCGCCCAGGACCCCGCACCCGCGCCCGCAGCGGCCGCCGCCCCGAAGAAGGGCGGCCGCGCCTCGGGGCTGCTGAAGTCGAGCGCCGTGATGGCGGCCGGCACCATGGTCTCCCGCCTCACCGGGTTCATCCGCTCGGCGATGATCGTCTCGGCGCTGGGCCTGGCTCTGCTGGGCGAGTCCTTCCAGATCGCCTACCAGCTGCCGACGATGATCTACATCCTCACCGTGGGCGGCGGGCTGAACTCCGTCTTCGTGCCGCAGCTCGTCCGCGCGATGAAGGAGGACGACGACGGTGGCGAGGCGTACGCCAACCGCCTGCTGACGCTGGTGATGGTGGCCCTGGCCGCGCTCACCGGGCTGGCGATGCTCGCGGCGCCCCTTCTCGTCCGCATGCTCTCGAATCCCGTCGCGGGCGATCCCGACGCCAACGAGGTCGCCGTCACCTTCACCCGCTACTTCCTGCCCTCGATCTTCTTCATGGGCATCCACGTGGTGATGGGGCAGATCCTCAACGCGCGCGGCAAGTTCGGCGCGATGATGTGGACGCCCGTCCTGAACAACATCGTCATCATCGTGACGCTGGGCATGTTCATCTGGGTCTACGGCACCGCCGCCGACTCCGACATGCAGGTCGAGAACATCCCGCCCGAGGGCGTACGGCTGCTCGGTGTCGGCGTGCTCCTCGGCCTGGTGGTCCAGGCGCTGGCGATGATCCCCTACCTGCGGGAGACCGGCTTCAGGCTGCGGCTGCGGTTCGACTGGAAGGGCCACGGCCTCGGCAGGGCCGCCATGCTCGCCAAGTGGACCGTCCTCTTCGTCCTCGCCAACCAGGCGGGCGCGCTCGTCGTCACCCAGTTGGCCACCGCGTCGGTCACGGACACAGACATCGCCGGCACCGGTTACAGCGCCTACGCCAACGCGCAGCTGATCTGGGGCCTGCCCCAGGCCATCATCACCGTCTCCCTGATGGCCGCGCTGCTCCCCCGGCTCGCGCGCTCGGCGGTCGAGGACGACGCGGGCGCCGTCCGCGACGACATCTCCCAGGGTCTGCGCACGACCGCCGTCGCGATCGTGCCCATCGCCTTCGGCTTCGTCGCGCTCGGCATCCCGATGTGCACGCTGATCTTCGGTTCCTCGGGCACCGGCGCCGCCACCAACATGGGCTACATGCTGATGGCGTTCGGCCTCGGCCTGATCCCGTACTCCGTGCAGTACGTGGTCCTGCGCGCCTTCTACGCCTACGAGGACACCCGGACGCCCTTCTACAACACGGTCATCGTGGCCGCCGTGAACGCGGGCGCCTCGGCCCTGTGCTACGTCCTGATCCCGCCCCGCTGGGCCGTGGTCGGCATGGCGGCCTCCTACGGCCTGGCGTACGCGATCGGTGTCGGGGTCGCCTGGCGGCGGCTGCGCAAGCGGCTCGGCGGGGACCTGGACGGCTCCCGCGTGCTGCGCACGTACGCCCGGCTGAGCATCGCCTCGGTGCCGGCCGCGCTCCTGAGCGGGGCGGCCTGCTACGGGATCAGCCACACCCTCGGCCAGGGCATCGTCGGGTCCTTCGCCGCGCTGGCGGCCGGCGGGGCCGTGCTGCTCGGCGTCTTCTATGTGGCCGCCCGCCGTATGCGGATCGAGGAACTGAACTCGCTGGTCGGCATGGTGCGCGGACGGCTGGGACGCTGAGGCGGGGGGTAGGCGCACAACCATCGTCCGCCGCCGCGTGTCGTGCATAGCGGCGGACTGTGGGCACAATTGGTTTCGGCGTCGGACGGCGCGCAACGGCTGCGGTCCGGCGCGCAACGATTGGGGAGGCAGGAACGACGGTGGCGGAACGGAGCACGGCTGCCGTCGACGTGGCAGACAGCAGCGGCGAGCAGTCGCTGACCGCGCAGGCGGACCAGTCCACGGCCGACGGGGTGGCCCAGAACCGGGAGCGGGACACGGAAAGCGACGAGGCACAGGGAAGCGCCCGGGCCGAGGGTTCCGGCAAGGTCTCGCCTCCCGAACTGCACAGCGGTCACAAGCTCGCCAGGCGCTACCGGCTCGAAGAGTGCGTCACCCGTCTGGACGGGTTCAGCAGTTGGCGGGCCGTGGACGAGAAGCTCCGCCGCGCCGTCGGTGTCCACATCCTGCCCGCCGATCACACGCGGGCCCGCTCCGTCCTGGCCGCCGCCCGCTCCTCCGCGCTGCTCGGGGACCCCCGCTTCGTCCAGGTGCTGGACGCCGTGGAGGAGAACGACCTCGTCTACGTCGTCCACGAGTGGCTCCCCGACGCCACCGAACTGACCACGCTCCTCGCCGCCGGTCCGCTGGAGCCGTACGACGCCTACCAGATGGTCAGCCAGGTCGCCGCCGCCATGGCGGCCGCCCACCGCGAGGGCCTCGCCCACCTCCGCCTGAACCCCAACGCGGTCCTGCGGACCTCGACCGGCCAGTGGCGCATCCGCGGCCTCGCCGTGAACGCCGCGCTGCGCGGCGTCAGCTCCGACACCCCGCAGCGCGCCGACACCGAGGCCGTCGGCGCCCTGCTGTACGCCGCGCTCACTCAGCGCTGGCCGTACGAGAACGACGCCTACGGCCTGTCCGGCCTGCCCAAGGATCTCGGCCTGATCCCGCCCGACCAGGTGCGCGCCGGTGTCCACCGCGGCCTGTCCGAGCTCGCCATGCGGGCGCTCGCCAACGACGGCGCCACCGCCTCCCGCCACGAGTCCCCCTGCACCACGCCGGAGGAACTGGTGAAGGCGATCGGCGAGATGCCGCGCATCCGCCCGCCGGAGCCGGCCTTCACCGCACCGCCCGAGTACCAGCGCACGACGTACCAGCAGGGGACCTACGGCCGGCCGGCCGCGCACCCCGGCGTCACCCAGCCGGTGCCCACCCCGCCGCCCCCGCTCCAGAGCCGCACCGGCAAGGCCCTCAAGTGGGCCGTCTCCGCCCTGCTCATCGCCGCCCTCGGGCTGGGAAGCTGGCAGCTGGCCGACGCGCTGATGGAGCGCGACGGCAAGGCCGGCGACCAGAACCAGACGCAGACGACGGACGGGGACGACAAGGCCGGCAAGCAGACCCGGCCCAGCAAGCCGCTCCCGATCCAGGGCGCACAGGAGTACGTGGCCAAGGGCGACGCCCAGGCCCCCGAGGACGTGGGCAAGACCTACGACGCCGACAGCTCGACGTACTGGCGTACCAAGAGCTTCTACGACGGGCCGGAGATGAAGCCCTCGTTCAAGCCCGGTGTCGGGATCGTCTACGACCTCGGGTCGGCGAAGCAGATCTCCTCCGCGTCGATCGGGCTCCGCTTCGCCGGTGACCACACCACGGTCACGCTGTACGCGGCGGACTCGCTGAGCCCGGCCGGCCCGGTCGACTCGATGCGGAAGCTCGGCAGCGCGACCACGAGCGGGGACTCCGCTTCGGTGAAGATCGGCAAGCCGGTGAAGACGCAGTACGTGCTGGTCTGGTTCACCGCCCTGCCGTACGCACCCGGCGACCAGTACAGCGGCTCCGGCTACAAGCAAGCCGTCACTGACGTCGAGTTCAAGGGCTGAGCACCTGCGGACGACAGGGGAGGGGGTCCGATGGCGGGCGGCACCGCTTACGGCGACGCGAGCGACCAGGACCTCCTCGCCCGCCATGTGGCGGGGGACCCCGAAGCCTTCGGCGAACTCGTCCGCCGGCACCGTGACCGGCTGTGGGCGGTCGCCCTCCGGACGCTGGGCGACCGCGAGGAAGCCGCCGACGCGGTTCAGGACGCCCTCGTCTCCGCCTACCGGGCCGCCCCCACCTTCCGAGGCCAGTCGGCCGTCACCACATGGCTTCACCGGATCACGGTGAACGCCTGTCTCGACCGCGCCCGCAAGGCGGCGTCGAGGAAGACGGCCCCGGTCGACGACACCGAGCGCCTGGAACGGCTGCTGGAGCCGCAGGAGTCCGCGGCGGCGCCCGCGGAGCGAAACGACCTGCACCGCCGGCTGCTGGAAGCCCTGGCCACCCTGCCGGCCGACCAGCGCGCGGCGCTCGTCCTGGTGGACATGCAGGGCTACCCGGTGGCCGAGGCCGCCCGCATCCTGGATGTGCCGACCGGCACGGTGAAGAGCCGGTGCTCCCGGGGGAGGGCAAGGCTTCTGCCGCTCCTCTCCGACCTGCGGCCCGAGGGCATCGCCAGCGGCCGGAAGGCGGCGGGCGCGGAACGGAACCGGACGACGGGGACATCCGTCCCACCCGCGGTGGGACCGCCCCCGGCGGGACCGCCGGACGCGGGGCCAAGCGATTCAGCCGCAGTGAAGGGCGGAGGTGGACGAGCGTGACGTCGCCGACGGACATGGCAGGGCACCCGGACGTCGCGGAGATCTCCGACCTCGCCGAAGGACTGCTGCCTCTCTCCCGCACCACGGACATACGACGGCATCTGGACACCTGCGAGCTGTGTGCGGACGTCTACGCCTCGCTGGCGGAGATCCGGGGGCTGCTCGGCACGCTGCCCGGGCCCCCGAGCATGCCCGCTGACGTGGCGGGCCGTATCGATGCCGCCCTGGCCGCGGAAGCCCTGCTCGACGCCACGGCGCCCGAGCCCACCGCTGCCTCGTCGGCCCGTGTGATGCTCTCCGCTCCGCAAGGCACCGGCCACCCGCCTGTTTCACGTGAAACACCGGCATCGACGGACCGTCCCGCCGGGACCGCACGCCGCTCCAGCACCGGGCCGGGCCGGAAGGGCGGCAAGCGGAGCGGCCGACGCGGACTCGCCGCCCTCGGTGCTGTGTTCGCCGCGGCCACCCTGGGGATCGGCGCCGTGATCGTGTCCTCTCTCGATGACGGCGCGCCGTCGAAGGAGGCAGGCGGTCACCCGACCGCGCCCGCGGACACCTTCTCCGAAGGGAAGCTGAAGCAGCGGGTCTCCGCTCTCCTGGCCGAGAACCAGGGAGCACGGAGCGAGACCCGCGCGCCCCGCAGCTTCGGCGCCGAGTCCGAGACGACCGGCGAGAACCGCCTCTTCACGCACCCGACCGTCCCCGCTTGCATCCAGCAGGGCATCGGCCGCAAGGCGGCGGCGCTCGCCACCGAGGAAGGCGTCTACCAGGGCAGGAAGGCGCTGCTGGTCATCCTGCCCGAGCCCTCGGACGACCGCAGGGTCACCGTCTACATCGTCGAGGCGACGTGTGTGGATGCCCCTTCGACCAGCACGGCCAGGGTTCTGTTGCAACGCTCGTACGCGCGCTGAGCCCGTTCTTGCCTGCTTGCCGTGCGAGGCACGGCACCCTCACGGTGTCACCCCGTGTCCGGCCGCTCCCCCCGTGTGCCCGGACACAGCGGGAATGTGCGCCCCTTAGGATCCGTTGGGTGGGGTGAGAGTTCCGAGAGAAGCTCCCACCGGCCGTACGACGCAGTCCAGAGACGAGGAATCAAGCCGTGAGCGACGTCCGTAACGTGATCATCATCGGCTCCGGGCCCGCCGGCTACACGGCGGCGCTCTACACCGCGCGCGCGTCGCTGAAGCCACTGGTGTTCGAGGGGGCCGTCACCGCCGGCGGTGCGCTGATGAACACCACCGAGGTGGAGAACTTCCCGGGCTTCCAGGACGGCATCATGGGCCCCGAGCTCATGGACAACATGCGCGCCCAGGCCGAGCGTTTCGGCGCCGAGCTCATCCCTGACGATGTCGTCGCCGTCGACCTGACCGGTGAGATCAAGACCGTGACCGACACCGCGGGTACGGTCCACAAGGCCAAAGCCGTGATCGTCGCCACCGGCTCGCAGCACCGCAAGCTCGGCCTGCCCAACGAGGACGCCCTCTCCGGCCGCGGCGTCTCCTGGTGCGCCACCTGCGACGGGTTCTTCTTCAAGGACCAGGACATCGCCGTCATCGGTGGTGGTGACACCGCGATGGAGGAAGCCACGTTCCTCTCGCGCTTCGCCAAGTCCGTGACGATCGTCCACCGCCGCGACACGCTGCGCGCCTCCAAGGCGATGCAGGAACGCGCCTTCGCCGACCCGAAGATCACGTTCATCTGGGACAGCGAGGTGGCCGAGGTCCAGGGTGACCAGAAGCTGTCGGGCCTGAAGCTGCGCAACCTCAAGACCGGCGAACTCTCGGACCTGGCGGTGACCGGCCTGTTCATCGCGATCGGCCACGACCCGCGCACCGAGCTCTTCAAGGGCCAGCTGGACCTGGACGAGGAGGGCTACCTGAAGGTCGACGCGCCCTCCACCCGCACCAACGTGACCGGTGTCTTCGCCGCCGGCGACGTGGTCGACCACACCTACCGCCAGGCGATCACCGCCGCCGGCACCGGCTGCTCCGCAGCACTGGACGCCGAGCGTTTCCTCGCCGCTCTGGCCGGCACGGACCAGGCCGAGCCCGAGAAGACCACTGTCTGACCCCCCATCCGCCACGCACCAACCAGTTAAGGAGCCCGCCGTGGCCGGCACCCTGAAGAATGTGACCGACGCCTCCTTCGAGCAGGACGTCCTCAAGAGCGACAAGCCCGTGCTGGTGGACTTCTGGGCCGCCTGGTGCGGTCCCTGCCGCCAGATCGCGCCGTCCCTGGAGGCGATCGCCTCCGAGCACGGCGACAAGATCGAGATCGTTAAGCTCAACATCGACGAAAACCCGGGTACGGCCGCCAAGTACGGCGTCATGTCCATTCCGACCCTGAACGTCTACCAGGGTGGCGAGGTCGTCAAGACCATCGTCGGCGCCAAGCCCAAGACCGCGATCGTCCGCGACCTTGAAGAGTTCATCGCCGACTGACGTTTCACGGAGCCTTCGTTTCACGTGAAACACGAATGGGCCAACCCTGCTGGGTTGGCCCATTCGTCTGCCCGGGACTGGTCGGCAGTCCCTCTCAGAGCGGCCTGAGCGCCGGTTCCTTCTGTACAGCTCCCAGCAACCGGTCCAGGGCCATCTCCACGTCTTCCTTCCACGACAGCGTGGACCGCAGCTCCAACCGGAGCCGTGGATGCGTGGGGTGGGGCCGAACCGTCTTGAACCCCACGGCCAAGAGGTGATCGGCGGGCAGCAGGCAGGCCGGCTCCTCCCAGCGGGCGTCCCCGAACGCCTCGATGGCCTTGAACCCCCGCCGCAGCAGATCCTTGGCGACTGTCTGGACCATGACCCTGCCCAGTCCCTGGCCCTGGTAGCCCGGCATGACGAACGCGGTCATCAGCTGCACCGCGTCGGGTGAGACGGGGCTCGTGGGGAACGCCGTGGAGCGGGGAACGTAGGCGGGAGGGGCGTAGAGCACGAAGCCCACCGGCACATCATCGACATAGACGACCCGGCCGCAGGAACCCCAGTCCAGCAGCACCGCGGAGATCCATGCTTCCTTCTCCAGGTCGGGTGTGCCCGCCTTTACCGCAGCCTCGCCACTGACGGGGTCCAGCTCCCAGAAGACACACGAGCGGCAGCGCTGGGGAAGGTCCTGAAGGTTGTCCAGCGTGAGTGGTACGAGCCGACGCCCCATGAAGGCTGTTCCTCGCTTCCTACGCCCGCCGCGCTGCGGGCGGCTGTCAGAGCACTCCGTTCCCTGAGCAGGCTGCCGATGAACCCGCCGACCGCGCCCAGTCCCAGGCCCGCGCCCACCAGTCCGGTACGGCCCATCGATCGCATGGCCCCTTGCCTCCCTCTGAGAGGTGGTAGCAGGTGAATACGCCATACCCGCACGCATCGTATCCACGATGCGATTCCCTCGATACCGCCGTAAAGCAAAAGGGCGGTCCGTTCCGGTACACACCGGACGCAGGCCGCCCTGTCGCATACGGGACGGCACCGACGCACCGCCCAGCCGGAATCAGGAGTCCGTTTCCTCGGGATCACCCTCCTGGAGCTTCTGCTGAAGCACCGGCCCCTCGCCGGGGGCCAAGGTGCCCAGGATCCGTTCGAGATCCTCCAGGGACGCGAACTCGACCGTGATCTTGCCCTTCTTCTGCCCCAGGTCGACCTTCACCCGCGTCTCGAAACGGTCCGAGAGCCGCGTCGCAAGGTCCGTCAGAGCGGGAGAAACCCTCGACCCGGCCCGCGGCCCCTTGGCGCGCTGAAGCTTCTGCGGCCGGGAGCCCATCAGCGTCACGATCTCTTCGACCGCCCGGACCGACAGCCCCTCGGCCACGATCCGATGGGCCAGCCTGTCCTGCTCCTCCGGATCCTCTACCGCCAGCAGCGCCCGTGCGTGCCCGGCCGAGAGCACTCCGGCGGCCACCCGGCGCTGTACCGCGGAGGAGAGCTTCAGCAGACGCAGGGTGTTGGAGACCTGCGGACGGGAACGGCCGATGCGGTCCGCCAGCTGGTCGTGCGTGCAGTTGAACTCATTCAGCAACTGGTCGTAGGCGGCGGCCTCTTCCAGCGGATTGAGCTGAGCCCGGTGCAGGTTCTCCAGGAGAGCGTCCAGGAGAAGCTTCTCGTCCTCCGTGGCCCGCACAATGGCGGGGATCGCCTTCAGTCCCGCCTCGCGGCAGGCACGCCAGCGACGCTCACCCATGATGAGCTCGTAGCTCGCCGGACCGACCTGGCGGACGACGACCGGCTGGAGGAGGCCCACCTCCTTGATGGAGGTGACAAGCTCCGCCAGGGCGTCCTCGTCGAACACCACACGCGGCTGCCGAGGATTCGGCGTGATGGCGTCGAGGGGGATCTCCGCGAAGTGAGCCCCTATGGGAGCCGCAGGCATCTCCGCAGAAGATTCCGCGGACTCCTCTGTTTCACGTGAAACACGCGGCAGTGTGGCCACCTTCGCCGCGGCGACCCCACGGTCGGTCGTCAGACCGGGGACCGACGCAGGGGACGTGGAAGCACCGCCTCCCAGCGCGGCCGAAGCCACCGTCTTCTCCGTCGGGGCAGGAGGAATCAGTGCGCCGAGACCACGGCCCAACCCCCTCCGTCGCTCGCTCACTGCATCCCCTCCACCATGTTCGGATTGTTCTGGGCACCGATGCGGGCGTGTGTCGGGTCGTAGCTGACACCGACCCCCCTCAGCGCGATTTCTCGTGCCGCCTCCAGGTAGGAGAGGGCACCGCTTGATCCTGGATCGTAAGTCAGCACGGTCTGCCCATAGCTCGGCGCCTCCGAGATACGGACCGAGCGCGGAATGCTGGTCCGAAGGACCTCGTCGCCGAAGTGGTTCCGTACCTCCTCAGCGACCTGGGAGGCGAGCCGCGTCCGGCCGTCGTACATGGTGAGCAGGATCGTCGACACATGGAGCGTGGGGTTGAGGTGCCCCCGCACCAGATCGACGTTGCGCAGCAGCTGCCCCAGACCTTCCAGCGCGTAGTACTCGCACTGGATCGGGATCAGCACCTCCTGGCCGGCGACGAGGGCGTTGACGGTCAGCAGGCCCAGGGACGGCGGGCAGTCGATGAGGATGTAGTCCAGCGGCTGCTCATACGCCTGGATGGCCCGCTGTAGCCGGCTCTCCCGCGCCACCAGTGACACCAGCTCGATCTCCGCACCGGCGAGATCGATCGTGGCGGGAGCACAGAAGAGGCCCTCGACATCGAGGACCGGCTGGACGACCTCCGAGAGCGGCTTGCTCTCGACCAATACGTCGTAGATGGACGGGACCTCGGCGTGATGGTCGATACCCAGGGCAGTGGACGCATTGCCCTGAGGGTCAAGATCGATCACCAGCACACGGCCACCATGCAGAGCCAGCGACGCGGCAAGATTGACGGTGGTCGTCGTCTTGCCCACACCGCCCTTCTGGTTGGCGACCACGATGATCCGGGTCTGTTCGGGCCGCGGCATACCCTCACCGGCGCGGCCCAGAGCCTCCACCGCCAGCTGAGCAGCTCGACCGATCGGAGTGTCGTCCATCGGGGGCGGCGTTTCACGTGAAACATCCGCTCCCATCGACTCGGTTCGGGGACCGGGGACCGGATCGGTCATCGGCCCCGCGATATTGGCGTCGGACCGCAAGGATTCACTCTCCTCGACTTCAGGCTCGCAATGAACAGAGCCTCCCATGCCTTCGGGGTCGTGAACCAGCGAGGTCTGACCTTCTGTGGAGAAATCCACCTCTGTGGACATCTCCGTGCCCTCTACGGGGGAAGAGACCTCGTCCGCAGCAGGGATCTCCTCGGAGGCCGCCTCCGAAGACGCGAGAGATCCCAGGGGCTTGCGGTCGCGGGGTTCGGCCGCGGCGCGGCCCCGACTGATGATGCCGTGCAGCAGTGAGCGACGTTTCACGTGAAACACGATGCCCAGCAGCCGTGACCGAACTGTCGCGACACTCCGGAGTGCACAGGTATGGCAGCTTGTGTGGAGTACGCATCACCCCGGACGCTCCGCCCGCGCCGGTGTCACCCGGCCGGACGGCCGCCCGCCGTGTTTCCGCCTTCGCGGGGCCGGGTCAGCCGCGCCGCCGCCGGGCCCTCCCCGTCCGAGCCGCCTTTGCCCGCTTGGCGGCGAAGCGCACGCCGCCCGGACTCTCCCCGACCTCGACCCGTACGACCGTGGACATCGGGTCCACGATCCCCTCACCGACGTGCAGGATGGACGTCTCCACGGCACCCAGCTTGCTCAGTGCGACGGCGGCGCTCTTGAGCTCCTCCTCGGCGGTGTCGCCCTTGAGCGCGAGCATCTCGCCGTACGGGCGCAGCAGCGGAATACCCCAGGTGGCCAGGCGGTCCAGTGGTGCCACGGCCCGGGCCGTCACCACATGAACGGGCGGGAGCTGGCCCATGACCTCCTCGGCCCGGCCCCGGACGACGGTGACGTGGTCCAGGCCCAGCAGCTCCACGACCTCGGTCAGGAAGTTCGTGCGGCGCAGGAGGGGCTCCAGAAGCGTGATCTTCAGGTCCTCCCGTACCAGTGCCAGCGGGATCCCGGGCAGGCCGGCTCCCGAGCCGACATCGCACACCGTGACCCCCTCGGGCACGGCCTCGGCGAGCACCGCGCAGTTCAGCAGGTGTCGTTCCCACAGGCGGGGAACCTCACGCGGGCCGATCAGACCGCGCTGAACTCCCGCCTCGGCGAGCAGCTCCGCATAGCGGACCGCGTCCGCGAAGCGATCGCCGAAGACCTCGCGGGCCTGCTCGGGCGCAGGGGGAAGCTCCGCTGCCTCCGTCACGGGGGACCGTCCTTCCGTACCGCGTCGGCGTACCGGACGCCGACACCAGAACCACCAGAACTATCAGGCTGACAAAGACCGGCCCCGCCTGCGCAACAGACGGGGCCGGGGAGAACGTGGGGACCGATCAGGCGGGCAGCACGACGACGAAGCGCTGCGGCTCCTCGCCTTCGGACTCGCTGCGCAGGCCCGCCGCCTTGACGGCGTCGTGCACGACCTTGCGCTCGAACGGCGACATCGGCTTCAGTCGCAGGGGCTCACCGCTGCTCTTGACCTCCGCGGCGGCCTTGGCGCCCAGCTCGGAGAGCTCGGCGCGCTTCTGGGCCCGGTAGCCCGCGATGTCGAGCATCAGCCGGCTGCGGTCACCGGTCTCCCGGTGCACGGCCAGGCGCGTGAGCTCTTGCAGAGCCTCCAGCACCTCACCGTCACGGCCGACCAGCTTCTGCAGGTCGCGGCTGCCCGTGTCGCTGATGATCGAGACGGAGGCACGGTCGGCCTCGACGTCCATGTCGATGTCGCCGTCGAGGTCGGCGATGTCGAGCAGACCCTCCAGGTAGTCCGCAGCGATCTCGCCCTCCTGCTCCAGGCGGGTCAGGGTGTCTGCGCCCTCGGCAGCGGCGGAGGTGGTGCCTTCCGTCACGGGATGGACTCCTTCTTACTTCTTCGACGGGGACTTGGGCCGCTGCGGACCCTTGCGCTGTCCGGACTGGGCCTTGCTGCGGGTGCCGGCGCCGGGCTTCTGCCCGCCCTTCTTGCCGCCGGCGGACGGGGTGTCCTGAGGCTGGTCGGACTTGCTCAGCGAGGTCTTCGTCTCGGGCTCGCCCGCCGCCTTCGCACCGCCCTGGCGCTGGGCCTTGGTCTGCCGCTTGGGCTGCTGCCGCTTCACTGCGGCGGCGCCGGCCGTCGTCGCCTCGCCGTCCGCGGCCTGCGCGGGGGCCGTGGCGGTGGCCTCGCTCTTCACCACGGTGCCGTCGGCCTGGGCGGCCAGCCCCGCCTTGTTCAGCCCGTTGATGAACTTGCGCTCGAACTCGTTGCGGTCACGGCCCTTGGCCACGATGGCCTTGACAATGGCCCGCTCGCCGCGGCCGCGGGTCTTGCCGTGGTGGGTGACGCGCTTGTACAGACGCTCAAGGTAGGCGGCCTGGGCCTTGGAACCCGGGGTCGGGTTGTTGTGGATGACGTACATCTGCTGGCCCATGGTCCACACATTGGTGGTCAGCCAGTAGACGAGGACACCGACCGGGAAGTTGATACCGAAGACGGCGAACATGATCGGGAAGATGTACATCAGCATCTTCTGCTGCTGCATGAAGGGCGTCTTCACCGTCGTGTCGACGTTCTTCGTCATCAGCTGGCGCTGAGTGAAGAACTGCGACGCCGACATCAGCACGATCATGATGGCCGTGATCACCCGTACGTCGGTGAGCGTGGCGCCGAGCGCCTCCACCTTGGACGCGCTGTCGGTGAACTTCGCGGCCAGCGGAGCACCGAAGATGTGGGCCTTCTGCGCGCTGTCCAGCAGGCGCGTGTTGATCACGCCGATGGTGTCGTTCGACGCGATGCTGTTGAGCACGTGGTACAGGGCGAAGAAGAACGGGGACTGCGCCAGGATGGGAAGGCACGAGGAGAGCGGGTTGGTGCCCGTCTCCTTGTACAGCTTCATCATCTCTTCGGACTGACGCTGCCGGTCGTTCTTGTAGCGCTCCTGGATCTTCTTCATCTCCGGCTGGAGCGTCTGCATGGCCCGCGTCGCCTTGATCTGCTTCACGAAGAGCGGGATCAGGCAGATCCGGATCAGGACCACCAGGGACACGATGGACAGGCCCCAGGCCCAGCCGGTGTCAGGGCCGAAGAGTTCGCCGTACACCTTGTGGAACTGGACGATGACCCAGGAGACGGGTGTCGTGATGAAGCTGAAGAGGCTGGCAATCGTGTCCACTAATCATGCTCCTTGGGCATGGGACGAGGTCTCTGCGGCCGGGCCCGGAGGACTCGACGGACTCGCGGGAGAAGTCTGTCCCTCGGTGGCCGGTGCGGCGGCGGAGGGCCCGCCCCTGCGTGCGCGCCAGGCGTCACGCAGCATTTCGTGCCATCGCGGGCGCTTGCGCGGCGGGACGTGGTCCACGCCGCCCAGCGACCAGGGGTTGCAGCGCAGGATGCGCCACGCGGTGAGGACCGTCCCCTTGAGGGCACCGTGCCGGTCGATGGCCGTGTAGCCGTAATGGGAACACGACGGGTAGTACTTGCACACCGGCCCGAGCAGCGGACTGATCGTCCACTGGTACAGCTTGATCAGGGCCAGCAGCGGGTACTTCATCGCGCGCCCCCTCCCAGGAGCCGCTGGAGTGCGGCGTCCAGGTCTCGGGCCAGCTGTGCATGGTCGGCGTCACCCGCACCGGGCAGCGCTCGTACGACTACCAGGCTACCGGGGGGGAACAGGGCGATCCGCTCGCGCATCAGATGGCGAAGCCGGCGCTTCACCTTGTTGCGTACGACCGCACCGCCCACGGCCTTGCTCACGACGAAACCCGCACGCACCGGGGAAGCGCTCTCCCCAGGCGCGTGCGGGTCCGTGGCACCGCTTCGAAGGTGGACGACGAGGTGCGGACGTCCGGCCCGGCGGCCTCGACGTACCGCGGTCGCGAAGTCCTCGCGCCGCCTCAGCCGGTTCTCGGTGGGCAGCACGACGTCATGACCTGACCGGGATCAGGCGGACAGACGGGCGCGACCCTTGCTGCGGCGGGACGCGAGAATCGCGCGGCCGGCACGGGTGCGCATACGCAGCCGGAAGCCGTGGGTCTTCGCGCGACGACGGTTGTTCGGCTGGAAGGTGCGCTTGCTCACTCGGGGGCTCCAGTAAAAATCGATGGTGGCGGGGTGCCGTCCTGGCTGTCACCGTGCGCCCACGAGTAGCTCGCGTTACGCCCGAGTGCACCGCTTTCCGATCACCGGACTACCCCCGCGCTGGCGGGACGTGATCTGTGCCCATCGGAGGCAGGCGGCAGCAGCCATCGACAACTCGACCTGGCCACGGTACGCGGGGCTGCTCCATCCGGTCAAACCGGCGGTCGGTGGGCGAGACTGTCCACAGGCTGGGGACAACAACTTGAACCGCACCCGCCGCGCTGACTACCGTGGCTGGACTCCGATTCGTTCCTTTGTCCCCTCCCGGCCGATTGGTTCCGCCCCGGCCACCCGAGTCTGACCCCGACCCGTCCCCGAACCACACGTTCGGGTGACTTGTGAGAGAGCGTGCCCTGTGGCTGACGTACCTGCCGATCTTGCCGCAGTGTGGCCGCGCGTACTCGAGCAGCTGCTGGGCGAGGGCCGTGGCCAGGGGGTCGAGGCGAAGGACGAGCACTGGATCCGGCGGACCCAGCCGCTCGCGCTGGTCGCCGACACCGCCCTGCTCGCCGTACCGAACGAGTTCGCGAAGGGTGTGCTCGAAGGCCGGCTGGCGCCGATCGTCAGCGACACGCTGAGCCGGGAGTGCGGCCGTCCGATCCGCATCGCGATCACCGTCGACGACTCCGCGGGCGAGCCGCCCGCTCCGCCGGCGCCGCCCGCCCGCCCGCAGCCGCGCTACGAGGATTCCGAGCGGCCCGCCGGTCCGGGCCCCTATGACCAGCACGGCCCGTACGAGGGCTACGGCCGCCACCGCGGCGACCAGATGCCGGGCGGCTCCGGTGACCAGCTCCCGGCGGCCCGTCCCGCCTACCCGGGGGAGTACCAGCGCCCGGAGCCCGGCTCCTGGCCGCGCCCCGGGCAGGACGACTACGGCTGGCAGCAGCAGCGGCTCGGCTTCCCGGAGCGGGACCCGTACGCGTCGCCGCCGCCCGAGTCGTACGGCTCGCCGCCGCGCGACGCGTACGGCCAGGAGCCCTACGCCAAGGACGCCTACCAGCAGGAGCCGTACCCCCAGGACCAGTACGGGCAGGACCAGTACGGGCAGGACTACCGCCCCCAGTCGGTGGAGCGGCCGGCGCACGACGGGCCGCGCGGGGACTACGACCAGCGGGACGCGCGCCGGGAGCTGCCCGAGCCGCCGTCCGGCTCGGGCCACGTCCACCGCGGCGGTCCGGTCGGTCCGGCCCTGCCCACCACCGGGGCGCCGGGGCCGCTGGCCGCGCAGCCCGCGCCGGCCACCGGTCCGGGTGAGCCGACCGCGCGCCTGAACCCGAAGTACCTCTTCGACACGTTCGTGATCGGCGCCTCCAACCGGTTCGCGCACGCGGCGGCCGTCGCCGTCGCCGAGGCGCCCGCGAAGGCCTACAACCCGCTGTTCATCTACGGCGAGTCCGGGCTCGGCAAGACGCACCTGCTGCACGCGATCGGGCACTACGCGCGGAGCCTGTATCCCGGCACACGCGTGCGCTACGTGAGCTCGGAGGAGTTCACCAACGAGTTCATCAACTCCATCCGCGACGGCAAGGGCGACAGTTTCCGCAAGCGCTACCGCGAGATGGACATCCTGCTGGTCGACGACATCCAGTTCCTGGCGGACAAGGAGTCGACGCAGGAGGAGTTCTTCCACACGTTCAACACCCTCCACAACGCCAACAAGCAGATCGTGCTCTCCAGCGACCGGCCGCCCAAGCAGCTGGTCACGCTGGAGGACCGGCTGCGGAACCGTTTCGAGTGGGGACTGATCACCGACGTCCAGCCGCCCGAGCTGGAGACGCGGATCGCGATCCTGCGCAAGAAGGCGGTGCAGGAGCAGCTGAACGCCCCACCGGAGGTGCTGGAGTTCATCGCCTCCCGCATCTCGCGCAACATCCGTGAGCTGGAGGGCGCGCTGATCCGGGTGACGGCGTTCGCGTCGCTCAACCGGCAGCCGGTGGACCTGGGCCTGACGGAGATCGTCCTGAAGGACCTGATCCCGGGCGGCGACGACTCCACTCCGGAGATCACCTCCACCGCGATCATGGGCGCGACCGCGGACTACTTCGGTCTCACGGTCGAGGACCTGTGCGGCAGCTCACGCGGCCGGCAGCTCGTCACGGCCCGGCAGATCGCCATGTACCTGTGCCGCGAGCTGACGGACCTGTCGCTGCCGAAGATCGGCGCGCTGTTCGGCGGACGCGACCATACGACGGTGATGCACGCCGACCGGAAGATCCGCAATCTGATGGCCGAGCGGCGCTCCATCTACAACCAGGTCACGGAGCTCACCAACCGCATCAAGAACGGCTGACCGGGCGGGCTCGGCACCGCTCGGCACGTCCTGCGCCGTGCGTCGCCCCATCGCGCCCAGGCGCCTCCGGACCGTTTCCGGGGGCGCCTTCGCGCGTGCCGTGCCCGCGGGAAGCCGCGGAGCCGCCCGCCGCCCGGAAGGGGGTGCGGCGCCTGCCCGCGCCGGGGAGCACCCCGGAACGCCCCGGGAACGCCGGGGAGGAGCCCTCCGCCACTGCCCCCAGGAGCGCGCGGCGCACTCTCAGCATCGCTGTGCGTGTCCGGCGCGGCCCGTCCGCGCCCCGGCGGACGCTCTCCGAAAGGCCCCCGGACGCCTTTCGGAGCCCCCTGCGCGCCGTTCGTCCTCGTACTCCGGCTTCGTACTGCGGCCTCCGGTGTTCGAATATCTGGCGACGTTACGGCAGCCATCCACAGATTCGCCGACTTTCTCGCGTCCACACCCTGGGGACCGGGAGGTTGTCCCGATCCTGTCCACAGCCCGGCGCGGTGGAAGATCATCCCTCCAGGTCAGCCGCCTGTGGATTCGTGGACGAACGATCTCCACAGCCTGTGGACGACGAGATGGCCCACAGGCCGCGTCGCACGTTGTCCACGGCTGATCCACAGGCTGGGGCCGCTTGTCCCCAGCGATCGGCCGCTTCTCCACATGGCTGTCCACTGTTCGGCAACGCGACTCGCCCCGTCACCACCTGGAGTGAAAGGCGTCACACGAGACTGCCGGATTAGGCTGTGGGAAAGACGGGTAAAACTGGGGACGGCGCTGGGGAGAAGTCGCCCCTGCCTGTGCACGGGGTGTGCAGAACTTTCCGTTCTCCACAGCCGCCCCAGGTTGTCCACCGGCACCACCCACAGGCCCGGTGGACAAAATTCCTGCGCTGAGCTGGGCAAACGCGGTTATCCACCGTATCCACAGGCCCTACTACTACGTCCGACTAGAGAGAGCGCGGAATTCGTTTCGAAGCGGGTCCTGTGCACAACTCGCTCTCTCGAGCCCGGCCGCGGCCCGCCACGACTTGACCCCGAGCGGCACCTACTGTCAGTGGCGTGCGTCAGACTGGTCCCGGTGTCCTTCCCTTCCCAGGGAGCCGTGACACCCAGACAGACGACGAAGGCGAAGCAGGGCGAGAAGCGCCGGCAACAGCAGGAGGCGGCTTACGGTGAAGATCCGGGTGGAACGCGACGTACTCGCGGAGGCAGTGGCCTGGGCGGCACGCAGCCTCCCGGCCCGTCCGCCGGCGCCGGTCCTCGCGGGCCTGCTGCTGAAGGCCGAGGACGGCCAGCTGAGCCTGTCCAGCTTCGACTACGAGGTCTCCGCGCGCGTGTCGGTGGAGGCGGAGGTCGAGGAGGAGGGCACGGTGCTCGTCTCCGGCCGCCTGCTCGCCGACATCTCCCGCGCCCTCCCCAACCGGCCGGTGGAGATTTCCACAGACGGTGTACGGGCGACGGTGGTGTGCGGCACCTCGCGGTTCACCCTCCACACCCTGCCTGTGGAGGAGTACCCCGCCCTGCCGCAGATGCCGAACGCGACGGGCACGGTGCCCGGCGAGGTCTTCTCCTCCGCCGTGCAGCAGGTCGCCATCGCGGCGGGCCGCGACGACACGCTGCCCGTGCTCACCGGTGTCCGCATCGAGATCGAGGGCGACACGGTCACGCTGGCCTCCACCGACCGCTACCGCTTCGCGGTCCGCGAGTTCCTGTGGAAGCCGGAGAACCCCGACGCCTCGGCGGTCGCCCTGGTGCCCGCCAAGACCCTCCTGGACACGGCCAAGTCCCTGACCAGCGGTGACAACGTCATCCTGGCGCTGTCGGGATCCGGCGCGGGCGAGGGCCTGATCGGTTTCGAGGGCGCCGGCCGCCGCACCACGACCCGCCTGCTGGAGGGCGACCTCCCGAAGTACCGCACGCTGTTCCCCACGGAGTTCAACTCGGTCGCGACCATCGAGACCGCGCCCTTCGTGGAGGCCGTCAAGCGCGTGGCCCTGGTCGCCGAGCGCAACACCCCGGTGCGGCTCAGCTTCGAGCAGGGCGTGCTCATCCTGGAGGCCGGCTCCAGCGACGACGCACAGGCTGTGGAAAGGGTCGACGCCCAGCTGGAGGGCGACGACATCTCGATCGCCTTCAACCCGACCTTCCTGCTGGACGGCCTGAGCGCCATCGACTCCCCGGTGGCGCAGCTGTCCTTCACGACCTCCACCAAGCCGGCGCTGCTCAGCGGCAAGCCCGCCGTGGACGCCGAGGCGGACGAGGCGTACAAGTACCTGATCATGCCGGTGCGGCTCAGCGGCTGACCGTCTCCCGGACCGGGGCCCGGCCCGAGCCCCGGGCCGAGTGAGTCCGCGGGTGGGGCCTACGTCTGAGCGCGTATGCCCACAGCCGTGCGCGCGCGTCCGGGTTTAGGCTCGGACGCGGGTACGACGTGCCACGGCCCGCGCCCGGCGGTGCGGGCCGACGGCCACGGTCGTGCCGCCACGCCACCTCGCACCCTTAAGGACACAACTGATGGAGCTCGGTCTCGTCGGCCTCGGCAAGATGGGCGGCAACATGCGCGAGCGGATCCGCCGCGCGGGCCACACCGTCATCGGATACGACCGCAACCCGGACGTCGCGGATGTCCACAGCCTGGAAGAGCTTGTGGGCAAGCTGAAGGGCCCGCGCGTGGTCTGGGTGATGGTCCCGGCCGGCGAGCCCACCCAGTCCACCATCGACCAGCTCGCCGAGCTGCTGGAGCCCGGCGACGTCGTCGTGGACGGCGGGAACTCCCGCTGGACCGACGACGAGAAGCACGCCGAGGAGCTGGCCGCCAAGGGCATCGGCTTCGTCGACTGCGGCGTCTCCGGCGGTGTGTGGGGCCTGGAGAACGGCTACGCGCTGATGTACGGCGGTGACGCCGAGAACGTCGCCAAGGTGCAGCCGGTCTTCGACGCCCTCAAGCCCGAGGGCGACTTCGGTTCGGTGCACGCCGGCAAGGTCGGCGCGGGCCACTTCGCGAAGATGGTCCACAACGGCATCGAGTACGCGATGATGCAGGCTTACGCCGAGGGCTGGGAGCTGCTGGAGAAGGTCGACTCCGTGGAGAACGTCCGCGAGGTCTTCCGCTCCTGGCAGGAGGGCACGGTCATCCGCTCCTGGCTGCTCGACCTCGCCGTCAACGCCCTCGACGACGACGAGCACCTGGAGGGGCTGCGCGGGTACGCGCAGGACTCCGGCGAGGGACGCTGGACGGTGGAGGCCGCCATCGACAACGCGGTGCCGCTGCCGGCGATCACCGCCTCGCTGTTCGCCCGGTTCGCCTCCCGCCAGGAGGACTCCCCGCAGATGAAGATGATCGCGGCGCTGCGCAACCAGTTCGGCGGCCACGCGGTCGAGAAGAAGTAAGCAGGACCAGAAGGTTGGAGAGGTCGGCGAACGACCATGCACGTCACGCATCTTTCGCTGGCCGACTTCCGCTCGTACGCCCGGGTCGAGGTGCCGCTGGACCCGGGCGTCACCGCCTTCGTCGGCCCCAACGGGCAGGGCAAGACGAACCTGGTCGAGGCGGTCGGCTATCTCGCGACCCTCGGCAGCCACCGCGTCTCCTCCGACGCCCCCCTGGTCCGCATGGGCGCCGACCGGGCGGTCGTCCGGGCGCAGGTCCGCCAGGGCGACCGGCAGCAGCTGATCGAGCTGGAGCTGAACCCGGGCCGCGCCAACCGCGCCCGCATCAACCGGTCCTCCCAGGTCAGGCCGCGTGACGTCCTGGGCATCGTACGGACCGTCCTGTTCGCTCCCGAGGATCTCGCCCTGGTCAAGGGCGATCCCGGGGAGCGGCGCCGCTTCCTCGACGAGCTGATCACCGCGCGCTCCCCGCGCATGGCCGGTGTCCGCTCCGACTACGACCGCGTCCTCAGGCAGCGCAACACCCTGCTGAAGTCGGCCGCGCTCGCCCGCCGGCACGGTGGCCGCACCCTGGACCTGTCCACGCTCGACGTCTGGGACCAGCACCTCGCCCGCGCGGGCGCCGAACTGCTCGCCCAGCGTCTGGACCTGATCGCCGCGATCGGGCCGCTGGCCGACAAGGCGTACGAGCAGCTGGCCCCCGGCGGCGGCCCCGTCGCACTGGAGTACAAGCCGTCCGCCCCCGGCGAGGCCCACACGCGCGAGGACCTCTACGAACAGCTGATGGCGGCGCTCGCCGACGCCCGCAAGCAGGAGATCGAGCGGGGCGTCACGCTGGTCGGCCCGCACCGGGACGAGCTGCTGCTCAAACTGGGGGAGATGCCCGCCAAGGGGTACGCATCCCACGGCGAGTCCTGGTCCTGTGCCCTGGCGCTGCGCCTGGCCTCCTACGATCTGCTGCGCGCCGAGGGCAACGAGCCGGTGCTCGTCCTCGACGACGTGTTCGCCGAACTGGACGCCCGTCGCCGCGAGCGGCTGGCGGAGCTGGTGGCGCCGGGCGAGCAGGTGCTGGTGACCGCCGCGGTCGAGGACGACGTGCCGCAGATGCTGTCGGGGACGCGGTTCGCCGTCTCCGAGGGGACGGTGGAGCGCCTGTGAGGACGGAGGGAGAGCGCGGATGACCACGGACGGACCCCCACCCGGCAAGGCTCCCCAGCCCTCCGGCGTCGATCTCGCGCGGGTCGCGCTCCGGGCTGCCCGGGAGGCGGCACGCGCGCGGGGGGACGCGGTGCAGCAGAAGAAGCGGGCACGGCGCGGCGGGCTGCGCTCCGGTGCGCGCGCCGACGGCCGCGATCCGATGCGGCTCGGCTCGGCGATCAACCGGCTGATCACCGAGCGCGGCTGGGAGACCCCGGCCGCGGTGGGCGGGGTGATGGGCCGCTGGCCGCAGATCGTCGGCGAGGACGTGGCCAAGCACTGCGTACCGGAGAGGTACGACGAGGACGAGCGGGTACTGGTGGTGCGCTGTGACTCCACCGCCTGGGCGACCAATCTGCGGCTGCTCGCGCCGACCCTGGTGGCCCGCCTCAACGAGGATCTCGGGCACGGCTCGGTGCGCATGCTCAAGGTGCAGGGACCCGGCGGCCCCGCCCGCCGCTACGGCCCGCTGCGCGCGCCCGGATCCACGGGCCCGGGCGACACCTACGGGTGACCGCGGGCGCGGTCACGTGCCGCGCCGAACCCCTGTTTCGAGGGCCGGACGGCCCGGTCGGCCACCGATCGGGCAAGCGTGATCGACATCACATTCGAGGGCGCCGACGGTGTGTTCGTACCGCCGCCGCCCTCCTTGCCGTACAACCGCACACGGTTGCGAATCCCGACCTTCCTTCGAAGTAGCCAGGGGTTGACGGCTCGAAGCGCTGAGTGCCGCTGTGAGCCTCTTGGAGCCCCCATCCGCATATCGGGAGTAGTCCGAGGACGGTTCAGGGCGCCACATGCGGTCTCAGGTACCGGCAAACCCCCATCGTTGTCAGTGCTACCGGTAGACTGGAAGGCAATCCCGCCCCAATCGTGGGGACCGTCCGGGAAAAGCTGAGCAACGCTGATCAAGGCTTACCAACGCAACATGCCGCAGCCGCTCCGGCAACCCTCCCCCAAAGGGGGCACCCCCAGGAGCCCGGCTCGTGCTGTGCCAGAAAGGGCGCTTCGTGGCCGATTCCGGCAACCCCAACGAGAACATTCCGTCCACCGACACCGGCGTGAACGACGCGGCGGGCACCTCGAACGGCGAGGTCACCGCCTCGTACGACGCAAGTGCCATCACCGTCCTCGAGGGTCTGGACGCGGTCCGCAAGCGACCCGGCATGTACATCGGCTCGACCGGCGAGCGCGGACTGCACCACCTCGTGTACGAGGTCGTCGACAACTCCGTCGACGAGGCGCTGGCCGGTCACGCGGACACCATCGACGTGACGATCCTCGCCGACGGCGGGGTGCGCGTGGTCGACAACGGCCGTGGCATCCCCGTGGGCATCGTGCCCTCCGAGGGCAAGCCGGCCGTCGAGGTCGTGCTGACGGTGCTGCACGCGGGCGGCAAGTTCGGCGGCGGCGGTTACGCGGTCTCCGGCGGTCTGCACGGCGTGGGCGTGTCCGTGGTGAACGCCCTGTCCAGCAAGGTGTCCGTCGAGGTCAAGACCGACGGCCACCGCTGGACGCAGGACTACAAGATGGGCGTGCCGACGGCGCCGCTGGCCCAGCACGAGGCCACCGAGGAGACCGGCACCTCGGTCACCTTCTGGGCCGACCCGGACATCTTCGAGACCACGGAGTACTCCTTCGAGACGCTGTCGCGGCGTTTCCAGGAGATGGCGTTCCTCAACAAGGGCCTGACGATCAGGCTCACCGACGAGCGCGAGTCGGCGAAGGCCACCGCCGGGGCGGACGAGGCGGGCGCCGACGAGAAGGACGAGGCGAAGACCGTCACGTACCACTACGAGGGCGGCATCGTCGACTTCGTGAAGTACCTCAACGCCCGCAAGGGCGAGGTCGTCCACCCCACGATCATCGACCTGGAGGCCGAGGACAAGGACAAGAGCCTGTCCCTCGAGGTCGCGATGCAGTGGAACAGCGGCTACAGCGAGGGCGTGTACTCCTTCGCCAACATCATCCACACCCACGAGGGCGGCACCCACGAAGAGGGCTTCCGCGCCGCGCTGACGTCCCTGATCAACAAGTACGCGCGCGACAAGAAGCTGCTCCGCGAGAAGGACGACAACCTCACCGGTGACGACATCCGCGAGGGTCTGACCGCGATCATCTCGGTCAAGCTCAGCGAGCCGCAGTTCGAGGGCCAGACCAAGACCAAGCTGGGCAACACGGAGGCGAAGACCTTCGTGCAGAAGGCGGTCTACGAGCACCTCAACGACTGGCTGGACCGCAACCCGAACGAGGCCGCGGACATCGTCCGCAAGGGCATCCAGGCGGCCACCGCGCGCGTGGCGGCGCGCAAGGCGCGCGACCTGACCCGCCGCAAGGGCCTGCTGGAGACGGCGTCGCTGCCGGGCAAGCTCTCCGACTGCCAGTCGAACGACCCCACCAAGTGCGAGATCTTCATCGTCGAGGGTGACTCCGCCGGCGGCTCGGCCAAGTCCGGCCGCAACCCGGAGTACCAGGCGATCCTCCCGATCCGCGGCAAGATCCTCAACGTCGAGAAGGCGCGCATCGACAAGATCCTCCAGAACCAGGAGATCCAGGCGCTGATCTCCGCGTTCGGAACGGGCGTGCACGAGGACTTCGACATCGAGAAGCTCCGCTACCACAAGATCATCCTGATGGCGGACGCCGACGTCGACGGCCAGCACATCAACACCCTGCTGCTGACCTTCCTGTTCCGCTTCATGCGTCCGCTGGTCGAGGCCGGGCACGTGTTCCTCTCCCGTCCCCCGCTGTACAAGATCAAGTGGGGCAAGGACGACGTCGAGTACGCCTACTCCGACCGCGAGCGCGACGCGCTGCTGGAGATGGGCCGCCAGCGCGGCAAGCGGGTGCGCGAGGACTCGATCCAGCGCTTCAAGGGTCTCGGCGAGATGAACGCCGAGGAGCTGCGCGTGACCACGATGGACCAGGAGCACCGGGTCCTCGGCCAGGTCACCCTCGACGACGCCGCGCAGGCCGACGAGCTGTTCTCGGTCCTGATGGGCGAGGACGTCGAGGCACGCAGGCAGTTCATCCAGCGCAACGCCAAGGACGTCCGCTTCCTCGACATCTGAGTCGGTCTCAGCTGACCGCACCAGGAAGGATCTTCACCAGCAATGACCGACGAGAACACTCCCGTCACTCCGGACGAGGGCGGCCAGGCCGGCCTGCGCGTCGAGCCCGTCGGGCTCGAGACGGAGATGCAGCGCTCCTACCTCGACTACGCGATGTCCGTCATCGTCTCGCGTGCGCTGCCGGACGTCCGTGACGGCCTCAAGCCCGTCCACCGCCGCGTGCTGTACGCCATGTACGACGGCGGCTACCGCCCCGAGCGCGGCTTCTACAAGTGCGCCCGCGTCGTCGGCGACGTCATGGGCAACTACCACCCGCACGGCGACTCCTCCATCTACGACGCCCTGGTCCGCCTCGCCCAGCCGTGGGCGATGCGCATGCCGCTCGTCGACTCCAACGGCAACTTCGGCTCCCCGGGCAACGACCCGGCCGCGGCGATGCGGTACACCGAGTGCAAGATGGCGCCGCTGTCGATGGAGATGGTCCGCGACATCGACGAGGAGACCGTCGACTTCACGGACAACTACGACGGCCGCTCCCAGGAGCCGACCGTCCTGCCGGCCCGCTTCCCGAACCTGCTGATCAACGGCTCGGCC
Source organism: Streptomyces sp. NPDC052020 (assembly GCF_040680575.1). Taxonomy (NCBI): domain Bacteria; kingdom Bacillati; phylum Actinomycetota; class Actinomycetes; order Kitasatosporales; family Streptomycetaceae; genus Streptomyces; species Streptomyces sp. NPDC052020. The sequence goes on from NZ_JBFAWY010000005.1 coordinate 48,641, forward strand.
GGCATCGCGGTCGGCATGGCGACCAACATCCCGCCGCACAACCTGCGCGAGGTGGCCGCCGGCGCCCAGTGGTACCTGGAGAACCCCGAGGCCGGCCACGAGGAGCTGCTGGACGCGCTCATCGAGCGGATCAAGGGCCCGGACTTCCCGACCGGCGCGCTCGTCGTCGGCCGCAAGGGCATCGAGGAGGCGTACCGGACCGGCCGCGGCTCCATCACCATGCGGGCGGTCGTCGAGGTCGAGGAGATCCAGAACCGCCAGTGCCTGGTGGTCACGGAGCTGCCCTACCAGGTCAACCCGGACAACCTCGCGCAGAAGATCGCCGACCTGGTGAAGGACGGCAGGATCGGCGGCATCGCGGACGTGCGCGACGAGACGTCGTCCCGTACCGGCCAGCGCCTGGTCATCGTCCTCAAGCGGGACGCGGTCGCCAAGGTCGTCCTAAACAACCTGTACAAGCACACCGACCTCCAGACCAACTTCGGCGCCAACATGCTGGCGCTGGTCGACGGCGTGCCGCGCACGCTGTCCCTGGACGCGTTCATCCGCCACTGGGTGACGCACCAGATCGAGGTCATCGTCCGCCGTACGCGCTTCCGGCTGCGCAAGGCGGAGGAGCGGGCGCACATCCTGCGCGGTCTGCTCAAGGCCCTGGACGCCATCGACGAGGTCATCGCGCTGATCCGGCGCAGCGACACCGTCGAGATCGCGCGCGGCGGCCTGATGGACCTCCTCGACATCGACGAGATCCAGGCCAACGCGATCCTGGAGATGCAGCTTCGCCGGCTGGCCGCCCTGGAGCGCCAGAAGATCGTCCAGGAGCACGACGAGCTCCAGGCGAAGATCAACGAGTACAACGAGATCCTCGCCTCGCCGGTCCGCCAGCGCGGCATCGTCAGCGAGGAGCTGGCCGCGATCGTCGAGAAGTACGGCGACGACCGCAAGACGAAGCTGATCCCCTACGAGGGCGACATGTCCATCGAGGACCTGATCGCCGAGGAGGACATCGTCGTCACGGTCACCCGCGGCGGCTACATCAAGCGCACCAAGACCGACGACTACCGGGCGCAGAAGCGCGGCGGCAAGGGCGTGCGCGGCACGAAGCTGAAGGAAGACGACATCGTCGACCACTTCTTCGTTTCCACCACGCACCACTGGCTGCTGTTCTTCACCAACAAGGGCCGCGTCTACCGCGCCAAGGCGTACGAGCTGCCCGAGGCCGGCCGGGACGCGCGCGGCCAGCACGTGGCGAACCTGCTGGCCTTCCAGCCGGACGAGGCGATCGCCGAGATCCTCGCCATCCGCGACTACGAGGCGGCGCCGTACCTGGTCCTGGCCACCAAGTCCGGCCTGGTGAAGAAGACGCCGCTGAAGGATTACGACTCCCCGCGCTCCGGTGGTGTGATCGCGATCAACCTGCGTGCCCGTGAGGACGGAATCGACGACGAGCTGATCGGTGCCGAGCTCGTCTCGGCCGACGACGATCTGCTGCTGATCAGTAAGAAGGCGCAATCGATCAGGTTCACCGCGTCGGACGACACGCTGCGCCCCATGGGCCGTGCGACCTCGGGCGTCAAGGGCATGAGTTTCCGCGAGGGCGACGAACTGCTCTCGATGAATGTGGTGCGACCCGGTACGTTCGTGTTCACTGCCACCGACGGCGGGTACGCGAAGCGGACCCCCGTCGACGAGTACCGCGTCCAGGGCCGCGGCGGCCTCGGCATCAAGGCCGCCAAGATCGTCGAGGACCGCGGATCGCTCGTGGGTGCGCTGGTGGTCGAGGAGACCGACGAGATCCTCGCCATCACACTCTCGGGCGGTGTGATTCGCACGCGAGTCAACGAGGTCAGGGAGACGGGCCGTGACACCATGGGCGTCCAACTGATCAATCTGGGCAAGCGCGATGCCGTCGTCGGTATCGCACGCAACGCCGAGGCGGGGCGCGAGGCGGAGGAGGTCGACGGTGACATCGCCGTCGACGAGACCGCCGAAGGCACCGCGGACACCGGCACGGACGAGGGTGAGGCGCCCTCGGCCGAGTAGGCACGAGGAGTGAGTCACGTGAGCGGAGCCACGGGCGCCGGATCGGCCGGTACCTCCAGGGGTACGCAGACGGACGGCGGCGGCCGTGGCTCCGCCGCGCACCCGGCGGAGCCATCGTCGTCTCCGTCCTCGTCCTCGTATGACACTCATGGATCCCAGGGGGGAACTGTGACGGACACCCGAGGCCCGCACACCCAGCAGTACGCGGCTGGAGCGGGCCCGGCCGCTCCGGGCGCCGGGGCCGCCCAGCAGCCGGCGTCGCCGTTGCCGGGGGAGCGGCAGCCCCAGCAGCCCGCCGGGCCCTACCACCCGCCGCAGGCCTACCAGACGGCCACCGCGGCGAGCGGCGTACGCCGGCCGCGTACCGGCGCGAGCACCACGCCCCGCGTCCGCAAGGCGCGGCTGCGGGTGGCGAAGGCCGACCCGTGGTCGGTGATGAAGGTGAGCTTCCTGCTCTCCATCGCGCTGGGCATCTGCACGATCGTCGCGGCCGCAGTGCTGTGGATGGTCATGGACGCCATGGGCGTCTTCTCGTCGGTCGGCGGCACGATCTCCGAGGCGACCGGTTCGAACGAGTCCAACGGCTTCGACCTTCAGTCATTCCTGTCGCTGCCCAACGTCCTGCTCTTCACGTCGATCATCGCGGTCATCGACGTCGTACTCGCCACGGCGCTGGCGACGCTGGGCGCGTTCATCTACAACCTCTCGGCCGGCTTCGTCGGGGGTGTGGAGCTGACGCTCGCCGAGGACGAGTGAGGGCGCCCGACCAGGCCGGACATCCGCCGGGGCAGGGGCGCCGGTGCCGTGAAGGAGCGGTTTCCCCCCGTCCCCGGCGGCCGATTTTGGGACTGCGCGCCTCGTGCGCTAATCTTCAGGAGTCAGCGCGCGGGACACACCCCGCAAAGCGCGGCGGGGCTATAGCTCAGTTGGTTAGAGCGCATCCCTGATAAGGATGAGGCCACAGGTTCAAATCCTGTTAGCCCCACAGCGGCGAAACGCCAGGCAAGAGGCCCGGAGATCCAAGATCTCCGGGCCTCTTCGCGTGATGCGGTCACGGCCGTGTCGCCCGTGGCGTGGCGGGGGCTGCCGGTGGGGGGACGCCCCCGGGCGCGGAGCGCACGGGGGCGCAATCTGAGCGGAGGGCAGGGTGCGTGCCGGGGCCCCGCGAGGGGCGGGGCAGAGCTATGAGGTCAGCGACGGCTGGGCCTGGGGCTGCGGCTGCTCGGAGACCTCGTCGGTGGGGTTCTGGGAGCGCTGCGCGTCGTGGCGGGCCAGGGCGGACAGCAGGTTCGCGACGGTGACGCCGGCCTCGGCCTCGGCCGGGTGCCGCAGCGGGACACCCGGTTCGATGCGGTAGGTGTTGGACCGCCCGCGGCGGGTGTGGGACAGATAGCCGCCCCGCTCCAGATCGGAAATGATCTTCTGGACGGCGCGCTCGGTGAGACGACAGTGCGCGGCGATGTCCCGGATCCGCGAATCCGGATCGTCGGCGATCGCCGCGAGAACGCGCGCGTGATTGGTCAGGAACGTCCAGCCGGTGTGTGGTTCAGGCACTACTCCCCGCATGCCTCCAGAGTATGACGTACTGTTTCGTGTATCCAAAAGGACGAAGAGTTGTTCATGTATCCGTTGACGTGTTAGATGTTTGGGCGCACCCTGTTGGAGTACGCCCGCGGGATGCCTCAGCGACCCTGTCCACACCTGCGAGAAGAGTGAGCTGCGGTGTATCAACCGTTTTCAGCCGTCCGCTCCACCGCGCGCGATGGTGTCACCGTCGTGTCTCTGCGCGGTGACATCGACATGACCACCGAGGCGGAGGTACGCCAGGCCCTGCTCTCCGCCGCCGCCACGGACGCTCCTCGCACCGTGATCGATCTGAGCCAGGTGTCGTTCATGGACAGCACCGGATTCAATGCGCTGATCAGCGCGCATGCGCACGCCAAAGCCCACAGCGGATGGGTGCGCGTGGCCACGCCGCCTCCCATGGTGAAGCGCATGTTCCAGATGCTCGGCATCGACGAGGTGATCAGCAGCTATCCCACGCTGAAGGAAGCGCTGACCGAGTGACACCGGCCCGTGTCGCTCCGCGTGGGGAAAAGACCGGCCCCGGAGTGGTGGAAAAAATGGCCCGGCATGAAGGTCCGGTGGCTCCGCGGGGCCACCGGACCTTCATGCCGGGTGCTGGGCGTGCTGTACGCAAGTTCGCCGTGACGTCAGGGAAAGGGTGCGGGGAGCGGCACGTGCGGTGACGTGCCGTCCTGTCAGCGCTGGAGGGGGATGACGCCCGAGGTGCGTGGCTCCGTCGACGCCTCGGAGGACGCGGACGCGGCGGGGGCGCAGAGGGTGGCCGCCGGGGCTGCTCCGGACGCGTCCGACAGCGGACGGTGGCGGCAGCTCGGGACCTTGCCATGAGCCTCGGCGCGGATGCGCTGCTTCATCGTGGGGGGCAGGGCCCGGGCGCGGGACCAGGACCAGGGGGACATCGCCGGTGCCGTCGTGTGCTCGGTGGTGCCGCTGTTGTTGTCGCTGTTGCTGTTGCGCTCCGTCTCGGTGCGCGGTACCGCCGCGGCGGCGGTCGTGGTGATGAGTCCGAGCGCCGTGCACAGCGCGAGGAAGGCGGTGACGATGGCGGTCCACAGCGTCATGACCTTGTTCCGGGCCATGGCCCCTCACTTTCGGGTTGGGCGATTTGCGTACTTTCCTCATGATGTGTATGAGCGGCGCGAAGTGGTGGACCGACGCCCGTGGCGCGTCGATGTTCAGATGAACACCACCCGGATGGGTGCAAGGGGGAAGAAAAATAGGAGAGACGGGAGAAGACCGGCCAAAGTGACCGTGCGTGGAGGTCCGATCACCCTCCGATCGCACCGGCTCGCTCCGCTCCTACTGCGGCATTGCGGCGCCGAGTTGAGGGCCGACACAGGTCACCGATCGATATCGGCCGGTGTGTATAGTCGGGCGCCAGAGGTCCCCTACGTCAAGGAAAGACGAGGTCGCGCGGTGAAGAAGCTGCTCCTGGTCGCACTGGCCGCCATCGGCGGTCTCCTCGTGTACCGCCAGATTCAGGCGGATCGCGCCGAGCAGGACCTGTGGACGGAGGCGACTGACTCCGTGCCCACGGGTTCGTGAGTCCCATCGACATCCGGTACTGAGTCCGGCGGGACTCAGTGGTAACCGAACATCACCCCGGCCGTCATCACGGTCGGGGTTTTGTGTTGTCCGCGGGGGGTGCGGGGAAGGGCCGGAAGCCCCCGGAACGTTTCGGACGGACGCGCGGAACGGGCGGATGACGCGCGGACCGGCGGGGCAGGATGGGCCACGGTCCCGGTCCGGCGGCTGACGACGAGGGGTGGCGCGTGATGGGGCGGCGTGGGGCGAGCGGGCGGGTGCCGGGGCGCCCGAGAGCGGTGACCGGGCGCCGGGCGGTCGGCACCGTGCTGTCCACGGCGCTCGCGGTGCTGTGCACCACGGCCGCCGTGCCGGTCCGGGCTCTCCCGGCCGCCGGATCGCCGGGGGGTTACGCCTTCGCCGCGGACGCCCGGCCGATCGAAGGGGCGGCCAGCCCCGCGGGCGCCGGACGCCTGGAGCCCGGTGCGACGTACCGGAGCGGCCTGCCGGAGGGCGGCACGGCCCACTACCGCCTCCGCCTCGACGGTACGTCGCACGCGTACGTCGCCGTGACCGCGGTCCCCGCACCCGGCAGCGCGGTCGCCGCCTCCGACGGCATCCGGGTCTCCGTGCGGGACGGCGAGGGCGGCGTGTGTTCCTTCGACACCGCGTCCATCGGCGCCGCCCGCAGCCCGCGTCCCGTCACCGCGTGGGGCAGCCGGGAGGTCTCCCCCGCGAAGCCCCGGTGCCGGGAGGCCGGAACCTATGACGTCACCGTGGAGCGGACCGGTGGGCAGGGCTCCGCGCGGGGCGCCTGGGATCTGGAACTCGCCGTCTTCACGGAGCCGGGCCCGGAGCAGGCCGGGGCGACGCGCGCACCCGAGGGCTGGGACTCCGCTTCGCCCGCGCCGCCCGATGGCGAGCCCCGGCGCGGCCGGGGAGGCGCGGGCTTCACCGGTGCGGCACTTCGCGGGCCGGGAGTCTGGCGTGACGAGATCCGGCCGGGACAGACCCTCTTCTACGCGGTGCCGGTCGACTGGGGACAGCGGCTGTACGCCACCGCGGACCTGGACGGCTCCGGCGACGGCCGGGGATATGTGCCCGGCGCTCTGCGGCTGGCACTGCACAACCCGGTGCGCGGACCGGTCGCGGAGACCGGGGCCGGCTATGACGGCAGTCCGGTGACCGCGGGGCTCCCTCCCCTGCCCCCGGTGGCGTACGCCAACCGCCATGCCGCCGCCGACAAGGTGAGCGGGATGCGGTTCGCCGGTGCGTACTACCTGGTGGCGCATCTGGCGGCACGGGTGGCCGACGACTTCGGCGGGGGACCCTTCGCGCTGACGCTGCGCGTCGGAGTCGGGGGCGCGGCGGAGTCCGGGCCCGCTTATACGGGGGAGTCGGCGCCGCGGGGCGTCTTCGAGGTGCCGGAGGGGCAGCGGGTGGCCGGGCCGGGGGGCGAAGGGGCGGAGGACGACCCCGTGATGACGGCGGTCGCGGTCGCCGGGATCGGCACCGGAAGCCTGCTGCTGGCCGGGCTCGGGGTGTGGACGCTCAGGGGCCGGCGGAGTCCTGGGGCCGGAACGAACTAGCCGGGCCGGGCCGGGGCGCCGGGCGGACGTGCGGTCTTCAGAGGCGGCTCAGCGCCCAGAAGCCCACCGCGTAACAGACCAGGGCGAGGAACAGCACCGGGACGGCGACCTGGGCCGGGGGACCGGTGCGGCGGCGCCGGGCCGCGCGGTGCCGCGGAGCCGCCGGGGCGTCGGGGGAGATCCCGGCGGGCTGCACGGTGTACGCGGTGGTGGGGGCGTCGGCGCGGGGATGCGCTGCGGGGGGCGCGGGGGCGGCGGGCGCGGGGGCGGCGGGCGTCCGCGGGTGGGGGGAGACGTGGGCGGGTCCCAGGTGGGGGTACGGGAGCGGCTGGACCGGTGAGGGTGTCCGGGTGCTCTCCCTGACGGGCCCGGGAGCGGGCGGCAGGTGGTGGCCACCGGTGTCCGACGGGGCGGCCGGCCGTACGGGTGACGTCACCGAGGAACCGGGCCGCGGGCCCGGCCCTCCGCCCGAGCCGGCCCGGCCTTCACCGGCCGGGAGGGGCGGGGCGGCCCCGGCGCCGTCCTCCGCGCGGTCCCCGGCGCCCCCCGCAGGGGTGCCCCGGCCGCGCCACTCCATGAGACCCGGCGCTTCCGGTGCCGGCTCCGGGGGCCGGGGCGGCGCTCCCCCGCTGCCCGGTCCGAAGGCCGCCGCCGTCACGGTCACGCCCGGCGCGGGCGCGTCGGGTCCGTCCGGGCCGAACCCCGGTGGCAGGGGCCCCACTTGATCGAAGATCTCGATGATCTCGTCGTCGGGACCCGGCTCCGGCAGAAGCTCCGCGGCGGCGGCCAGCGCCTTGCGCGCGCCCGTCGCCGTGCGGAACCTCGCCTGCGGTTCCGGTTGCAGAAGCGTGGCGACGACCTGCCACAGCGGCTCGGGAACGCCCTTGGGCGCTCCCGGCGTCCCGTGTTCGGTGAAGTACCGCACGAGTGCCTTGGTGTCCGGCTTGGCGCCTTCCAGCAGATGCAGGGCGACCAGGCCGACGGCGAACAGATCGGCGGGGAAGTCCGGTTCCGCGCCCCTCATCTGCTCGGGTGCGAGATAGCCGGGCGTCCCCACCACGAGGTCGGCCTCGGTCAGCCGTGGTTCGCCCAGCCGCATCGCGATGCCGAAGTCGGACAGCCGCAGCCGCGGACGCCCGGTGCCGGTGGCTTCCAGCAGCACGTTGGCGGGCTTGATGTCGCGGTGCACGACGCCTTCCCCGTGGACCGCGGCCAGCCCGGAGAGGAGCTGGTCGAGCAGGACGCAGACGAAGGCGGGCGGTAAGGGTCCGTAGTCCCCCACCAGGTGGGCCAGGGAACCGCCGGCGACCAGGTCCATGGTGAACAGGACCTTGTCGTCGTCGGCGGCCCAGCTGGCGGGAGCGAGCACATGGGGGTGGTCGATCCGCAGGGCCTGTTCGCGGACGAACCGCAGCAGCGCGTGGGCGTCGCTCTGCTGGAGCACCTTGGCGGCCACATAGCGCCGGCGCCGGTGGTCCCAGGCGCGCCAGACGGCACCGGACGCACCCCGTCCGATCGGATCGACCAGTTCGTACCGGCCGGCGAAGACCTCACCCATGGCTGCGCGTCGCTCCTCCCCCTCGGCACCCCGCGGTCCTCCCCGTTCACTCCCCCACGATGAGCGATACGACTCCCCCTCGCACGGTTCCCGGCGCCCCCCCAGCGGCCGGGTCCGTGGATCAGCTCTGGTGGGACTGGTAGTGCGCGACCGCGTCGGAGGTGCGGCCGGCGCCGTACACCCGGAGGAACTCCGCCAGCTCCGGGTGGGTGGGGGCCAGGGAGTCCGCCGCCTCGATGATGTCGCCGGCGGCTGCCACCGAGCGCAGCAGCGACTGGATCTCGCGGACCACCCGCTTGACCGTCGGCGCTCCCGAACTATTCGTGGACTGCGTGGTGTTGTTGAGGACCGATCCCCCCTGGGACTTCTTGATCTCCTCCATGCGCTCGGTCGCCTCGGCCGCGCTGACGCTGCCGTCCGCCACCTGGCCCGCCAGGTCCTGGAGCAACTGCACCCGCTGGACCACGGCGGGATTGCCGATCTTCGCTCGCTGCCCGCTCATCAGCTGCGACAGCATCGGTGCCGACAGCCCCAGTACTCCCGCCAGCCGCGCCTGGTTGAGCCCCAGGTCGTCGATCAGCCTACGGAAGAGCGCCCCCAACGGCTCCCCGTACCAGCTCCGCTGGAGTTCCCGCGCTCTTGCGGTGGCTTCCTGCTGTGCGGCGTCCATTGCGTCTCCCCATCGCTTCCCCAAAACGGTGGTTCGCTCCAGCGAACCACGCGGAGCATCTTACGGAGCGTGGTCGTTCATCGGGACCCCCAATCCTTTTGCGGGATACGGGGGGAGACCCGGTACTCTGTTCTGCGGCGCCCGTCGGCTGCGTGGTCCTTCCGGTCGGACGCTCCCTTTCGGGGCCTTAGCTCAGTTGGTAGAGCGCTGTCTTTGCATGGCAGATGTCAGGGGTTCGACTCCCCTAGGCTCCACTGCGGACGACCCCCTTGACCAGCGAAAACGCGGTCAAGGGGGTCGCTTTCGTCTGCGGTGGGATGTTCCCGGTCTCCCTTCCTTTCCCTCACCGGGGGCTGCTGGAGGAGGGCTGCCGGAGGCGGGGGCGGGAGGAGACGGACCCGGCGTCCCGGCGGCGGAGATCGGGTTTCACGTGAAACGCCCCACGGAGGGCGAGGCAGCCCGAGAAACGGGGAGCTCCATGAAGCGGGCAGCCCATGAAACGGGGCGCCCCCATGATCAGGGGCGCCCCGTGAGGGAAACCATGCGGACCGGCGGCCTCAGCGCTGCTCGTCGCGGTCGGCGGACTCCTCCTCGGCCTGCTTGGCCTGGACCTCCGGGTCCAGCACGGGCTGACCGGTGCCGTCCACCGAGGTCAGACCGCCACCGGTCTCGGGAACCTCCGTGGCCGCCGGCGGCTCCACCAGCCAGTCCGGGTTGGCCTGCTTGTCCCACCACTTCCAGGCGGCGAAGGCGCCACCCGCGACGGCGCCCACGATCGCCAGGACCTTGACGACGCGGCCGGCCTTCGCCCGCCGCTCCTTCCTGCGAACGAGTTTCTGGATGTCCTTGGCCGAGATCTGACCGCGCAGGGCGGCCAGCGCGGCGACACCTCGCGCCGCGGCCTCGTCCCGGACGGGTCCGGCCACGGCCACCGCCTGCTCGATCTTCGGCCGGGAGTAGACGGCCGCCTGCCGGGCGGCCTTGCGGGTACGGACGGCGGCCTCCTGGGCGGCCAGGTCGATCTTCGGCGGCACATGGGCGAGGGCCTGGGCGCGGGCCGTCTCCAGACGCGGCGCGACATACACGCCGTACTGGAGCCGGGCCTGGCCGGTGGCCTGCGACACCTTGGGCGCCAGCCGTACGCGTGCCTCGTGTGCGTAGTGGGCGGCCCTCTCCTTGGCCGTGTCGGCGTAGGGCGCCACCACGTCCGCGGCGTGCAGCACGCTGTCCTTCGCCGAACCGGTCGCGGCGCGCACGCTGTCGATGCGGGTCACGGGTTCCTCCTCCTCGGTGGCGTACGGTAATTCGACTTTCCACCCTTTTACGGATCATGCCTGCCGGCGCGGCGCCAGGCATGCGTGGACGGGCATCCGGGTCACGTACCCCGGCTCCCGCCCATCCGGAACATCACCGACCACTCACGCCAACCGAATCATCCATGCCAATCGGTGACGAAACGGTGGTCGAGAGCGGATCAGCAACAAGGGCGGATGAACAAGGAGCAACGGGAGCTTGTGGTCGACAATGCCACGGATCGTCGTGTCGCGCGCCCGACCCACACTTTTCGGTCCGTAATTCCGCCGTGAGGCACGCCGTGCCCCCGCCGTCACCGACGCCGTGACCACGCGGTGGCACGAGCCGGCGACGGGCCGGGAGCGCCTGTCGGACGACGTGCGGCGCGGGGCGTGCGAGGATCAGGGAGTCACAGGAAGACAACGGAAGGCAGAACGTGGCTGAGCAGCTTTACGCCACCCTGAAGACCAACCACGGCGACATCGACGTCCGGCTCCTGCCGAACCACGCCCCCAAGACGGTCAAGAACTTCGTCGAGCTCGCCAAGGGCGAGCGGGAGTGGACCCACCCGGCCACCGGCCAGAAGTCCACGGACAAGCTCTACGACGGCACGGTCTTCCACCGGGTGATCAGCGGGTTCATGATCCAGGGCGGCGACCCGCTGGGCAACGGCACCGGCGGCCCCGGTTACAAGTTCGAGGACGAGTTCCACCCGGACCTGTCCTTCGACAAGCCCTACCTGCTGGCGATGGCCAACGCGGGCCCGGGCACCAACGGCTCGCAGTTCTTCATCACCGTCGCCCCGACGACGTGGCTGAACCGCAAGCACACCATCTTCGGCGAGGTCGTCGACGCCGAGAGCCAGAAGGTCGTGGACTCCATCGCCACCACGCAGACCAACCCGCGCACCGACCGTCCGCTCAAGGACGTCGTCATCGAGTCGGTCGTCGTCCAGACGCGCGAGGGCTGAGCCCCGCGTCCCGCAGGGAACCAAACGCCCCGCTCGTCCGTAAGGACGAGCGGGGCGGCGCATTGCCCGCCAGACGACCGAGGGGATCTCATGGATCAGGCGCCAGGCAGCCCGCGGGGCCCGGAGGACACCGGTCCGAAGGACGCCCGGTCGCTGCCCACCTGCTACCGCCACCCGGACCGCGAGACCGGCGTCCGCTGCACCCGCTGCGAGCGGCCGATATGCCCCGAGTGCATGGTCGACGCCTCCGTCGGCTTCCAGTGCCCCGACTGCGTCCGCGGCGGCTCCGGAACGGGGCACGCGCCGGGCGCGTCCCGGCCCCGCACGCTGGCGGGCGGTACCGTCACGGCCGACCCGCGCCTGTTCACCAAGGCGCTGATCGGCGTCAACCTCGCCCTGTTCCTGGCGCAGCTCGCCGTCGGCGACCGCTTCACCGACCGCTTCACCCTGCTCGGACAGGCGTACGTCCCTCTGCTGGGCTCCGTCGAGGGCGTGGCCGAGGGGCAGTGGTACCGGCTGCTGACCTCGATGTTCCTGCACGGCAGCACCCTGCACGTGCTGTTCAACATGCTGAGCCTGTGGTGGATCGGCGGCCCGCTCGAAACGGCCCTCGGCCGTGTCCGCTACCTCGCGCTGTACTTCCTCTCCGGGCTGGCCGGAAGCACACTGTCGTACCTGATCGCCGCGCCCAACCAGCCCTCGCTCGGCGCCTCGGGCGCGATCTTCGGCCTGTTCGGCGCGACCGCCGTCCTCATGCGCCGGCTCAACCAGGACATGCGCCCGGTGGCCGTCCTGCTGGCGATCAACCTGGTCTTCACCTTCAGCCCGGGGTCCAACATCGCCTGGCAGGCCCACATCGGAGGTCTCGTCGCCGGTGTCGTGATCGGCTACGGCATGGTGCACGCCCCGCGGGAGCGGCGGACGCTGGTCCAGTACGGCACCTGTGCCCTGGTCCTCGTCGTGATCATCGTGCTGTCCCTGGTGAGGACGGGCCAGCTCACCTGAGCGGAGATGTTGTCCACAGCGTGTGGCGGATCCTGTGCACACGGTGCGGGAACACATGTGCCCCCTGTCGCTGACCAGTGTTTTCGCAGGTCAGGCAGGGGGCGAACATGTTTTCGGTTACCAGTCGTTCCGTCACACCGGCGTCAACCCCCGATGAGTTATCCACAGATGGTCGTTCTTTTTCCCCACTGTGGAAAACGGCTGTGGATAACTCAGTGGATAGCCGTGGGCAGAGCTGTGTTCACGAGGAAGCGGCCGCTACTTCCACTGCGTGGAGACACCGAATCCGGCGGCGATGAAGCCGAAGCCGACCACGATGTTCCAGTTGTCCAGCTTGTCGAGCGGCAACGAGCCGTCGGTGACGTAGAAGACGACGATCCAGGCCAGCCCGATGACGAACATGGCGAGCATCACCGGCGCGACCCAGGCCCGGCTGTTCATCTTGAGGGCGGTCGCCTGCTTCGCCGGCGGCGGCGTGTAGTCGGCCTTCTTGCGGATACGTGACTTCGGCACGAGGGTCTCTCCTGTCGATGCGCTGCGTGGCCGCGCAGGGAACTGGGTCGGGCTCGGGGCAACGTGCCAGGGGACGGAAAGGCGCTCCCCGGGCGTCCGTTAGCGTAGTGCTTCCGTGGCGCCGAAGGAGATAAGGGTACGTTGAGCAATTCTGCCGACTCCCCCGCAGCGGGAACCAGCCCTGCCCGCGGGCGCCGAATCCGGCCGGTGCGGGTGCTCACGGCGGGTGTCTTCGCTCTCGCGGGACTCATATTCTTCACCAGTTTCAATACTGCCAAAGGCACCAATATCCGCACGGACACCTCCTTGCTGAAGCTGTCCGATCTCATCCAGGAGCGCAGCCGTGACAACGGCCGGCTCGACGAGTCCAACGCGGCGCTGCGCCACGAGATCGAATCCCTCGCCGAGCGCGACGACGGCAGCACGAAAGCCGAGGACGACAAGCTCGCGGAGCTGGAGAGGAAGGCGGGCACCCAGAAGCTGACGGGCGAGGCGATCACCGTCACGCTGGACGACGCCCCGCCGGACGCCACCGCCAAGCTGCCCGGCTATCCCGAGCCGCAGCCCGACTACCTGGTCATCCACCAGCAGGACCTCCAGGCCGTGGTGAACGCCCTGTGGCAGGGCGGCGCCCAGGGCATCAAGGTCATGGACCAGAGGCTGATCTCCACCAGCGCCGTGCGCTGCGTCGGCAACACCCTCATCCTCCAGGGCCGCGTCTACTCACCGCCGTACAAGATCACGGCGGTCGGCGACCCGGAGAGGCTGAAGCGGGCGCTCGCCGCCTCCCCGGCGATCCAGAACTACATGGTGTACGTCAACGTCTACGGCCTGGGCTGGAACGTCCGGGACGAGGGGACGGCGACCCTGCCGGGGTACTCCGGCGCGGTCGACCTGCGCTACGCCCAGCCCGTGCCGTGACCCGGCCCCGCGGATTCCGTCCAACCTGTGGAGGCCGGGGAACCGGAGGCCGACAGGCCCTAGTCTGGTGCCGTACGGCGCGTGAGTCTGGTGCCGTGGTGCGACGGAAGGGACGGCATGTACGGCTGGATCTGGCGGCATCTGCCGGGGAACGCGTGGGTGAAGGCGCTGCTCTCGATCGTGCTGGTGCTGGCCGTGGTCTACGTGCTGTTCGAGTACGTCTTCCCATGGGCCGAACCGCTGCTGCCCTTCAACGATGTGACGGTGGACAACCAGTGAGCGCACGGATTCTCGTCGTCGACAACTACGACAGCTTCGTCTTCAACCTGGTGCAGTACCTGTATCAGCTGGGCGCCGAGTGCGAGGTGCTGCGCAACGACGAGGTGGCGACCGCGCACGCCCAGGACGGCTTCGACGGCGTACTGCTGTCGCCCGGCCCCGGAGCGCCGGAGCAGGCCGGCGTGTGCGTCGACATGGTGCGGCACTGCGCGACGACCGGGGTGCCCGTCTTCGGGGTCTGCCTCGGCATGCAGTCGATGCAGGTCGCGTACGGCGGTGTGGTGGACCGGGCGCCGCAGCTGCTGCACGGCAAGACCTCGCCGGTGGAGCACGAGGGCAAGGGCGTCTTCGCCGGGCTGCCCTCGCCCTTCACCGCGACCCGCTACCACTCCCTGGCCGCCGAGCCCGCGACCGTGCCGGCCGAGCTGGAGGTCACGGCCCGCACGCGGGACGGCATCATCATGGGCCTGCGCCACCGCGAACTGCCCGTCGAGGGCGTGCAGTTCCACCCGGAGTCGGTCCTGACCGAACACGGCCACCGGATGCTGGCCAACTGGCTGGCGGAGTGCGGTGACACGGGCGCCGTGGCGAGGTCGGCGGGGCTCGCCCCGGTGGTGGGCAGGGCCACGGCGTGACCGCGCTGCGCCCCGAGCGCGAGTCCGGCGCGGACCCCTACGGCGGCGCCGGCGACCAGGGCACCTCGTACGCGCGGCGGCCGTACGAGGATCCGGGCGCGTTCGGGGACGGCCGGCCGGGCGCGGGGGCGTACCCCCCGGCCGGGGAGGGGTACCACGAGCCTTGGGCGGAGGAGGCGTACCAGGCGGCCCGGGAGCCGTACGCCGCCGCGCGGGAGCCGTACGCGGGGGCGGAGGCCCCGTACGGGACGCCGTACGGAACCCCTGGCGAGCCGTCCGCGCAGCCGCCGTACGAACCCCCCGCGGACGACGAGACGGTCGCGCTGCGGGTGGCCGGTCCCCCCGGCGGTCCGCGCCCCGCCTCCGGCGCCTCGACGCCCCCGGACCGTGCCGCTCCGCCCCCGCCCGGCCGCGCGGCCCGCAGGAAGGCCGCCAGGGGCCGCCACGGGCGCCATGGCGGCCCGGCCCGCCCCGAGACACCCGGGCAGGACCGCGCGCGCGACGGCGAGGAGTCCCGGCCCCTGTCGCGGGTCGAGGCCCGCCGCCGGGCCCGGGCGCGCAAACCGAGCGCGGGCGTGATCGCCAGCCGGGCCGTCGGCGAGCTGTTCATCACGACCGGTGTGCTGATGCTGCTGTTCGTCACCTACCAGCTGTGGTGGACGAACGTCCGTGCGCACGCCCAGGCCGACCAGGCGGCCAGCAGCCTCCAGGACGACTGGGCCAGCGGCAAGCGCAACCCGGGCACCTTCGAGCCGGGACAGGGCTTCGCCCTCCTGCACATCCCCAAGCTGGACGTGGTGGTGCCCATCGCCGAGGGCATCAGCAGCAAGGGCGTGCTGGACCGCGGCATGGTCGGCCACTACGGCTCGGAGCCGCTGAAGACCGCGATGCCGGAGGACAAGACCGGCAACTTCGGGCTCGCGGGCCACCGCAACACGCACGGCGAGCCGTTCCGCTACATCAACCGCCTCTCGCCCGGCGACGCGATCGTCGTCGAGACACAGGACACGTACTTCGTCTACAAGATGGCGTCCATGCTGCCGGTGACCTCACCGGGCAATATCAGTGTGCTCGACCCCATCCCCAGGGGATCGGGATTCACCCGGCCCGGCCGCTACATCACGCTCACCACCTGCACGCCGGAGTTCACCAGCAAGTACCGGCTGATCGTCTGGGGCAAGATGGCCGAGGAACGGCCGCGCAGCAAGGGCAAGCCGGATGCGCTCGTCAATTAAGGGCAGATGACCAGTGGCAGCGACCACCGAAACGGACCACGAAGAGCACGAGCACACCGACGCGTCCGGCGCCGCGCCGCCCGCGCCGCGCCGCCGCGGCCGGGGGGCGATCGCCGTGGCGGTCGGCTTCTTCGGTGAACTCCTCATCACCGCGGGCCTGGTGCTGGGCCTGTTCGTCGTCTACTCGCTGTGGTGGACGAACGTGATCGCCGACCGTGCCGCGGGCCGGCAGGCCGACAAGGTCCGCGACACCTGGATGCAGGGCAGGGACACCGGTCCCGGCAAGCTGGACACCAAGGCCGGCATCGGCTTCCTGCACGTCCCCTCGATGACGAAGGACGACATCCTCGTCGAGAAGGGCACGACGATGAAGGTCCTCAACGACGGTGTCGCCGGCTACTACACCGATCCGGTGAAGGCGACGCTGCCGATGTCGGGCAAGAAGGGCAACTTCTCCCTGGCCGCCCACCGCGACGGCCACGGTGCCAAGTTCCACGGCATCGACAAGATCGAGAAGGGCGACCCGATCGTCTTCGAGACCAAGGACAAGTGGTACGTCTACAAGGTCTACGGCATCCTGCCCGAGACCTCGAAGTACAACGTCGACGTCCTCGCCCCCGTCCCCGAGGAGTCCGGCCGGAAGAAGGCCGGTCACTACATCACGCTGACGACCTGCACGCCGGTCTACACCAGCCGCTACCGGTACATCGTCTGGGGCGAGCTGGAGCGGGTGGAGAAGGTGGACGGCGAGCGGACCCCGCCGAAGGAACTGCGCTGACCCCACCGGGCGACGCCCGTATGAGAGAGCCCGGGTCCCCTGCCGGCAGGGGACCCGGGCTCTCTCACGTTCCGGTGACGGGGGGGGGGTCAGTCCTCGCCGCGGAGGCCGCCGATGAAGCCGCCGTTGTTGTTGTCCCCGTTCCCGTTGTCCCGGCCTGCGCCGCCCACGGTGACCAGGTTCACCGCGGAGCCCTTGTCGACCGTGGCGCCCGGGGCCGGATCCGACGTGAGCACCAGGGCGTTGTCGTCCTGGGACCCGGTGACGTTGCCGACCTGGAGGCCGGTGTCCTGGAGCGCCTTGCGGGCGTCCTTGAGTGACATGCCCACCAGGTTGCCCGGCACCTGCACCTGCTCGACCGCCTTGGCCTTGCCGATGATGATCTGCACCGGCGATCCCCTGTCGACCTGCTGGCCCGCCTGCGGCGTGGTGGAGATGGCCTTGCCGACCTGGTTGGGGTCGTCGGTCTCCTGCTCGGAGCAGTTGCCGACCAGGTTGTTCGCCGACATCTGGTTCTTCGCCGAGTCGCAGTCCTGGCCGATGACGTCCGGCACGGTGGACTTCTGCACGGCCTTGGCGACGACGAGGGTGATCGTCGATCCCTTCTCCACCTCGTTGCCCTTGACCGGGTCCTGGTCCAGGACGGTGCCCGGGGTGTCCGAGGTCTCGCGCTCCTGCGTCTTCACCTTGAACTGGTAGTCGTCGCCCTCCAGCTTCGATTGGGCCTCCTCCAGGCTCAGGCCGATCACGCTCGGCACCGTCACCTTCGGCGCGCCCGTGGACACCACCAGGTTGACCGCGGACTGCTTGTCGACTTCGGTGCCCTGGGGCGGGTCCTGCTCGCAGACCTTGCCCTTGGGCTGCTCCTCGCAGGGCTCCCGGGTGACCGTCCCCACCTTCAGGTCGACGTTGGTGAGCAGATCCCCGGCCCCCTCCTGCGTCTGGCCGACCAGCTGGGGCACGGGAACCCGGTCGTCGCCCGGCCCGCCGTTCCCGCCGAACGCGTACTTGCCGATCAGGATGGCGCCCACCAGGACGAGGACGCCCGCCAGGACCAGCAGGACGGTGGAGGTGGACGACTTCTTCTGCCGGCGCCGGTCGGGACGGTCGTCGTAGCCGTAGCCGCCGTCGTCCGGGCCGACCGGCGGCAGCACCGTCGTGGCGCCCCCGTGCCCGCCGGCGTCGGCGCGCAGGGCCGTCGTCTGCTGGTCGTCGGGGTAGCCGCCGTAACCCGCCGCACCCATCGCCGCGGTGGCGGCGACCGGCTGCCCGTCGAGGCACGCCTCGATGTCGGCGCGCATCTCGTCGGCCGACTGGTAGCGGTAGTCCGGGTCCTTCACCAGCGCCTTCAGCACGATCGCGTCCATCTCGGGCGTGATCTCGGGGTCGAAGACGCTCGGCGCCTGCGGCTCCTCCCGGACGTGCTGGTAGGCCACCGCGACCGGGGAGTCGCCGACGAAGGGGGGACGGACCGTCAGCAGCTCGTACAGCAGGCAGCCGGTGGAGTACAGGTCGGAGCGGGCGTCGACCTGCTCGCCCTTGGCCTGCTCCGGGGAGAGGTACTGGGCGGTGCCGATGACCGCCGCCGTCTGCGTCATCGTCATGCCGGCGTCGCCCATGGCCCGGGCGATGCCGAAGTCCATCACCTTGACCTGGCCGCCCCGCGTCAGCATGACGTTGGCCGGCTTGATGTCACGGTGGACGATGCCGTTGCGGTGGGCGTACTCCAGGCCCTGGAGGATGCCGATCGTCATCTCCATGGCCCGCTCCGGCAGCAGCTTGCGGCCGCTGTGCAGCAGTTCGCGCAGGGTGGAGCCGTCGACGTACTCCATGACGATGTAGGGGATGGAGACCCCGTCGATGTAGTCCTCGCCCGTGTCGTAGACCGCGACGATCGCGGGGTGGTTGAGCGAGGCGGCCGACTGGGCCTCCCGGCGGAACCGGGCCTGGAAGGTGGGGTCGCGCGCGAGGTCCGCGCGCAGCGTCTTCACCGCCACGGTGCGGCCGAGGCGGGTGTCATGTCCGAGGTAGACCTCCGCCATGCCACCACGGCCGAGCACTTGGCCCAGCTCGTACCGGCCGCCGAGGCGACGCGGCTCTTCCATGGTTACCTACCAGCCCTCTCCGTCGGTCCCGACCGGCACGCGTGTGCGGCCGGAGACTGCCGTCCGGGCCTACCGTACCCGGCTCGCTTTGTGTGACCTGGCCAAAGCCCGTCAGCCGATACAGGACCGGTATCGCAACGTGCACCGATGTGAAACGGACGTGAGCGGAGTCACGTACGGCCGGGCGTTCGTCCGCCCGGAGGTCCGTCGCGTTCCGCTCACGCGCCGTGCTCCGGCCGCTGCCGCGGCCTCACTTCTTGCTCTTGATGACGGCCTCCATCACGCTCTTCGCGATCGGCGCCGCCAGGCCGCCGCCGGAGATGTCGTCGCGGTTGGCGTTCTCGTCCTCGATGACCACGGCCACCGCGACCGGGGAGCTGTTGTCGCTCTGCTTGGCGTAGGAGATGAACCAGGCGTAGGGGTTCTCGCTGTTCTCCACGCCGTGCTGGGCGGTACCGGTCTTACCGCCGACGGTGACGCCGGGGATCTGCGCGTTCTTGCCGGTGCCGTCCTTGACGACGGTCTCCATCATCGACTGGAGGATCTGCGCGTTCTCCGGGGAGAGCGGCTTGCTGTACTCCTCGGGGTCCGTCTTCTCGATGGTGTCGAGGTTCGGGGCCTGGAGCTCGTCGACCATGTACGGCTTCATCAGCGTGCCGTTGTTGGCGACGGCCGAGGCGACCATGGCCATCTGCAACGGGGTGGCCGCCGTGTTGAACTGGCCGATCGAGGAGAGCGCGGTCTGCGAGTCGTTCATGTTGTCGGAGAAGACCGAGGCGCTGGAGCGCACCGGGGTGAACTGCTCCTCCGTGAAGCCGAACTTCTTGGCCGTCTCCAGCATCCTCTCGTTGCCGAGGTCGGCGCCGATCTTGCCGAAGACGGTGTTGCAGGAGTACTGGAGGGCGACCCGCAAGGTGGCGTCCTCGCAGGGGATGTTGCCCTCGTTCTTCAGCGGGGTCGTCGTGCCCGGCATGATCCACGGCAGCGGGGTGTCGGTCTTCGCGTCCGCGTCCGTGTACTTGCCGTGCTCCAGGGCCGCCGCGGCGGTGACCACCTTGAAGGTGGAGCCGGGCGGGTAGACCTCGCGCAGCGCCCGGTTCAGCATCGGGTCGGCCGGGTTGTTCTTCTTCTGGAGCTTCTTCCACGCCTCGCCGTCCGAGGCGCCGTCGCCCGCGATCGTCGACGGGTCGTACGACGGGAAGGAGGCCAGCGCCAGGATCTTGCCGGTGGACGGCTCCAGGGCGACCACGGCGCCCTTGCCCCCTTGCGCCTTCAGGCCGTTGTACGCGGCCTTCTGCGCGGCGGCGTTGAGGGTGGTGACGACGTTGCCGCCCTCCTTCTGCTTGCCCGTGATCATGTCGAGGGTGTTGCGGAAGAAGAGCCGGTCGTCGTTGCCGGTGAGGATGCCGTCGTCGATGGCCTCCAGCTGGGTGGCGCCGTAGACCTGCGAGACGTACCCGGTCACCGGCGCCCACATCGCGCCGTCCTTGTAGGTGCGCTTGTACTTGAAGTCGCCGTCGGTGGTCGCGTGCCCCGTGATGGCCTTGCCGTCGACGATGATGTCGCCGCGCGGGCTGGCGTACCGGGCGATGGCGACGCGGCGGTTGTGCTCGTCGTCCTTCAGGTCGTCGGCCTTGACGTACTGGAGCCAGTTGTCCCGGATGAGCAGCGTGAGGACCAGCAGGCCGCAGAAGATCGCGATACGGCGCAGGGGCTTGTTCATGACGGGCGGACCACCTGGGTCATCTCGGCGTCGGGGTTGGCGGCGGGAGCGGGCGCCGGACGGCGGGCGGTGTCGCTGATGCGCAGCAGGATGCCGATCAGGGCCCAGTTGGCGATGACGGAGGAACCGCCGTACGCCAGGAACGGCATCGTCATACCGGTCAGCGGGATGAGGCCCATGACACCGCCGGCGACGACGAAGACCTGGAGGGCGAAGGCGCCGGACAGGCCGATGGCGAGCAGCTTGCCGAACGGGTCGCGGGCGGCCAGGGCGGTGCGCACGCCGCGCTCCGCGATCAGCGCGTACAGCAGCAGCAGCGCCATGACGCCGGCCAGGCCCAGCTCCTCGCCGAAGGTGGCGAGGATGAAGTCGGAGTTGGCGGCGAACCGGATCAGGTCGGAGTGGCCCTGGCCCCAGCCGGTGCCGAGGGTGCCGCCGGAGCCGAACGCCCACAGCGCCTGCATGGCCTGCTCGGAGTGGCCCCCGATGCCCTGGCGGGAGAGCGTGTACTCGCGCATCGGATCGAGCCAGGCGTCCACCCGCTGCTGGATGTGCGGCTCGAAGCTGGCCACGCCGACGGCGCCGGCCGCGGACATCAGCAGACCGAAGACGATCCAGCTGGTCCGCTCGGTGGCGACGTACAGCATGATCACGAACATGCCGAAGAACAGCAGCGACGTACCGAGGTCGGTCTCGAAGACCAGGATCAGGATCGAGATCGCCCAGACCACGAGGATCGGGCCGAGGTCGCGGCCGCGCGGCAGGTACAGCCCCATGAAGCGGCGGCTGGCCAGCGCCAGCGCGTCCCGCTTGACCATCAGATAGCCCGCGAAGAACACCGCCAGCACGATCTTGGCGAACTCGCCGGGCTGGATGGAGAAGCCCGCGACCGAGATCCAGATCTTGGCGCCGTAGATGTTCTGGCCGAGGCCCGGGACCAGCGGCAGCAGCAGCAGGAAGAGCGCGCCGACCATGGAGATGTAGGTGTAGCGCTGCAGCACGCGGTGGTCCTTGAGGAAGATCACCACCACGATGAAGAGCGCGATGCCCATCGCCGTGTACAGCAGCTGCCGGGGCGCCGCGGTCCCCGCCTGCTCGATCGACTGGAGCAGTTCGGACTGGTCCAGCCGCCAGATGGCGACCAGCCCGAGCCCGTTCAGCAGCGTGGCCAGCGGCAGCAGCAGCGGGTCCGCGTACGGGGCGAACTTCCGTACGACCAGATGGCCGACGCCGGCCAGCAGGCCGAGGCCGAGCCCGTAGCTCAGCAGCCCGGCGGGCACCTCGTCGTTGATGGCCAGGCCCACGTTGGCGTAGGCGAAGACCGGGATGACGACGGCGAACACCAGCAGGGCGAGCTCGGTGTTGCGGCGGCTGGGTGCGCCGATCGCGCCGATCGTGGACGTGTGGTGCGTCGGCGAGTGCGGTGTGTTCGTACTGCTCATCGTGTAACAGGGCCTCTCACGGCTTGCCTACTGCTTACCGCACAGCGAGACGACCTTCTGCTCTTCCTCCGAGAGGCTGGGGCCGGGGCTGAGAGTGGGTGCGGTCGTGGACGGAGACGAGGACGGCGACGGGACGGACGCGGCACCCGACGGCGAGCCCGTCGGGTCCGGAGCCGGCGTGGCCTTGGCGGTGAAGGAGATACGGGAGGCCCCCGTGGTGCCCCCGGCCTGGCTTTCGCCCGTCTTCGTGCCGGCCTCGCTCTCCGCGGCACGCCGCTCGGCCTGCTTCCGGCAGGCGGAGGCCTGTACCGACAGCTCTTCGATCTTCGCCTGGGCGTTCTTCAGATTGCCCTCGTCGATGGTCGCCTTGACCAGCTTCTGCTGGTACGGCGGCAGGTACTTGAGTTCGATCTCGGGGTGGTCCTTCTCGACCCTCGACAGCGACACCCAGGCCAGGTCCTGGCTGATGCCCCGGTAGAGCGCGACATGCCCTTCCTTGGCGCCGACGTAGTACTGGGTCTGCGTCCAGCGCCAGCCGCCGTACAGGCCGCCGCCCACCACGGCGAGGGCCAGCACGGTGTAGAGGGAGCTCTTCAGCCACCTGCGGCTCTTGTCGGGCTTGGTGAAGTCGCCGTCGCCGTAGTCGCCGAAGCCGCCGGACGGGGCGTAGCCCGCCGGGTCGCCGCTGCCGGGCGGCCCGAACTCGCCGCCCCCGCCGCCCTGCCCGCGCCCGCGGCGGCCGAGCCCGGCGGCGCGGCCGGCCGGGGTCTGCATGATGCCGTTGTCGCCGGTCTGGTGCTGGTTCTCGGCGACGGCACCGACCACGACCGGGGCGTCGGACAGCTGCCCGGTGAGGGTGTCGCCGGTGTCCAGGTCGAGGACGTCGGCGACGATGACGGTGATGTTGTCGGGCCCGCCCCCGCGCAGCGCGAGCTGGATCAGCTCCTGCACGGTCTCCTGGGGGCCCTGGTAGCTGGCGAGGGTGTCCTCCAGCGTCTGGTGGGAGACGACACCGGACAGCCCGTCGGAGCAGATCAGGTACCGGTCGCCGGCGCGCACCTCGCGGATCGACAGGTCGGGCTCGACGTGGTCGCCGCTGCCCAGCGCCCGCATCAGCAGCGACCGCTGCGGATGGGTGTTCGCCTCCTCCTCGGTGATGCGCCCCTCGTCGACCAGGCGCTGCACCCAGGTGTGGTCCTGCGTGATCTGGGTCAGCACGCCGTCCCGCAGCAGATACGCGCGCGAGTCGCCGACGTGCACGAGTCCGAGCCGCTGCCCGGTCCACAGCAGCGCGGTCAGGGTGGTCCCCATGCCCTCCAGGCTGGGGTCGTCCTCCACCATCTGCCGCAACTGGTCGTTGGCCCGCTGGACGGCCGTGCCGAGGGAGGTGAGGATGTCGGAACCGGGCACGTCGTCGTCGAGGGCGACGATGGTGGAGATCACCTCGGAGGAGGCGACCTCGCCGGCCGCCTGGCCGCCCATGCCGTCGGCGATGGCGAGCAGGCGCGGACCGGCGTAACCGGAGTCCTCGTTGCCCTCCCGGATCATGCCTCTGTGCGATCCGGCGGCGAAGCGCAGTGACAGACTCATGCGCACCTCGCCCGTCGGCTCCGCATGCAGCCGGTCGTGTCGAGCCACACTGCCCACCCTCCGGTCGGGAGCGCGCCGGGATCCTCGCGGGGGACCGCCGCCGCGTGCTCGCTCCGCTCGCGCTCATTCATGACGTAGCACTACTTCCGCAGCTCGATGACGGTCTTGCCGATGCGGATCGGCGCGCCCAGCGGAATCGGTGTGGGGGTCGTCAGCCGGGTCCGGTCCAGGTAGGTGCCGTTGGTGGAGCCCAGGTCCTCGACGATCCACTGGCCGTCGCGGTCCGGATAGATCCTGGCATGGCGGCTGGAGGCGTAGTCGTCGTCCAGCACGATCGTCGAGTCGTGGGCCCGGCCCAGGGTGATGGTCTGGCCTTGCAGGGCGACGGTCGTGCCGGTGAGTGTGCCTTCGGTCACCACCAGCTTGGTGGGGGCGTTGCGGCGCGCCCGGCCTCCGCTCGCCTGCTGGCGCTGCTGGGGCGGCGCCTGGCGCGCGGCCTGCTGCGCGCGGCCCGCGTCGCGTCGCGACCCGCGCTGGGTGACGCGCGTACCGAACAGATCGCTGCGGATGACCTGCACGGCCACGATCACGAACAGCCACAGTACGGCCAGAAAACCCAGCCGCATGACCGTGAGGGTCAGCTCTGACATTGCCCCCGGATCACCCTTCGGCTTGCCTATAGATAACGGTGGTGCTGCCCACGACGATCCGCGAGCCGTCGCGGAGCGTAGCGCGGGTGGTGTGCTGCCCGTCCACCACGATGCCGTTGGTGGATCCGAGATCCTGGATCGTCGAGGGCGTTCCGGTCCGGATCTCGCAGTGCCGGCGGCTCACGCCGGGGTCGTCGATCCGCACGTCGGCGTCGGTGCTGCGGCCCAGCACCATCGTCGGGCGGGAGATCTGGTGGCGGGTGCCGTTGATCTCGATCCAGTGGCGGGTGCGCCCGCCGGACGCGGCGGCCTGCGGCCGCGGGGCGCTCGCGGGCGGCGGGTAGCCGTATCCGCCGGGCCGTCCCGCCGGGGCGCCGGGCGGCGGCGCGGACGGCATGGGCGGGGCGCCCGGGGGCGGCGCGGGAGCGGCGGCGGGCGGGTAGCCGTAGCCGCCGGGGCGCCCGGCCGGAGGGGCCGCGGGCGCTCCGGGGGCCTGCTGGCTGGTGGAGGAGGCGAGCGTACGGCTGCGCACGCGGTACAGGCCGGTGTCGAGGTCGTCGGCCTTCTCCAGGTGGACCTTGATGGGGCCCATGAAGGTGTAGCGCTGCTGCTTGGCGTAGTCGCGCACCATCCCGGCCAGCTCGTCGCCGAGCTGCCCGGAGTAGGGGCTGAGCCGCTCGAAGTCCGGCGTGCTCAGCTCCACGATGAAGTCGTTGGGGACGACCGTGCGGTCCCGGTTCCAGATGGTCGCGTTGTTGTCGCACTCCCGCTGGAGCGCTCCCGCGATCTCCACGGGCTGCACCTCGGACTTGAACACCTTGGCGAAGGTGCCGTTGACCAGACCTTCGAGACGCTGCTCGAACTTCTTCAGGACTCCCATGGGGCACCTCCTCCGCCGCTGCCGCCCTGTGCTCTGCCTGTCCGTGTACTGCTTACCTGCGTACTGCCTACCTGGTACTGCTTACTGATCGTATCCACGCGCCGGTCGATCGGCTGGTTCCCCCTGTCGGCCCGGTCGGCCGGTGTCGACTCGCGCCGACTGCCGCCCACGCGCGCCGTCGCCTGACGAAGTTCCCTGTGGCGCTCCTCTTCGAACGCCTGGGGAAGCGCGCTCTCCGTACTTCTGCCCAGGATCGTAGAGGCGGTCGCAGACCAGTGTCCCGCACCCGGCCGCGGACCCCGCCCGGCTCCTGGGGAGACGGGGGGGACCGGTACGAGGTTGATACGTGAACGGGTGTCCGTCCACACGCGGGCGCGGCCCCGCGGGGGCGCCCCGGGGGGTGACCAGGGAGCCCGGCGGGAAGGGATGTGAATCCACCCCCGCGGGCGTGCTAATGTTCTGGGTGTCGGAAGGCGCCGGGCCGGGAGGAACGGAGCCGGAGGACACACCCAATGCGCGGGTGGCGGAATAGGCAGACGCGCTGGATTCAGGTTCCAGTGCCCGCAAGGGCGTGGGGGTTCAACTCCCCCCTCGCGCACAACGGGAGCACCGTAAGTGCTCCGGCTGCACGATGGAATGGGCGGCATCGCGATGGCGATGCCGCCCATTCGTCGTTTGGCGTGAAGTGACGTCTGTCTCACGCCGTTATGGCGCGTCTGGCGGATCTCGGGTGCGTGGCTCGTTGCGTGGCTCCCGGAACGCTCCTTGTGTGAGGAAGGTCTCAGGGCCGGGTGGGGGCTTCGGGAGGCCGGTGGTTCGCCGACCGGGGCCGACGAGCGGGGCTCGCTCTCCTGCCGGTGCTCCTTCCACCGGCATCGGCCGTCTCTCCCGGCGGTCCCGCCACGGCCGGGTCCGTGGCACCCGGCACCCACCCGATGTGCCAGCAGGTCCGCGGCCCGTTCGTCCACGGCGCGACGGGCGAGGACGCCCCTGTCAGCCGAACTGGCAATGATCATGAAAAGTCCATTTTAAGGGGATCTTTAGCGCCTCGGGCTAGCGTTGTCGGAAGCGTGTGCTTGCCGATGAATGTTCGTTTTCAGTCAACGGGGAGGATTGAATTGAAAATCAGTCGACAGGCCGGCGAAAAGATGGGGGCAGTGGTCGAGGATTTCGATTTGGCCACTGCTTCGGACGAGGACTTCGAAGAGCTCAAGGCCCGGACCTACCGCGACAAGATCCTGGTGCTCAAGAACCAGGATCTCTCGCCCGAGCGATTTCTCGAACTCGGCCGGAGGCTCGGCACTCCCGAGACGTACTACGAGCCGATGTACCAGCACCCCGACGTAAAGGAAGTCTTCGTCTCCTCGAATGTGAGCGACGGGGACAAGCGGATCGGGGTCCCGAAGACGGGCAAGTTCTGGCATGCCGACTACATGTTCATGCCGAAGCCGTTCGGGCTCACGCTGATCTATCCCCAGGTCATACCGAAGAAGAACCGCGGGACCTACTTCATCGACATGGGGAAGGCCTACGAGAAGCTCTCCGGCGAGCTGAAGGCCACCCTCGCCGACGCGGTGGCGGTGCAGACCGTGCGCCGGTACTTCAAGATCCGGCCGACCGACGTGTACCGCCCGATCTCCGAGATCCTCGACGAGATCGAGACCAAGACACCGGCGTCACCGCATCCGGCGGTCTTCAAGCACCCGGGGACCGGCGAGCAGGTCCTCTACATCAGCGAGGGATTCACCGCCGAACTGCGGGACGCCGACGGCAACCGGCTCGACGACTCGGTCCTGAAGGAGGTGCTGGGGGCCGTGGGCCAGCTCGACCCGACGGGTGAGCACGAGAACATCCACCTCCAGACCTTCGAGAAGGGCGACCTGCTGCTCTGGGACAACCGCAGCCTCGTGCACCGCGCGCTGCACACGGCGACGCCGGAGCCCGCCGTCTCCTACCGCGTCACCGTGCACGACCACCTCCCGTTCTACGCGGGCATCTCCGTCTGACCAGCCTGTTCTCGCACCTCACGACCGAGAAAGAGTCGTCATGACCACAGCGCAGCCGGCCCCCAGGTATCCGAACCCGTTCGACGAGGCGTTCTTCAAGGACCCGTATCCGACCTACGCCGAGTTGCACAAGACGGGCGCGCCCCTGCACCGGGTGTCCCTGTCGGACGGCAACGACGTCTGGCTCATCACCGGCTACGAGGAGGCCAGCGAGGCGCTCAAGGACCGACGCCTGGTCCGCAACCGCCGGCACGCCGGCCCCGACTACCAGAGCGAGATCCTGCCCGAGATCGTCCGCTCCGGGAACCTGCACATGGAGGACGGGCAGATCCACACCCGCCTGCGCCGCTTCATGAACTTCGCCTTCACCCCGAAGCGGGTCGCGGCCATGGTGCCCCGGATCGAGCAGGTCACCAGGGAACTGCTGGACGCCATGGAGGCCAACGGCGGCGGCGACATCATGGACGGCCTGGCCGCGCCGCTCCCGATCGCGATGACCACCGGCATCCTCGGTGTGCCGGACGACCAGCGCGGCGACTTCCGCTACTGGAGCGACGAGCTCCTCGGCGGCGCCCCGGAGCGCGCCCGCGAGGCCGCCGAGCAGCTGCTGGTCTACGTCCAGGGACTCATCGACCTCAAGCGCCGGGAGCCGGCCGACGACCTGATCTCGTACTGGGTCTCGGCCAAGGACGACGAGGGCCGGCCGCTGACCGATCAGGAAATGATCGGCATGACCTTCTTCCTGCTGCTCGGCGGCTACGACACGACGGTCGGGCAGATCGGCGCCTCCGTGCTGGCGCTGCTGAAGTACCCGGAGAAGGCCGAAGCGATGCGGAACAACCCGGAGATCAT
Organism: Streptomyces sp. NPDC052020; assembly: GCF_040680575.1. Classification (NCBI taxonomy): domain Bacteria; kingdom Bacillati; phylum Actinomycetota; class Actinomycetes; order Kitasatosporales; family Streptomycetaceae; genus Streptomyces; species Streptomyces sp. NPDC052020. Next base: position 76,486 of record NZ_JBFAWY010000005.1, read on the forward strand.
TCCGGACGCGGTCGAGGAGCTGATGCGCTGGGACGGCTCGACGCACAGCGGCATCCGGCGGTTCGCGGCCGAGGACGTGGAGATCGGCGGCCAGACCATCCGCGCCGGCGACTGCGTGCTGATCTCGCTCGGCGCGGCCAACCGCTGCCCGGTGCGCTTCGCCGACCCCGACACGCTGGACTTCGAGCGCGAGGAGAACTGGCAGCTCGGCTTCGGCCGTGGCCCGCACCACTGCCCGGGCAAGGAGCTCGCCCGCCACGAACTGCGCATCGCGCTGGGCGAACTGGTCCGCCGCTTCCCGGACATGAGGCTGGCCGTGCCCGAGGACGAGGTCGTCTGGCGCCCGTCGTACCTGATCCGGGTCCCCTACGAGCTGCCGGTCAGGTTCTGAGCGTGACGACGGAACCGGCCGGCCCGGGGGCTCCCCGCTGCCCGTACGGCGGGGTGCGGACCCCCTTCGACGCCGCCTACTTCGCGGACCCGTACGCGACGTACCGGCGTCTGCACACCGAGGGCCCGGTCCACCGCATCAAGACGCCCGAGGGGTACGACGCCTGGCTGGTCACCCGCTACGCCGAGGTGCACCGGCTGCTGGGAGACCACCGGCTGGCGCGCCATGTGCGCCACGCCAAGGGCGACTACCACCGGTTCCCGCTGCCCGCCGAGTTCTCCCGGTCGCTGGTGCGCGAGGACCCGCCCGCGCACACGCGGCTGCGCCGGTTCATGAACCTGGCGTTCGCGCCGAAGCGGGTGCGGCCCCTGCGGCCCCGTATCGAGGCGGTGACCGACGAGCTCATCACCGCGCTGGGGGAGAGCGGCGAGACCGATCTGATGGCCAGCCTCGCCATGCCGCTGCCCATCACGATCATCGCCGAGATGCTGGACGTCTCGGCGCGGGAGCGGGCGGACTTCCGCCGCTGGGCCGACGCGCTCGTGGGCCTGGACCAGGAGGCGCTGCGCGAGGGCGGCGTCAGCATGCTGCACTGCCTCTCCCGGCTGGTCGAGCTCAAGCGGAAGGAACCGGGCGACGACATCTGGAACGACTGGATCCGGGGCCTTGAGGGGCAGGAGGAGCCCCTGGAGACCGACGAACTGCTGGGCCTCGGCTTCATGGTCCTGCTCGGCGGTTACGACCCCACCGCCGGCGTCATCGGTTCGGCCGTTCTGCGGCTGCTGGAGGAGCCGGAGCTGGCGCGGCGGCTGCGCGAGCGGCCGGAACTGATGCCCTCGGCCGTGGAGGAGTTCCTGCGGCTGCACGGCGCCAGCCACACCGCCGCGCGGCGGTTCGCCGCCGAGGACGTCGAGGTCGGCGGCGTGACCATCCCGGCCGGATCCGCCGTGTTCCTGTCGCTCGGCGCGGCCAACCGCGACCCGGAGAAGTTCGAGGACCCCGAGGCCTTCCGGCCGGACCGGTCGCCCAACCGCCACGTCGCCCTGGGGCAGGGTCCGCACTTCTGCTCCGGCGCCGAACTCGCCCGGATGGAGATCACGGCGGCGCTGGAGGCCGTGCTGCACCGCCTCCCGAACCTCCGGCTGGCGGTACCGGCGGAGGAACTCAGGCTGCGGCCCGGCTACTCCATCCGGTCCCTCGAAAAGCTGCCTGTCACGTACTGATCTCCTCCTGGGGGGTAATGAGATGCCGACCCTGTCCCAGCCGCCGTCGGAGGCGACCGAGTTCGCCACCGACGAGGTACTGCTCGAGCAGGTGCTGAAGCCGTACCGGCTCAACTGCCAGTACCTCAAGTCCGCGGTGGTGAAGGTGACCGACCGCCCCGGAGAGGCGGGACGGGTGTCGGCGTCCTGCGAGTTCGAGATCCCGGAGTCGTGTTATATCGACGACACCGGCCATTTCAACTCGGTGGAATTCAACATCTGCTACAACCAGATGATGTATTACGTGATCGCCAAGGCGGTCAAGGAGCGGCTCCTGGAACCGCTCTCTTCCTGGAGCATGGACGACTACTGGTCGCGTCAGCTCGCCGACTTCCTCATCACCGATTTCCGCAGCGCCTTCCGGCGGGCGATGCGGAACGGGAAATTCTCCGGTGAGATCCAGATCCTCGATCTCACCGAATGGGAGGGGGACGACCTCCATGAGGCACTGCTGGTCGCGCAGACCTCCTGCCGTTACTGGGACGAGGACGGCGGCAACTGCCACGGCGAAGTCCGCATAGCCATCACCAACCCGGTCAGCAACCAGAACCGAACCTGAGGCATTCATGACGACGACCACGCCACTGGTGGAGCAGCTTCGCGCCCTTTCCCGGCCGGAGCGGCGCTCCCGGGTCGAGGAGCTGGCGCGCGCCGAGCTGCGGACCGCGCTGCTCATGTCCGCGGACGAAGACGTTCCGCTGGATCAGAACTACTTCGACCTGGGTCTGACCTCACTCCGGGTCTCCGAGATCAAGCAGCGTCTGGAGGCCCAGCTCGGCTGCGCCATCGACACGGCCGTGCTCTTCGCTGTGCCGACCCTGGGCCGTCTCGTGGAATACCTGCAAGACGAGATCCTCCCGAAACTGACCGGGGAGCCGGCCATAACGCGGGAGAAGGCCGCCGGCACCGTGCCGGCCGGCCGGAAGGCACTGGTCGACGACCTGCTGAACGACCTGTACCAAGCCTGACCGCACACCTGGCCTGACCAACGATCTATTCCGGGGGGCGCAGCGCTGCCTCTGGAGCGGAGGAACCACGATGTCGAACCGGCGCCCAGATGTGCGGGAAGAACTGGACGCTGCCCGCGAAGCACTTGAGGAGCAGCGGCACGTTCTCAGGGAGTTGCTGCTCGAAAAGCACGAGCCCATCGCGATCGTGGGCGTCGGGATGCGGTTCCCCGGCGGGAACTCCACGCTCTCCGGCTTCGCCGAATTCCTCGAGCAGGGCCGGTCGGGCACGGGGCCCATCCCCGAGGACCGCTGGGACGTGGCGGGTTTCTCCTCGGGCGGCAAGGACGCGAAGGGCAAGATCCGAACGTTCGCCGGCGGATTCCTCGACCGGGTGGACCGGTTCGACCCGCAGTTCTTCAACATCTCCCCCAAGGAAGCGCAGTACATCGATCCGCAGCAGCGGCTCGCGCTGGAGACCGCGTGGGAAGCCCTGGAAGAGGCGGGCATCGACCCCAGCGGCCTGCGGAACGGCAACGGCGGGGTGTACGTCGGCGTCTCCACCGTCGACTACACCATCGAGGCGGACGCCCTCGCGTACGAGGAGCTGGACGCCCACATAGGCACCGGCACGGCGCACTCCGCCGTGCCCGGCCGGATCTCGTACTTCCTCGGCTGGCGCGGACCGAGCATGGCCGTGGACACCGCCTGCTCCGCCTCCCTGGTCACCCTGCACCTGGCCGCTGAGGGCCTGCGCCGCGGCGAGTGCGACATCGCGCTGGCCGGCGGCGTGAACGTGATCCACCACCCCCGCAACCACATCGTCTTCTCGCAGGCGAACATGCTCTCCGTCGACGGCGAGTGCAAGACCTTCGACTCCTCCGCCGACGGCTACAGCCGCAGCGAGGGCTGCGGCATGGTCGTACTCAAGCGGCTCACCGACGCCAAGCGCGACGGGGACCGCGTGCTGGCGCTGGTCCGCGGCTCGGCCGTGCGCCAGGACGGCGAGAGCGGCGGCCTGACCGTGCCCAACGGCTCCGCCCAGGAGATGGTCATCCGCGCCGCGCTCGACAACGCGGTGCTGGACCCGGCCGACATCCAGTACGTCGAGGCGCACGGCACCGGCACCTCGCTGGGCGACCCCATCGAGATGGGGGCCATCCAGTCCGTCTTCGCCGGGTCGCACACGAAGGCGGAGCCGATCGTCGTCGGCTCGCTGAAGACCAACGTCGGCCACATGGAGGCGGCGGCCGGCATCGGCGGCGTGATCAAGGCGGCGCTCCAGCTGCACAGCGGGCGGATCTACCCGCACCTGAACATGGCGGCCCCCTCGGAGCACATCCCGTGGGACGACTACTGCGTCGAGGTGCCGGTCGAAGGCCGGCCCTGGAAGGCGCGGACCCGCCGCGCCATCGTCAACTCCTTCGGCTTCGCGGGCACCATCGCCTGCGCCGTCCTGGAACAGGCCCCCGTCTTCCCCCCGGCCGAGCCGTCGGTGACCGACGGGGGGCACATCTTCACCCTCTCGGCCAAAAGCGAGAGGGCGCTGGCGCTCCAGACGGAGCGGTACCGCGCGCACCTCGCCGCACACCCGGAGCCGGACCTGGCCGACGTCTGCTACACCAGCAACGTCGCCCGGGCCCACTTCGGCAGCCGGCTGGTGGGCGTGGTGCGCGACACCGAGGAGCTGTCCGCGCTGCTCGGCCGCACCCCCGCCGCCGGACCCGAACTGAGCAGGACCGCCTTCCTCTTCACCGGCCAGGGCTCTCAGTACGCGGGCATGGGCAGGCCGCTGTACGACGCCTACCCGGTGTTCCGGGAGCACCTGGACGCCTGTGACCGGCTCTTCACGGCGCGGATCGGCCGGTCCGTCAAGGAACTCGTCCTCGGTGACGCCGCGGACCCGGAGGCGATCGACCAGACCCGCTTCACCCAGCCCGCGCTGTTCGCCCTGGAGTACGCCACCGCGCAACTGTGGCTGAGCTGGGGCGTCCGGCCGAGCGTCCTGATCGGCCACAGCATCGGCGAGGTGGTCGCGGCGACCGTCGCCGGGCTCTTCTCGCTTCAGGACGCGGTCCGGCTGGTCGCGGCCAGGGCCCGGCTGATGCAGTCCGTGACCGCACCCGGGGCGATGGCCGCCGTGGAGGCCGCGGCGAACGAGATCGCCCCCCTCCTCAAGGGGTACGAGGACGTCACCTTCGGCGCCTTCAACGCGCCGGGGCACTGCGTGATCTCCGGTGGCGCGGACTCCGTGGCGGCCATCACCGGCCGGATCGAGGAGCGCGGCCTGCGCACCAAGCGGCTGGCGGTCTCGCACGCCTTCCACTCGCCGCTGATGGCGGAGGTCTTCGACGCCTTCCGCGAGGAGATCCGGGACATCGTCTTCCGCGAGCCGGAATACACCCTGATCTCCAACGTCACCGGCCGCACCGCCGACCTCGCCGAGATGTCCACCCCCGCGTACTGGGTGCGGCACATCGCGGAGCCCGTCGACTTCCAGGCCGGTATGACCGCCATCGGCGCGCGCGGCCGGCACGTCTTCATCGAGGTGGGCCCCTCGGGAACCCTGCTCGGACTGGGCAAGCGCATCCTGGACCCCAAGGAGCACCGCTGGCTGCGGAGCTCGGCGAAGGGCGACACGGACGCCTCGGTCATCCGGGCCTCGGTGGCCGAGTGCTACGCCGCCGGGCTGCGGATCGACTGGAAGGGCTACCACCAAGGGCGCGGCGGACGGCGCACCGCACTGCCGACGTACGCCTTCGACACCAAGCGCTACTGGCTGCCCATCACCGGCGACCGGCACTCCAAGGAGCGCGTGGCCGACGCCTCCCGGGCGCACCACCCGCTGCTCGGCGCCGAGGTGAGCACCGCCGCGCAGCGTGCGGACGGGGTGCGCGAGTTCGCCGCCGAGGTCGGCCCCGACCAGCCGTCGTACCTGGCCGACCACGTCATCATGGGACAGACGGTGTTCCCGGGCGCCGGCTACATCGAGATCCTGCTCGCCCTCCAGGACGCGGTGTACGGCGAGAGCGGCCGCGTCCTGGAGGACGTGGCGATCCAGGAGCCGCTGATCCTCTCGGAGGAGCAGCGCGCCGAGCTCCGTACGCGGCTGCGGGAGCTCCCCGGCGGCGGCGCCGAGGTGGAGATCCTCAGCCGGACGCCGGGAGCCGACGGCGCCATCGAGCGCCGCCACGTCACCGCCCGGATCGGCGTGGAGTACACCCCGCTGCCGAAGCTGCGGGAGGTCGCGGCGGAGCTGGAGGCGAAGGCGGCGGCCGAGGGCCACCCGGTCTCGCCCCGCCGCCCCGACGACCTGTACGCGGAGTTCGCCGACCTCGGGCTCGAGTACGGGCCGGAGTTCCAGCGCATCGAGCACATCGCGCGCCAGGGCGACGGCGTCTCCGTCGCCCGGCTGCGCGGCCGGGCGGCCCACGCGCTGGAGCACCTGCCGCCGGTCGTGCTGGACAACGTCACCCAGTCGCTGGCCGGGGTGCTGGACAACGGCGACACCTACCTCCCGGTCGGCTTCGGCCGCTTCCAGCTGCTGAAGAAGCCCAAGAGCGACGAGCTGCGCAGCCATGTGCGGCTCACCAGCGAGGAGAACGCCGACGGCGAGATGACCGCCGACATGCTCCTGACCGAGCACGGCCGGCCGGTCTTCGTCGTGCACGGCTTCCGGCTGAAGAAGGTCACCGGCGCCGCGGGCGCCCCGCGCCGGCAGCTGTTCCACGAGCCGCGCTGGGTCAAGCGCTCCCTGGTCCGCCTGGGCGGCGAGCGCGAGCGGCGCGTGCTGGTGGTCCACCGGGACCCGGCCGGTCTCGCGTCCCTGCGCGAGCACCTCGCCGCGGGCGGCGCCTCGCTGACGTGCGCGCCGGACGCGCGGGCGGCCGCCGGGCTGCTGGACGAGCGGCCCACCGACGTCTGCTGGTTCTGGCGGAGCACCCCGGGACCGGTCACCGCCGAGCGCCTGCGCTCCGAGTGCGAGGCCAACTACCGCGACCTGCTGGAAATCCTGGCGGCGCTGGAGAAGACGGCGTTCGGGCGCGACCAGCGGCTGTGGCTGGTGACCGAGGGCGCCCAGCGGCTGCCCGGCGACCTGCCCGGCCGGCCGGGCCGCGCCTCGGAGGTCTCGCCCGCCGCGACCCTGTGGGGCTTCGGCCTCACACTGTGGAACGAGTACCCCGCCTGCCGGCCCACGCTGGTCGACCTCCCGGTCGGCGGCGACGGCGGGGCCCTGGCCGGCGAGCTGCTGACCGCCGAGCCGGACGAGTACCAGGTCGCCTTCCGCGACGGCCACCGGCATGTGCGCCGGATCCACCGCGCCGACCCGGCCGGTCCGGACGACGCCAACTTCGAGCTCGCCATCACCGAGTACGGGGAGTTCTCCAACGTCCGGCCCGTGCCCGTGGAGGACGTGGCACCCGTGGGCGACCAGATCCAGGTGCGGGTGCACGCGGCGGGCCTGAACTTCAAGGACGTACTCAACGTGCTGGGGCTGCTCAAGGCCCACGCGGAGGAGAGCGGCATCGCGTACCAGCCGCTCGACCTCGGCTTCGAGGGCGCCGGCACGGTGGTCGCGGCCGGACCCGACGCCGAGTTCCGCCCCGGCGACGAGGTGCTGCTCAGCCACCTCGGCTGCATGAAGCGGCGGGTCACCGTGCCGTCGGCGATGGCCGTGCGCAAGCCCGCCAACGTCGGGTTCGCCGAGGCGGCCGGTCTGGCCACCGCCTACGTCACCGCCTCCTACGCGCTGCACGACCTGGCCGGCATCCAGCGGGGCGACACGATCCTCATCCACGCGGCGGCCGGCGGCGTGGGCCAGGCCGCGGTACAGCTCGCCCGACTCGCGGGCGCCGAGATCATCGCCACCGCCAGCGCCCGCAAGCAGGAACTGCTGCGCGCCCAGGGCATCGAGCACGTCTTCGACTCGCGCACCCTCGACTTCGCCGACCAGGTCCTGGAGGCCACCGGCGGCAAGGGTGTCGACATCGTGCTGAACAGCCTGAACAAGGACTACATCGCGGCCGGCATGAAGGCGCTCGGCGAGGGCGGCCGGTTCGTGGAGCTCGGCAAGATCGGCATCTGGTCGGCCGAACAGGCGCGTGCGGCGCGGCCGGACGTGGAGTACCACAACTTCGACCTCAGCGAGTTCGCCGAGGAGGAGCTGCGGAAGGTCAACAAGGGCATCCTCCAAAGGGTGGCGGGGCTGCTCTCCGAGGGCGCGGTGCGGCCGCTGCCGACCACCGCCTACACCCTGGACGAGATCGAGGAGGCGTTCGCGGTCCTCAGCCGCGGCGCCAACGTCGGCAAGCTGGTGATCGCCTTCGAGCCGGAGGACGGCTTCCGCGAGCGCCCGGTCACCATCACGGCCGACCGCTCGTACGTGATCACCGGCGGCCTGGGCGCCCTGGGGCTGGTGATGGCGCGCAAGCTCGTCGACCTCGGCGCGCGGGACCTCGTCCTGGTGAGTCGACGCGCCGTCCCCGAGGCGGACGCCGCGGCGCTCGCCGCCGAACTGGGCGAGGGGGTACGGGTCCGCACGCTCCAGTGCGACGTGGCCTCGGCCGACGACGTGAGGCGGCTGACCGGCCTCGTGGCGGACGGACCGCACCCGCTGGGCGGCGTGCTGCACACGGCCGGCGTCCTCGCGGACATGCCCATCTCCTCCCTCACCTGGGAGAGCATCGACAAGGTCTTCCAGCCCAAGGTGTACGGGACCTGGCACCTGCACGAGGCGCTGCGCGACCTGCCGGGCGAGCCGTTCTTCGTCGGCTTCTCCTCGATCGCCTCGGTGGTCGGGTCGGCCGCGCAGGCCAACTACGCGGCGGGCAACGCGTTCATCGACGCGCTCATGCAGTGGCGCGGGGCGCGGGACCTGCCGGGCCTGAGCGTCAGCTGGGGACCCTGGGCCGAGGTGGGCATGGCCGCGGAGCTGAGCGAGCAGCTGGTCCGCGGCATCGAGTCCCAGGGCATGAGGTTCCTCAAGCCCGCCGACGGCACCCGCGCGATGTTCAAGGCGCTCGGGAAGCCCGCCGCGCACCTGATGATCGGCGAGTTCGACTGGAACCGCTTCGTCTCGGGCCGGCCGGCCGCCAACGCCTTCTACCGCGAGGTGGCCGGGGCCGGCGGCGCCGGTGTCCGCACCGTCGACCTGGACGCGCTGCGCGCCCTGCCGAGGTCCGAACGGCTCTCCTCGGTCAACGAGCTGGTCCGGGCCCGGATCGCGGCACTGCTCCACTTCGAGGGCCCCGACGACGTCGGCGTCAACGCGAAGTTCCTCGAACTGGGCCTGGACTCGCTCAGCGCGGTGGAACTGAAGAACAGCCTCGAAGCGGCCCTCCAGGTGCCGCTGTCCTCCGCGATCGTCTTCGACCACCCGTCGATCGGGCTGCTCGCCGAGTACCTGGAGCAGCAGCTCGTGCCGCGGGCGGCGGCCGGGGAGGAGCCGGCCGCGGACGATGTGGCGGCGCTCACCGACGCCGAGGCGGAGGCCGAGCTCGCCGCGATGATGGAGCTGTGACCCGGTGAAGGACTACATCGAGTCGTTGCAGCAACTCTCCAAGTCCCAGCTGCTCCTGCTGCTGGCGCGGCAGCGCCGGCAGGAGACCGAGCGGATCGCCGTCGTCGGCATGGCGTGCCGGTTCCCCGGCGGCATCGACGGCCCCCGGCAGTACTGGGAGGCGCTGTCCGCGGGCCGCAGCGTCCTCGCCGAGCGGGGCGGCATCCCCAAGGACTCCACCGGGCGCCCCCGGTGGAACGTGTCGGCACCGGACCTGGCGCCGCTGGCCGGCCTGCTCGCCCAGGGTGCCTATCTGGACGCCGTGGACCTCTTCGACGCCGAGCGCTTCGGCATCCCGGACGAGGAGGCGCGGTACATGGACCCGCAGCAGCGGCTGCTGCTGACCTGTGCCGCCGAGGCGCTGGAGGACACGGCGCCGTTCGACCGCGCCGAGGCCCGGGTGGGCGTCTTCGCCGGGGTGAGCACGGTGGAGTACGGCTTCGCCGCGCTCCGCAACGGCCTGGGCGCCGAGGACCTCTCCCCGTACATGGGGACCGGCGGAGCGCTCAGCGCGACGGCCGCCCGGGTCGCCACCGGGCTCCGCCTCAACGGCCCCGTGCTGACCGTGGACACGGCGTGCTCCTCCGCCCTGACCGCGGTCCACCTGGCCGTGTCGGCGCTGCGGCGCGGCGAGTGCGACGTGGCGGTCACCGGCGCCTGCCACCTGACGCTGGCGCCCTTCACGGCGGGCGTCTTCGAGCGGGCGGGGATGCTCTCGCCCACCGGGCGCAGCCGCCCCTTCGACAGCGAGGCGGACGGCCACGTCCGGGGCGAGGGCTGCGGGGTGCTCGTGCTCAAGCGCGAGCGGGACGCCCGTGCCGCCGGCGACCGGCCGTACGCGCTGATCAAGGGCAGCGGCGTCTACCAGCACGGGGACCGGCCGGCGATGGCGGCGGTCTCGTCCGTGGCGCAGCGCCGGGTGATGGCCCAGGCGCTGCGGGACGCCGCCGTCGACCCGCACCAGGTGCAGTACCTGGAGGCCCAGGCCAACGGCTCCAAGCTCGGCGGGGTCATCGAGGCGGAGGCGATCGCCGAGACGTACCGGCGGGCCACGAGCGACGCGCCACCGCTCTACCTGGGCTCGGCCAAGGCCAACCTCGGGTACCTGGAGACGGCCTCCGGGGCCGCCGGGCTGATCAAGACCGCGCTCGCCCTGCGGAACCGGGTCATCCCGCCGCAGCCGGGGATCGGCACCCCGGACCCGGCGGTGCCGTGGGACCGCACCGGCCTGAGGCTGCCCCGTACGGCCGTGCCGTGGCCCGAAACGGACTCGCCGATGGCGGCGGTGAGTTCGTTCGGCTTCACCGGCACCCACGCGCATGTGCTGATGGAAGGGGTCGCGGACCCGGAGCCCCGGACCGCGCCGCGCGGCACGGCGGGCCGGGGACGCCGCTACTGGCCCGACGACAACATCTGGAGCTGACCCGGCAGTGCCGCGAGGTCTGGGAACGAGGAACCGAGGAGCAGCGATGTACTTTCCGAACCTGCGGACGCTCGACGCGAGCGTGGCCTTCCACGCCGGGCGCCGCCCGGACCACCCGGCCGTGCTGTGCGAGGGGCGCACCGTCACCTACGGCGAGCTGCACCGGCGCAGCAACCGCCTGGCGCACGCGCTGCGCGCGGCCGGGGTGCCGGAGCGGGCCAGGATCGGCTATCTCGGCAAGGAGTCGGAGCACTACTACGAGGCGCTCTTCGCCTGCGCCAAGACCGGACTGGTCCTGGTGCCCATCAACTGGCGGCTGACCGTCGGCGAGGTGGACCACATCCTGCGGGACTCCCGCACGGAGGTCCTCTTCGTGGAGGAGGAGTTCCGCGCGCTCGCCGAGAAGGCGATCGCGGCCCTGGCCCACCGGGTCCGGGTCGTCGTCGTGGACCGCGAGGGCGACGCGGGCGCGGGCATCCTCGGCTGGGCCGCCGGCCACCCGGACACGGACCCGGACCGGTCCGCGCACCAGGACGACCCGGTCGCGCAGCTCTACACCAGCGGGACGACGGGGCTGCCCAAGGGGGTCGTGCTCGCCCACCGCAGCTTCTTCGCGGTGCGGGACGCGCTGGCCTCCGAGGGACTGTCCTGGATCGACTGGCGGGAGGACGACGTGAGCCTCATCGGCATCCCCGGCTTCCACGTCGGGGGGCTGTGGTGGGCCACCCAGGGGTTCAACGCCGGCGTCACCAACGTCGCCCTGCGGATGTTCATCAGCGGCGAGGCGGTCCGGCGGATCCGCGAGCTCGGCGTCACCACGGCGTGCGTGGTGCCCTCGATGCTCCAGATGGTGCTCAGCGAACCGGAGGTCACCCACGAGGACTTCGCGTCGCTGCGCAAGGTGGTGTACGGCGGTTCCCCGATCTCCGAACGGCTGCTCGGGCAGGCCGTGGAACGGATCGGCTGCGACTTCGCGCAGATCTACGGGCTCACCGAGACGGGCAACACCGCGGTGTGCCTGCCGCCCCACGAACACGTCATCGGGGGCCCGCGGATGCAGGCGGCCGGCCGGCCCTACCCCGGCTTCGACATCAGGATCGTGGACCGCGACGGCAACCGCCTCGGGGGACGCGCCGTGGGCGAGGTGTGCCTGCGCACGCCCGCGCACATGGTCGAGTACTGGGGGCTGCCCGAGGCCACCGCGAGCACCCTGGTGGACGGCTGGATCATGACGGGCGATGCCGGCTATCTCGACGAAGAGGGGTATCTGTTCGTCTGCGACCGGATCAAGGACACGATCATCGTCGGAGGGGAGAACGTCTATCCGGCGGAGATCGAGAACGCGCTGACCCAGCACGAGGCGGTGCTGGAGGCCGCCGTGATCGGCGTGCCCGACGAGCGGTGGGGGGAAGCGGTCCGGGCGTTCGTGGTGGTGCGTCCCGGGATGGCCGTGACACCGCGGGAACTGATGATGTCGCTGAAAGGGAGGATCGCCGACTTCAAGATCCCGACCGGGTACGAGTTCGTCGGCACGCTTCCCAGAAACCCCAGCGGAAAGATCCTTCGCCGCCAATTGCGCGACACATTCTGGCAGGGTCGTCAGCGCAAGGTGAACTAGGCTCTTTCCGGCGGGTGTTGGCGGTGCGCAAGGTTCACGGCGAACACCCGCCGGTACGTGGTCCGGCCGCTCCCCGTTCCCGGGTCCGGCTGCCCCCAGAGGCCGGCCGCCCCCTGGCCGCCGGCAGGAATTCCAGGTGATGTGATGAGTTCATCGTTCACTGCCGTGCGCAAGGTGCTGAACGCCGCCTCGTACCTCTCTCCCCGGCTGCTCGGCGGTTACGTCTGGCGGCTGTTCTGCGAGCCGGTCGCGCGCGACAAGGTGCGCGGCCCCCAGCAGGCGGTCCACGACCAGGCCGTCGTGGAGAAGATCACCGTGAACGGCAAGGCCGTGGTGACCTACCGCTGGGGCGAGGGAGGCAACCCGGTGCTGTTCCTCCACGGCTTCGGCGGCCGGGCGGCCAACTTCGCCGGGTTCGTCCACGGGCTGCGGCAACTCGGCGTCCCCGCGCTGGCCTACGACGGCTTCGGCCACGGCGACTCCGAGGGCAAGGGCGTCACGATCCTGGACCACCTGGCCGTGCTGCGGCGGCTCCAGGACCGCCACGGGCCGTTCCGCGCGATCATCGGGCACTCGTTCGGCGGCGTCACGGGCTATCTCGCGCTGCGGCGCGGCATCAAGGCCGGCCGGCTGGTGTCCATCGGGTCCGCGGGCGAATTCGCCTCCCTGCCGGGCATGTTCTGCGAGCAGCTGGGCCTGCGGGCGGGGTACGCGCGGGAGCTGCGGCGCCGCACCGAGCTGCTCTTCGCCTCCGAGCCGGACATGTGGAACGCCTTCTCGCCCGTGCACCGCCCGGAGGAGATCGAGCAGCCGGTCCTCGTGGTGCACGACCGCGACGACCGCGAGGTCAGCGTGGAGCAGGGCCGCCGCATCGCCGCCGCGTACGGCGACCGGGCCGAGTTCCTGCTGACGGAAGGGCTCGGACACCGCCGGATCCTGGGCGACGCCACCGTGATCACCAAGGTGCTGGCGTTCGCCGTGGGCGACGAAGCGACACCTGGCGAGTAGCGGGCCCGGACTCGTCAGCAACCCGTAATCACACCCCTAGGTGAGAGCGATGACCAGGCAGCCCGAATCCACTGGAAGCCCCGCGCCCAGTCCCCGGAGTGAACCGATCGCCGTCGTCGGCGTGGCCTGCCGGCTGCCCGGGGCGGCGGGGCCGTCGAGCTTCTGGCAACTGCTCCGCGAGGGACGGGACGGCATCACCGAGGTGCCCTCCGACCGCTGGGCGGCGGACGGGCCGGCCGGGATTCGGCCCGGCAACACCGGCCGGGGCGGATTCGTGGCCGGGGCCGGCGACTTCGACGCGGGCTTCTTCGGCGTCTCGCCGCGGGAGGCCGCGTCGATGGACCCGCAGCAGCGGCTGATGCTGGAGCTGAGCTGGGAGGCGGTCGAGGACGCCGGCCTGCCCGCCTCCGAGGTCCAGGGCAGCCCCGCCGGTGTCTTCTTCGGCGCCATCGCCGGCGACTACGACGCGCTGCTGAACCGGTACGGGGCGCAGGGCATCACCCGGCACTCCTTCACCGGCCTCCAGCGCGGCATGATCGCCAACCGGGTCTCGCACCTGTTCGGGCTGGCGGGCCCCAGCCTCACCCTCGACTCCGGGCAGTCCTCCTCGCTGGTCGCCGTGCACCTGGCCTGCGAGAGCCTGCGCTCCGGCGAGTGTGACCTCGCGCTCGCGGGCGGGGTCCATCTCAACCTGGTCCAGGAGTCGGCACTGCGCGCCGACCGGTTCGGGGTGCTCTCGCCCGACGGCCGGTGCTACGCGTTCGACTCCCGGGCCAACGGGTTCGTCCGGGGCGAGGGCGGCGTGGTGTTCGTCCTGAAGCCGCTGTCCCGGGCGGTCGCCGACGGCGACGACGTCCTCTGCCTGATCCTCGGCAGCGCGGTCAACAACGACGGCGGGGGCGAGGCCGTCGGCGTGCCCAACCCGGCGGCCCAGAGCGCGGTCATCAGGCAGGCCCAGCGCCGCGCCCGGGTCCGGCCCGGCGACATCCAGTACGTCGAGCTGCACGGCACCGGCACGGCACGCGGCGACGAGCTGGAGGCGGACGCCCTCGCCGCGGTGTTCGCCGGATCGCGGGAGCCCGGCGCACCGCTGCTCGTGGGGTCGGTGAAGACCAACGTCGGCCACCTGGAAGGCGCGGCCGGTGCCGTCGGACTGCTCAAGGCCGCCCTCAGCATCAAGCACGGCGAGCTGCCCGGGAGCCTCAACTACGCCTCGCCCGGGCCCCGCTCGCTCCGGGACGAGGCGGGCATCGAGGTCCAGCGCTCCCGCGGACCCTGGCCGCGTCCCGGCCGGCGGCCGCTGGCCGGCGTCAGCTCCTTCGGCATCGGCGGGACCAACTGCCACGTGATCCTCGGCCCGGCCCCCGGGCCCGCCGGGCAGGAGACACGGCCGACCGCACCGGCGCCGCGGGCCATGGCCTGGCCGCTGAGCGCCAGGAGCCGGGCGGCGCTGGAGGCCAAGGCACGCGACCTCGCCGGGCACCTGGCCCGCCGCCCGGAGCTGCGGCCCGAGGACGTGGGCCACTCGCTGGCCACGACGCGCTCGGCGATGGAGCACAGGGCGGTGGTCGTCGCCGGGGACCGTACCGGGTTCGGCGCGGCGCTGGAAGCGCTCGCGGCGGGCGAGGCGGACGCCACCGCGGTGCGCGGCGTCGCGCGGCACCCGGCCAAGGTCGTGTTCGTCTTCCCCGGCCAGGGATCGCAATGGGCCGGCATGGCCCTCGGCCTGCTGGAGAGCTCCCCGGTCTTCCGGGACGAACTGGAGGCGTGCGCACGGGCGCTGGCCCCCTACGTCGACTGGTCACCGGCCGAGGTGCTGCGCGGCGCCCCCGGAGCGCCGGGCCTGGACGACGTGGAGGTGGTCCAGCCCCTGCTGTTCTCGGTCATGGTCTCGCTGGCCGCCGTATGGCGCGCGCACGGCGTCGAACCCGACGCCGTGGTGGGCCACTCCCAGGGCGAACTGGCCGCCGCCTGCGTCTGCGGCGCCCTGACCCTGGAGGAAGCCGCCCGCGCGGTCGCCCTGCGCAGCCGGGCCATCGCCCGGATCGCCGGGACCGGCGGGCTGCTGTCCGTCGCCCTGCCCGTCGATGGCGTCCTGCCCTATCTGGAACGCTCCCCGGACGACCTGTCCGTGGCGGTGGTCAACAGCCCCCGCTCGACGGCCGTCGGCGGATCCACCGCGGCGCTCGCCGCGCTGGCCGCCGCCCTCGAACGGGACGGGGTGCGCAGCCGCCCCATCCTGATCGACTACGCCTCGCACTCGCCGCAGGTCGACGCCATCCGCGACGAGGTGCTCGACGCGGTGAAGGACGTCTCTCCCCGCCGCTCGGACATCCCGTACTACTCCAGCACCGACGGCGGGCGGCTGGACACGCTCCGCCTGGACGCCGGGTACTGGTACCGGAACCTGCGCGGGGCCGTGCGGTTCGAGCGCGCGACCAGGGCGCTGCTGGACTCCGGCCACACCGTCTTCATCGAGGTGAGCCCGCATCCGGTGCTGGTGGCCGGGATGCTGGACACCATCGAGGACGCGGCGCAGACGTCCCCCGACGAGCCGGTGGAAGCCGCCGTCGTCGGCACCCTGGAGCGGGGCGAGGGCGGGATCGGGCGCTTCCTGCGGTCCGCCGCCGAGGCCTATGTGCGGGGCGTCCCGGTCGACTGGGCGAAGGGGTACGCCGGGACCGGCGCCCGCCGGGTCAAGCTGCCCGGCTACCCGTTCCAGCGCTCCCGGCACTGGCTGGCGGCCCCCGGCGCACCCGCCCCCGCCGCCGCGCCCGCCGGGCCCGCCGAAGCGGTACCGGAGGAGGAACGGCAGACCGCCGAGCCGCGGCGGGGGCCGCTCGGCGAGCAGGAGGCGCTGCACCTCGTCCGCCGGCACGCCGCGGTGCTGCTCGGACACGCCGGCCCCGAGGCGGTCGACGCCCAACTGGCCTTCCGCGACCTGGGGTTCGACTCCCTCGGCTCCGTCCGGCTGCGCCAGCGACTCGTCGAGGCCACCGGCCTGAAGCTGCCCGTCAGCGTGGTCTACGACCACCCGACGCCGCTCGCGCTGGCCCGCAGGATCCGGCGGCTGCTGTCGTCGCCCGACGGCGGCGAGGCCACCGCGCCGGCCGCCCCGGCGGCCGGGGACGACCCGGTCGTCATCGTCGGCATGGCCTGCCGCTACCCGGGCGAGGTGGCCTCCCCGGAGGACCTGTGGCGCCTCGTGGCGGAGGGCGGGGACGCCGTCGGGGACTTCCCGGCCGACCGCGGCTGGGACATCGAGGGCCTGTACCACCCCTCACCGGAGCACCGGAAGACCACGTACGTCCGCTCCGGCGGCTTCCTGCGCGACGCCGCCCGGTTCGACGCGGCGTTCTTTGGCATCAGCCCGCGTGAGGCGCTGGGCATGGACCCGCAGCAGCGCGTCCTGCTGGAGATCGGCTGGGAGGCGTTCGAGCGGGCCGGCATCGTCCCCGGGACGCTGCGCGGGTCGCGCACGGGCGTCTTCATCGGGGCGATGCCCTCCGGGTACGGGCCGCCGCTCGGCGAGGCACCGGAGGACCTGGAGGGCTATCTGCTGACGGGGTCGAGCCCGAGCGTGCTCTCCGGCCGGCTCTCCTACACCTTCGGGCTTCAGGGGCCGGCGGTGACGGTCGACACCGCCTGCTCGTCCTCGCTGGTCGCGCTCCACCTGGCCGTTCAGTCCCTGCGGCGCGGCGAGTGCTCCATGGCGCTGGCCGGCGGGGTGACCGTGATGGCGACGCCCGGCATGTTCCTGGAGTTCAGCCGCCAGCGCGGCCTGTCGCCCGACGGCCGGTGCAAGGCCTTCTCCGCCGACGCGGACGGCACGGGCTGGGGCGAGGGCGCCGGCGTGCTGCTGCTGGAACGGCTCTCCGAGGCCCGCCGCCGGGGCCACCGCGTGCTCGCCGTGGTCCGGGGGACGGCGGCCAACCAGGACGGCGCGAGCAACGGGCTGACGGCACCGAACGGCCCCGCGCAGGAGCGGGTCATCCGGGACGCGCTGGCCGCGGCCCGGCTCGGCCCCGGCCAGGTCGACGTCGTGGAGGCGCACGGCACCGGCACGGTCCTCGGCGATCCCGTCGAAGCCGGCGCGCTGCTGGCCACGTACGGGCAGGGCCGTCCCGACGGCCGTCCGCTGTGGCTGGGCTCGCTGAAGACCAACACCGGCCACACCCAGGCCGCGGCCGGCGTGGGCGGCGTCATCAAGATGGTCATGGCGATGCGCCACGGCGTCCTGCCGCGTTCCCTGCACGGCGAACGCCCCACCTCCCACGTCGACTGGTCCGCGGGAGACGTACGGCTGCTGCGGGAGGCGGTGCCCTGGGAGCGGGCCGACGGCCCCCGCCGGGCCGGCGTGTCGTCCTTCGGCATCAGCGGCACCAACGCCCACGTGGTGATCGAGGAGGCGCCGGACCCCGCCGCCGGGACCAGCGCCCCGGAGCCGGAGCCGGAGCCCGTGACCGGGCCGGTACCGCTGCCGCTGTCGGCCCGGAGCGCGGCCTCACTGGGCGCCCAGGCGGCCGCCCTGAGGGGCCACGCGGCGACCGTGGACGCCGGTCTGCGGGACCTCGGCCACAGCCTGGCCACCACCCGCTCGACGTTCGAACACCGGGCCGTGGTGCTCGCGGCGGACCGCGACGAGCTCACCCGCGGCCTGGAATCCCTGGCGAACGGCGCCCCCGCCGGAAACGTGGTCCAGGGCGCGGCGACACCCGGACGGGTCGCCTTCCTCTTCACCGGCCAGGGCAGCCAGTACCCCGGCATGGGCCGCGACCTGTACGCGGCGCATCCCGCCTTCGCCCGGGCCCTGGACGAGGTCTGCGCGCAGCTGGACCCCCACCTCGGACGCCCGCTCCGCGAGGTGATGTTCGCCGACGTCACGGACGGGGAGACGGCGCTCATCGACCGTACGGAGTGGACCCAGCCGGCCCTGTTCGCCTTCGAGGTGGCGCTGTTCCGCCTGCTCCAGCACTGGGGCGTCACCCCGGATTACCTGCTGGGCCATTCGGTCGGCGAGATCGCGGCCGCGCACGTGGCCGGGGTCCTGTCGCTGCCGGACGCCTGCCTCCTGGTGGCGAGCCGCGCCCGGCTGCTGGGCGGGCTGCCGGACGGCGGGGCGATGGTGTCCCTGGAGGCGGCCGAACACGAGGTCGCCGAGTGGATCGCGGAGCGGGGCGCCCGGCTGGACGTCGCGGCGCTCAACGGCCCCGCCTCGACGGTCGTCGCGGGGGACGCGGACGAGGCGGCACGCGTCATGGCGCAGTGGCGCCGGCGGGGCCGCCGGGCCAAGCGGCTGGCCGTGAGCCACGCCTTCCACTCCGCGAAGGTGGAGCCGATGCTGGAGGAGTTCGCCCGCATCGCCGAGACCCTCGACTACCGTCCGCCCACCCTGCCCGTCGTCTCCAACCTGACCGGCCGGCCGGTCGAGGAGTCGACTTTGTGCTCCGCCGAGTACTGGGTCCGGCACGTGCGGCAGCCCGTGCGGTTCCTGGACGGTGTACGGGCGCTGGAGGCGGCGGGCGTCACGAGGTTCCTCGAAGTCGGGCCCGACGGGGTGCTGGCGTCGATGGCGAAGGGCTGCCTGACGGCGGCGCCGGCGGCCGTGGTGACGGCCGCCGCCCGCCGCAACCGGCCCGCGGAGCGGACGTTCCTCACCGCGCTCGCCGCGCTGTACGTCCAGGGGGTCGACGTCGACTGGGCGGCCGGGCCGTCCCGGGCCGGGGCGCGCACCGTCGAGCTGCCGACGTACGCCTTCGACCGGCAGTCCTACTGGCTGACCGCACCGGCGCGCGGCGGCACCGACCTCGGCGGGGCCGGGCTCCGGGCGGCGGACCACCCGCTGCTCGGCGCGGCGGTCGAACTTCCCGCCACCGACGGCGTCGTGTACACCGCCCGGCTGGGCCTGGACAGCCACCCCTGGCTGGCCGGCCACGTCGTACTGGACACGGTCCTGGTCCCGGGCGCGGTGTTCGCCGAGTGGGCCGCGCACGCCGCCGCGCGGACGGGGGGCGGCCGGGTCGGCGAGCTGGTGCTGGAAGCGCCCATGGCCCTGCGCGAGGGAACCGCGCTCGACGTACGGGTGAGCGTCGGCGGTGCGCGGGCGGACGGCCACCGCGCCTTCACCGTGCACGCACGGCCGCGGGACGCCTCCGGCGGGGAGTGGACCCGGCACGCGACGGGCCGGCTGGAAGCGACGGACCCCGGCCGCCCGGACGCCGCCCCGGCAGCCGAGGGCAGCTGGCCGCCCGCCGGAGCCGTCGAGGTGGAGCTCGCCGGTGTCTACGAGCGGCTCGCCGCACGCGGTCTGCGGTACGGCGACGGGTTCCGCGGGCTGCGGGCCCTGTGGCGGCTCGGGGACGAGCTTTTCGCCGACGTGGAGCTCCCCGGCGGCGAGGACGGGGACCACGGGTTCCTCCTCCACCCGGTCCTGCTCGACGCGGCGCTGCACGCGGTGCTGGCGCCGGACCGGGAGCCGGACCCCGCCCTGCCCTTCACCTGGCAGGGGATCGAGACGTACGCACCGAGCGGGCGGCGCCTGCGGGTCCGCGTCACCCCGTCGCGCGAGGACGGCGGGCCGGGCGGGCTGACGGTCTCGCTCGCCCTCGCGGACGGCACGGGCCGCCCGGTGGCCTCGGTCGAGTCGCTGCTGCTGAAGCGCACCACGCCCGAGAAGCTCGGCCGGGCGCTCGGCAGGCGGCAGGGGGAGCTGTACCGGCTGGAGTGGCCGCTCGTCGCGGCCCCGGCGGCCGCCGGCGGGCCGGACGGCCGGTGGGCGTTCCTGGGCAGTGACCACCTCGGCCTGACCGGGATGTTCAAGAGCGCCGGGATACCGGTGGACGTCTGCCCGGACCTGCTGGCCCTCGACACTCTGGTGGGGGCCCCGGAGCCACCGCCCGAGGTCGTCGTCGTCACCTGCGCGGGGGAGAAGGACACCGCCGGCGAGGCGGTCGCCGCGGCGAGCCGGCGCGCGCTCCGGCTGGTGCAGGAATGGCTGGCCGACACTCGGCTGGCCGCGACCCGGCTGGTGCTCGTCACCGCGGGCGCGGTGGCCGCCCGTGCGGACGAGGAGGTGTCCGATCCGGCGGGCGCGGCCGTCTGGGGCCTGGTCCGCAGCGCTCAGACGGAACACCCCGGGCGGTTCGTCCTGGTCGACATCGAACCGGGGGGAGGCGGGGTGGACCAGCTGATCGGCGCGATCACCTCCGGCGAGCCGCAGACGGCCGTCCGCTCCGGCGCCGTCCGGGAACCCCGCCTGGCGGCGGTCCGCGGCGGGCGTTCCCCGTCCGCGGCGGGCGGCGGACCCTGGACGCCGGACCGCACGGTGCTCATCACCGGCGGCACCGGCCTGCTCGGCGGCCTGTTCGCCCGCCATCTGGTGCGGCGGCACGGCGTACGGAGGCTGGCGCTGCTGAGCCGGCGCGGCCCGGCGGCGCCCGGCGCCGGCGGCCTGACGGCCGAACTGGCCGCGCTCGGCGCCGAGGTGTCCGTCCTGGCCTGCGACGCGGCCGACCGTCCGGCGCTGGCCGAGGCCCTGGCGCGGCTGCGGCAGGACGCTCCGCTGGGCGCCGTCGTGCACACGGCGGGGGTGCTCGACGACGGCACCGTCACGGGGCTGACGCCCAAGCGGCTGGAGCGCGTCCTGCGGGCCAAGGGCACGGCGGCGCTGAACCTCCACGAACTGACCAGGGTCGACGACCTGTCGGCGTTCGTCCTGTTCTCCTCGGTCATCGGCATGCTCGGTGGCGCGGGACAGGCCAACTACTCCGCGGCGAACAACGTCCTGGACGCGCTGGCACACCAGCGCAGGGCGCTCGGGCTGCCCGCCGTCTCGCTGGCCTGGGGCCTGTGGAACCCCGAGGAGGGGATCGCGGCGAACCTGTCGGACGTCGACATCGCCCGGATGGCCCGGTCCGGCCTGGCACCGCTGTCCGCGGAGCGCGGGATCGAGCTGTTCGACGCCGCCCTCGCCGCGGACGAGCCCGTGCTCGTGCCCGCCGCGCTCGACGCCGAGGCGCTGCGCACCCGGTCCGGCGGCCTCGCCAGGGTACTGTCCGGGCTGGCACCGGCCGGGGCCGCGCGGCCGGGGACGGCGCCGCGGGCCTCGCTCCGGGAGCGGACCGCTGAGCTGCCGGAGGCGGAACGGCCGGCCGCGCTCCTCGCGTTCGTCCGGGAGCAGATCGCCGCGGTGATGGGGTACGCCTCCGCGGACGCCGTCGAGCCCGGCCGGGAGTTCTGGGAGCTCGGCCTCGACTCGCTGACCGCGCTGGAACTCACCAGCCGGCTGAACACCGCGGCCGGCCTGCGGCTGCCGACCACACTCGTCTTCGACCATCCCTCTGCCGCCGCGCTGGCACAGTACCTCGGTGAGGTGCTGACCAGGGAGGCCGTACCGGACCAGCCGTGACCCACCCCCGCCGTCCCCCGACAGAAGCAGTGGGTATGAATCCGAATCACGACGCGGCCGCGCCGCCCGAGGCACCCGGCCGCACCCAGATCCTGCCGGCGCTGGTGCTGTCCATGCTGGCCTTCAGCATGGTGCAGACCGCGGTGGTGCCGATCCTCCCCGCCCTCGCGGCGGCCATGCGCGTCTCCGGCGGCACGGTCGCCTGGCTGATGACCGCCAACCTGCTCGCGGCCGCGGTGCTCACCCCGCTGCTGGGACGCTTCGGGGACCTCTACGGCCGCAAACCGATGCTGCTGGTCTCGCTCGGCGGCCTGGTGCTGGGCTCGGTGCTCGCCGTGACCACCGAGTCGTTCGCCTGGCTCGTGGTGGCCCGCGTGCTCCAGGGCGCGGGCGGCGGTGTCCTCCCGCTGGCCATCAGCGTGATGCGCGGCCAGCTTCCGCCGCAGCGGGTCCCGGGCGGCATCGCGGCGGTCAGCGCCGCGATGGGCATCGGCAGCGCCCTCGGCCTGGTGCTCACCGGGCTGCTGATGGAGCAGTGGAGCCACAAGTCGGTCTTCTGGGCCGGACTGCTCCTCAGCCTCGTCGCCATCGCCTGGTCCTGGGCGGGCATCCCCAGGGACCGGACGACCGATCACGCCGCCAGGGTGGACGCGCTGGGCGCCCTCACCCTGGCCGGCTGGCTGTGCGCCCTGCTGCTCGCCGTCAGCAAGGGCAACGCCTGGGGCTGGGGCTCCGGACGGATCGTCGGCCTCTTCGCCGCGGCCGTGGTGATCGCGGCCGTGTGGGTCGTCGTCGAGCTGAGGGTGCGGGACCCGTTGGTGAGCATCCGGATGCTGGTGAGCCCCGTCGTGGCCATCACCAACCTGGCGGGCGCCGTGATCGGTTTCGGGATGTACGGGTGCTTCATGGTGATCAGCAACTTCGCCCAGACACCGGAGGAGGTCGCGCACTACGGATTCAGCGCCGACGTCCTGCTCGCCGGTGTGATGCTGCTGCCGTCCGCCATCGGCAGCATGACGGCCGCCCCGGTCGGCGCCAAGCTGATCGCCGCGCGAGGCCCGCGGATCCCCCTGTCGCTGGGCGGGCTGCTCGCGGGGCTGGCGATGGGCTTCCTCGCCGTGCTGAACGGGCACCCGGTCTGCCTCTATCTCGCCTCCGGGGTATTCGGTTTCGGTGTCGGCCTCGCTTATACGGCCATGCCCGCCGCCATCAATTCCGCGGTTCCCGTCGAGCAGAGCGGAATCGCCAATGGAATGAACGCGGTATTCCGTACGGTAGGCGGCGCCGTAGGAACGGCTGTCCTCGGTGCCACTCTGGCCAGTGACACCATCGAGGGATTGCCGCTGCCCACCCTGGATGCTTATCAAGAAGCGTTCTGGATCACCGCGATCGGCTGTTTCGTCGCCGCGGTGGCCCCGCTTGCGATCCGCATCCCCGTGAGCCCGGCGAATCCGGGGAACCCCGCGGCCCAGCAGAGCGGCCCGACCGAGAAAACCGTCGCCTGACATGGGACGGTCCGAGCCGTCGGACGCGGTCCGGTGCCGAAGTCGCCCTGCGCGCGGTCTTCCACGGCGGTCACGGATTTCACCTGGAGAATGCCGAAAACACTCTCCTGGGAAAAGCGTCTGCTTCGGCCGACGGCACATCGGAAAGGGGGAGAGAAGGGGGGGAAGCCGCACCGTCCGCCTGAATTCTCCGCATATCCAAAGTTATTGGGTGGGCGGTCGATCTCTCCTTTTCGCTCCAGCGCGTACTCGAAAACGACTAGGGTGATGGCGAGTCCATCGTCCGTGAACCAGGAGAACTCCACTATGACCGGATCTCGCCTTGTGGCAATCGGGCACTACCAGCCGGAGAAGGTACTCACCAACGACGCCCTGGCGGAGATGGTCGACACCAGCGACGAGTGGATCCAGCGACGGGTGGGCATCCGCACCCGGCATGTGGCGGCGGCCGACGAGTCGGTGTCGGACATGGCGGCGGAGGCGGCTCAGAAGGCCCTCGCCAACGCCGGCCTGACCGGCCCGGAGATCGATCTCGTCATCGTCGCGACCTGCACCTCCCACGAGCGCTCTCCCAACGTGGCGGCGCGGGTGGCGAACCGGCTGGGCATCACCGCGCCCGCGGCCCTGGACGTCAACACGGCCTGCTCCGGCTTCCCGCACGCCCTGGCCATGGCCGATCTGGCCATCAAGGGCGGCTCCGCGACGAAGGCCCTCGTGATCGGGGTCGAGAAGCTCACGGACTTCGTGGACTGGTCCGACCGCACCACCTGCGTCCTGGTCGGCGACGGAGCGGGTGCCGTCGTCGTCACCGCGTCCGACACCGCCGAGATCAGCCCCGTGGTCTGGGGTTCGGTACCCGAGATGGGCAGGGCCGTGCTCATCGAGGGCAAGGGGGGATCCTTCTCCCAGGAGGGCCGGACCGTGTACCGGTGGACGACGACGAGTCTTCCGGACATCGCCAGGACGGTGTGCGAGCGTGCCGGCGTCGCGCCGGAGGAACTCGGCGGTGTCATCCTGCACCAGGCCAATCTCCGGATCATCGAGCCGATCGCCAAGCTGATCGGCGCGGTGAACGCGGTCATCGCGCGCGACGTCGTGGACTCCGGCAACACCTCGGCCGCGAGCATCCCGCTGGCCTTCTCCAAGCTGGTGGAACGGGGGGAACTGACCTCGGGGTCCCCCGTGCTGCTCTTCGGCTTCGGCGGCGGTCTGTCGTACGCCGGCCAGGTCGTCCGGTGCCCGTGACGGGTGGCCCGGCGGCCCGGCCCGGGAGCCTGACCGGGCGCCTCCTCACGCGTGCGCCGCAGACGCGGCCGACGACGTGACGACCGTGTGCGCCGCGGTCCGTACTTCAGCGACGGACCGCCGGCCGCGCGCCGGACCTTGTGGTCATCGCAAGGAGAATTGGGCGTCGGCAACGCCACGGTCGGCACCGGACTCAAGCCAGGAATCGCGAGCGAGAATGGACCGCTGAATATGCTGTAGCTGCGGTCCCGGCTCAAGGCCCAGCTCCTCGACCAGAATGCCGCGGATTCGGTCGAAGGCGCGCAGCGCGTCCGCGGTACGGCCACTGCGGTACAGGGAGATCATGAGGTAGCCGTACATCGCCTCCCAGGTCGGATGCGCTTCGATCAGCGAATACAGCTCGCAGATCAGCTCGTGGTGACGGCCCAGGCCCAGCTCCAGCTGGAGTCGGCGTTCGTGGGCGTAGACACGTTTTTCGTCGAGCAGCCGGCGGATTCCCGCGAAAGCGGGCATGTCCCCGAAGTCCGCCAGCGCCGGGCCGCGCCAGAGGGCGACGGCGGCGCTCAGTTCGGCGGACGCGGCTTCGAGATCGCCGCGGCTTTGCAGGGTACGGGCCTCTGTCAGATGGGCCTCGAACAGATTGAGGTCGAGGGAGGAGCGCGGGAGCCGCAGTTCGTATCCGGTCGACTGGGTGGTGAGGACGGAGGCGTCGAGCCCCAGCTCACGGAAGCGGCTTCGCAGGTTGCAGATGTAGACGTGGAGTGCGGTGTGAGCGCTCTGCGGCGGCGTGCCCGACCAGATCGCGTTGATGAGCCGGTCCGGGGAGATCGCTGTGTGATTGTTGACGCAGAGATAGGCAAGTAACGCACGGTTTTTCGGCGCCCAGGGCCTGACGCTTTCGCCGTTTGATTTCTCTATTCCGAGCGGACCCAGAATACGGAAAAGCACGCCCAATCACCCCCGTGTCTATTCGGGTGAGGCGGGGGAGGCCCGCCGCAGCACGTTTCATCGTCAACGATGCCGCGGCGGCGGGCAAGTACTTTGAGGATTCCCTGAGGTTTCAGTCAATGACGATATAGGGAAATAACGGGTTATTAACGCATTTACCACCTGCGATACCGCGTGATCCGCCTCCGATCGCTTCAGCGATGGCGCGGACGCGAGCCAAAGCGGTCGCGGGCCACGCGGTCGCGGGGCCGGAGCCGTCGCCGGGACTGAGCGACGAGCGGTTTCGCGCAGCGGGAGGCGGAGCCGGCCGAAGGGCCGGCGGCACACGGCTGGGAGGGCCCAGCGGTGGAGAGTTCGATCTCCGTAACCGTGCGGTAAGCATATGGCAAGCCCTCCGGCCCGCCCTCGAAGGACGGTCGATATTCACTGGGACCTCACAAATGACTCCCGGAAACCGTCGATCCAGACCGGGATGTCCCTCCCGCACGACGAGGCCCCGGCCGTGAGCTGTCTCACGGCCGGGGCCTCGTTCGTTCCGCGGTGGGGCGGGCGGGGGTCAGGGCCGGTGGCTCACGCGCGGCCCCACAGGGCGGGGACGCGGGGCGGTTCCCAGCCGGGCATGGACGTGTGGGCCTGGAGGCAGCGGTAGGCGGTGCCGTCGTACGTCACCCTGTCGCCCGTCGCGTACGGCCGGCCCGGCGTCCAGGTACCGCTCGGCGGTTCGGTCGGCGGGTCGGTGGGCTCGCCCGGCCCGGGTACGCCCGCCACGTCGAGGACGAAGTCGAAGGAGGCCTGCCTGCGCCCGCCGGCGTCGCGGACGTTCATCAGCAGCGCTGGGTCGAAGAGCGCGTCCGTGCCGTTGCGCGGTTCCCCCGGGAAGTAGAGCTGCGTGGTGAGCACCGGCTTGCCGGGCGCCTGGACCTTGACGTGGATGTGCCGGGTGCGGCCGGGGTAGAGGCCGGGCACGATCGTGCGCAGTACGAACGCGCCGGTGGAGTCGGTGAACTGGTGGCCGCGGAAGGCGTATCCGGCCATGTCGTAGGCGCCGGAGGCGTCGGCCTGCCAGAAGTCGAGCAGCACGGCGGACAGCGGGACGCAGTTCCGGCCGAAGACGTAGCCGCTGACGGTCAGCGGGGTGCCGGTGGAGCCCGGGGCCGCCAGATCGGTGCGCAGCGGGGAGTTGGGCTTGAAGTAGGGGCCTTCCATCTGTTCGTGCGTGGGGCCGTCGCCGTCGTCGCACAGCGGCGTCGGGGTCAGGACGGTTCCCGGGGCGCGGGAGTCCCGGGCGAGGGCCACCGTGCCGGTGGTGAGCAACGGGGCGGAGGCGCCTGCGGCGATGGCCGCCCGCAGCAGGGTCTTGCGGCTGACCCGGCGGTCGGGTCCGGTGCCGGAGGGGTCCGGTGCGGGTGGTGTCATGGCGGTTCCTCGGTCTCCTGGGGTGGGGGGAACGGGGGGAGGAGGCGGCACGCGGGGCCGGTGTGCCGGGGAGGTGCGGTGGCGGTCACGGTAGTGGGGGCGGGCACGGGCGGAGCAGCTCTCATACCGCCCTCTGCGCGGTGTTATGGAGGGGGAGGGGAGCGGGGAGGGGCCGGGATCACCGGGGGCCGGGGCGGACGAATAGGGGCGGGGCGCGGACCGTGGCCTACGCTGGTCGGGTGACGACCCCGGAAGCTGAGCGGCCCCGCCCGGAGGAGCGGCTGGAGCGTGCCGTGCGGGCCGCCGAGCAGGCGCTGATCGAGTACGAGATCGCCGTGGAGACCTTCCGCGTCGAGATCGAGAACTTCTCCCGGCTGCACGAGCAGAAGCTCGGCCCGATGTACGCGCGGCTGGAGGAGCTGGACGCCCGGATCCTCAAGGCCCGTGCCGACCGCACCGGTGACCCGGAGGACCGGCGCCGGGCGGACGAGGCGCAGGCCCGGCTGATGCCGATCCCGGGGGTCGAGGAGCTGCTGCACGGCTGGATGGACGGGGGCGGTCTGTTCCCGGAGGCCGCGGCGATGCTCACGGAGCAGCCGGTGCGGCCCCCGCAGCGGGTGCGGCCCAGTGAGGAGGCGCGCGGGCTCTACCGCGAACTGGTCCGCAAGGCCCACCCCGACCTGGCGCAGGAGGACACCGAGCGCAAGCGGCGTGAGGAGTTCCTCACCCGCGTCAACGCCGCCTATGCCCGCGGTGACGAGACGGAGCTGCGGGAGCTGGCGGAGGAGTGGGCCGCCGGGCCGGAGCTCGCGGCGGGCCCCGACCGCGGCGAGGAGCTGTACGCCCGCCTCGAATGGCTCGCCCGGCGCAAGGAGCTGCTCACGCTGGTGGCCAAGGAGCTGGAGGACAGCGCCATCGGCGCCATGCTGCGGCTGGCCCCGGACGACCCCGACGGGCTGCTGGAGGAGATCGCCGGGCAGCTGCGGGGGCAGGTGGCCGAGCGGGAGGCCGAGCTGGCGGCGTTGCTGGGGCAGAACCCCTGATCAGGGCGCTGAGCGACCGGGCGCCGGGCCACCGGGCGGCGGCGGGGGCCCCGGCGCGGTGGCGGCGCGGCGGCGGCGGGCGCCCGGCGGGGTGGTGCCGCCGGGCGGTTCCGGTAGCGTCGGGGGCATGAGTTTCGGAGCTGGTGTGCCCACGGTCGAGGTCGCGCACCTCAAGGACGGCGACTTCCTGCTGGACGTCCGTGAGGACGACGAGTGGCAGGCGGGTCACGCCGCGGGGGCGCTGCACATTCCCATCAGCGAGTTCGTGGCGCGGTACGGCGAGCTGACCGAGGCCGCGCCGCAGGACGGCCGCGTCCATGTGATCTGCCGCTCCGGCGGACGGTCGGCCCAGGTCACCATGTACTTGGTTCAGCAGGGCATCGACGCGGTGAACGTCGACGGCGGCATGCAGCAGTGGGCCGCCGCGGGGCGGCCCGTGGTGAACGACAAGGGCGAGGACGGCTTCGTCCTGTAGACGGCGCGTCCACCGGCCGGAGGCGGCGGGCGCGGCCGACGGGTGGCGTCAGCGGTCGAAGTCCAGCTCCACCCGCTCCGTCGCGGGGTGCGACTGGCACGCCAGGACGTATCCGGCCTCCGTCTCCTCCGGCTCCAGCGCGAAATTGCGGTCCATCCGCACCTCGCCCGCGACCAGGAGGGCCCGGCAGGTCCCGCACACCCCGCCCTTGCAGGCGTACGGCGCGTCGGGCCGGTTGCGCAGCACCGTCTCCAGAAGCGACTCGCCCTCCCGGACCGGCCAGGTCCCGCCGCGGCCGTCGAGCCGGGCGGTCACCGTGCTGTGGGCGGGGGCCGGGGCGGCCGGTGCCGCCGCCGTGCCCGCGTCCACGTGGAAGATCTCCTGGTGGATCCGCGTCCGCGGCACACCGAGCCCGCGCAGGGCCCGTTCCGCCCCTCGCACCAGGCCGTACGGCCCGCACAGGAACCATCCCGCCACCTGGGCCACCGGCAGCAGCGCCGGGAGCAGCCCGGTGAGCCGGTCCCGGTCGAGCCGCCCGGACGGCAGGCCCGCCTGCTGCTCCTCCCGGGAGAGGACCGTGACCAGCTGGAGCCGCCGCGGATAGCGGTCCTTCAGGTCGGCGACCTCCTCCAGGAACATCGTCGAGGCCGTCGTCCGGTCGCTGCGGATCAGACAGAACCGGGCCGCCGGCTCGCGCGCCAGCAGGGTGGAGACGATCGACAGCACCGGGGTGATGCCGCTGCCGCCGACGACCGCCGCGTACAGGCCGGGCGCGGGGTCGTGGGTGAAGCGGCCCGCCGGGGTCATGACCTCCAGCTCGTCACCGACGGCGATCTCCTTCAGCGCGTACGCCGAGAACGCGCCGCCCTCGACCAGCCGCACTCCGACCCGCAGGGCGTGCGGACCGTCGTCGCCGGGGGCGGGGGCGGGGGAGCAGATCGAGTAGGTGCGCCGGATCTCCGTGCCGTCCACCGCGCGGCGCAGGGCGAGATGCTGGCCGGCGGTGTGCCGGTACTCCTCGCGCAGCTCCGGGGGAACGCCGAGGGTGAGGGCGACGGAGTCGTCGGTGAGCCGGTCGACCGCGGTCACCCGGAGCGTGTGGAAGCGGGCCATCACAACTCCTTGAAGTGGTCGAACGGTTCACGGCAGGCGAGGCAGCGGCGCAGTGCCTTGCACGCGGTGGAGGAGAAGCGGCTGAGCAGTTCGGTGTCGGCGCGGCCGCAGCGCGGGCAGCGGACGGGGTCCGGGCCGGCGGCCGCACGGGTGCGGGTGGGGCCCAGCTCCAGCGGCACCGGACCGGGCTGACGGGTCTGACCGGTCTGACTCGTCACACCGGTCTGGTCCGTCTGACCTGTCTGTCCTGACTGTCCGGTCTCCCGGCGGACGCGTGGCGGGGCGATGCCGAACCGGCGCAGTTTGCGGCGGCCCTCGTCCGTGATGTCGTCCGTGGACCAGGCCGGGGTGAGCACCGTGCGGACCGTGACCTCGCGTATGCCCCGGTCGCGCAGGGCCCGCTCGATGTCCCGGGACATCGCCTCGACGGCCGGGCAGCCGGTGTAGGTCGGGGTCAGTTCGACCTCGACCGCGCCGGTGCCGCGGACGCGCACCGCCCGGAGCACGCCCAGGTCGCGCAGGGTGAGAACGGGCAGCTCGGGGTCGGGGACCGAGCCGGCGATCTCCAGGAGCTCCGCCTCCAGCGGGGTGAGCGTCACCATGACGCCCCCGGGTGGCTGCGGTGCAGATGCTGCATCTCGGCGAGCATCCGGCCGAACGGCTCGGTGTGCAGGCCCTGGCGGCCCGCTCCGGCCGTCCACGCTCCCGACCGCGGCCCGTCGGGGACCGTGAGGGTGGCCCGGCGCAGCACCTCCCCCACCCGCTCCAGCCAGGCCGTCTCCATCGCCGCCCAGTCGGCGTCGAGGCCCGGCACCGGCTGGAACATCTCGCCGGTGTACCGCCACAGCGCGGCGCACGCCCGCCGCATGCGCTCGTGGCTGACGTCCGTGCCGTCGCCGAGCCGCAGGGTCCACTGCTCGGCGTGGTCGAGGTGGTAGGCGACCTCCTTGACGGCCTTCGCGGCGAGCGGGGCGAACGGGCCGTCTCCCTCGGCCAGCCGGCCGTAGAGCAGGTGCTGGTAGGCGGAGAAGTACAGCTGGCGGGCGATGGTGTGGGCGAAGTCGCCGTTGGGCTGCTCCACCAGCTGGAGGTTGCGGAAGGCGCGTTCCTCGCGCAGATACGCCAGCTCGTCCTCGTCGCCGGCCATGGACAGCAGCACCCGGGCCTGGCCGAGCAGGTCCAGGGCGATGTTGGCGAGGGCGACCTCCTCCTCCAGGACGGGGGCGCGGCCGGCCCATTCGCCGAGCCGGTGGGAGAGCACCAGGGCGTCGTCGCCGAGCGCGAGGGCGGCGGTCGCGGTGGCGGTGGCGGTCGTCACAGGTGCTTCACTCCCTCCGGGATCTCGTAGAACGTCGGGTGCCGGTACGGCTTGTCGGCGGCCGGCTCGAAGAACGGGTCCTTCTCGTCGGGGGAGGACGCGGTGATCGCCGAGGACGGCACGACCCAGATGGAGACGCCCTCGCCGCGCCGTGTGTACAGGTCGCGGGCGTTGCGCAGGGCCAGTTCCGCGTCGGGCGCGTGCAGGCTGCCGGCGTGGGTGTGGGAGAGGCCGCGCCGGGAGCGGACGAAGACCTCCCACAGCGGCCAGTCGGTGGTCGTCATGCGCGCGTGGCTCCCGTCTCGCCGTGCTTGTCCGCGTAGGCCGCGGCCGCCTCCCGGACCCAGGCGCCCTCGTCGTGGGCGCGCCTGCGCTGGTTCAGCCGCTGTTCGTTGCACGGCCCGTTGCCCTTGAGGACCTCTTGGAACTCCGTCCAGTCGATCGGGCCGAAGTCGTAGTGCCCCCGCTCCTCGTTCCACTTCAGGTCCGGGTCGGGCAGGGTGAGGCCGAGGGACTCGGCCTGGGGGACGCAGATGTCGACGAAGCGCTGGCGCAGCTCGTCGTTGGAGTGCCGTTTGATCTTCCAGGCCATCGACTGCGCCGAGTGCCGGGAGGCGTCGTCGGGTGGTCCGAACATCATCAGCGAGGGCCACCACCAGCGGTCGACCGCGTCCTGGGCCATCGCGTGCTGCTCCGGCGTGCCCCGGCTGAGGGCCAGCAGCAGTTCGTAGCCCTGGCGCTGGTGGAAGGACTCCTCCTTGCAGACGCGGACCATCGCGCGCGCGTACGGGCCGTAGGAACAGCGGCACAGGGGCACCTGGTTGGTGATCGCCGCGCCGTCCACCAGCCAGCCGATCGCGCCGACGTCCGCCCAGGTCAGGGTCGGGTAGTTGAAGATCGACGAGTACTTCTGGCGGCCGGAGTGGAGCTTGTCGAGCAGCTCGTCACGGCTCACGCCGAGGGTCTCGGCCGCGCCGTACAGGTACAGACCGTGGCCGGCCTCGTCCTGGACCTTGGCCATCAGGATGGCCTTGCGGCGCAGGGAGGGCGCGCGCGTGATCCAGTTGGCCTCCGGCTGCATGCCGATGATCTCGGAGTGGGCGTGCTGGGCGATCTGGCGCACGAGGGTCGCGCGGTAGGCGTCGGGCATCCAGTCACGTGGCTCGATGCGCTCGTCGGCCGCCACGGCCGCGTCGAAGGCGCGCGCGCGGGCGGCGGTGTCGCCCTCCGCGCCACGGGCCGTGTCCTGCGCTGCTGCTGTCGCCATGGGTCCCCCTCGACCTGGGCCTGCCCGGAACCTGCCCCCGACCGATCGTTCGGTTCGTGCGATTCCATGGTGGGACGGGCGCCGTAAGGTGTCAACCGCTGTGGATAACCCGCCGGGCCGGCCTGTGGACGAACAGGGGCGGGTAGGCCCGTGGCCGAACGGTGGCGGTCCGGTCCGGCCAAGGGGCGGGTCCGGCGGGCCGGTGCTGAGTACCGTTCCGGTTCGGGTGCCGCCGAGGGCCGCGACAGGCGTGCGAGGGCGGGAGGTACGGCGCCCGGTGGCCGACGGACGGCGGGGGCGGGGGCCCGGGGGAGGCGCGGGTCGTGGGGCGTGGCGGCGGGACCGACGACCGGGGCCGACGCGGGACCGACGTGGGACCGGCGTTGGACCGACGTGGGATCGATGGGGAACGAGGTGGGATGGACGCGGACGACACGGGCTCGGGCACCCGGCAGGAGCCGGACGGGCCGGGTCGGCGGCCCTCCGCCGATACCGATACGCCGGGCGGGGCCGATACGCCGGGCGGGGCCGGTGCGGTGACGGCCGGGGCGGAGGAGGTGTCCGGGCTTCCCGTGTCCTATGGGACCGATGAGGCACACGCCGGGCCGGGGACGGCACACGCCGGGCCCGGGGCGGCACACGCCGGGCCCGGGGCGGCACACGCCGGGCCCGGGGCGGCACACGCCGGGCCCGCGGAGACCGTCGGATCGGCCACCGGTGTCGCCGCGCTGTCCCCGCGGTACCAGATCGTGGCCGCGTGCGCGCTCGCGCTCGTCGCGGCGGCCGTCTGCGTCCACCTCGGGATGCTGTTCCTGCACGTAGCGCCGCCGAACACGCTCAGCAAACGGCACGGCGACGTGGTGGACGAGTGGATCTACCCCGAGTTCGAGCAGAACTGGAAGCTGTTCGCGCCCAACCCGTTGCAGCAGAACATCGCCGTCCAGGTCCGCGCGGAGGTCGGCACGGCGGACGGCGGGGTCCGCACCACCGGCTGGTACGACCTGTCCGCCGAGGACGGCAGGGCCATCGACGGCGATCCGCTGCCGAGCCACACCCGGCAGAACCAGCTCCGCCGGGCCTGGGACTTCTATGTCGCCACCCATGACTCCCGCAACCGCCCGGTGGGCCTGCGCGGGGCGCTGGCCGAGACCTACCTGCGCCGTATCGGGGTGCTCCGCCTGGAGCGGAACGACGCGGCCGGGCCGGGCGGCGTCGTCGAGCGGGTCCAGTTCCGGTCCCGGACCACCAGCGTGCCGCCGCCCCCCTGGAGCCACGAGAAGGTCTCGGCCCGGCCGGTCCACCGGGTGCTGCCGTGGTGGCCGGTTCCCACGGACCGGACCGGTGAGGACCGCGCGGCGGAAAGGGGAGCGGAGTGAACCGCCTGGCTTCGTCGCTCTCGCGCGGCATCGCCCATGTCACCGGCTCCGCCCTCGGCCCGTACCAGACCGCCGTGGTCCGTATCGGGCTCGGCGCGACCTGGCTGCTCTTCCTGCTGCGGGAGTTTCCCCACCGCCACGAGCTGTACGGTCCCGACGGCCCCTGGAGCCGGGAGCTCGCCGAGCGGCTGATCGCGGACAACGGCTCCTTCACGGCGCTGATGTGGCTGGACGGGCGGGTCTGGTTCGAGACCGTCTACGCGCTGTCGGTGCTGACCGGTGCGCTGCTGGTACTGGGCTGGCGCACCCGCACGACGTCGGTGCTCTTCATGGTGGGCGTGCTGTCGCTCCAGAACCGCAGCGTCTTCGTCGGGGACGGCGGCGACAACGTCCTGCATCTGATGAGCGTCTACCTCGTCTTCACGCGCTGCGGCCAGGTCTGGTCCCTGGACGCGCGGCGGGCGCGGCGCGCGCGTGCGGCACGCGCGCGGGGCGGACGCGTCCGGGACCGGACCGGCCCCGCCCTGTGGGGCGTGCTCGGACTCGTCCTGATCGCGGCGGCGCTCGCGGGGCGGCTCGACGGTGACCGGTTCATACCGGTGCTGCTGGGAGGTGTATGGCTCGGGCAGGCCCTGTGGTGGCTGGCCGGCCGCCAGGCGTGCGGCGACGAGCCACCCGGCGCGAGTGGCGGTGAGCCGTCCCGTGCGCGCGGCGGCGAGCCGCGGATACTCCTCGACGTCGTCGCCACCATCGCGCACAACGGCGCCCTGCTCGTGATCATGGCCGAGACGTGCCTGATCTACGCGACCGCGGGCTGGTACAAGGTGCAGGGGTCGCGCTGGCAGGACGGCACCGCCGTCTACTACCCGCTGCACCTGGACTACTTCTCGCCGTGGCCCGCCCTCGCCGGGCTGCTGTCCGCCAGCGGCACCCTGGTCATGCTCCTCACCTACGGCACCGTGATCGCGCAGGTCGCCTTCCCGTTCACGCTCTTCCACCGGCGGGTGAAGAACGTCCTGCTGGCCGTCATGATCGTCGAGCACGCCGCGATCGCGGTCGTCCTCGGGCTGCCGTTCTTCTCGCTGGCGATGATCACGGCCGACGCGGTCTTCCTGCCCACGCCGTTCCTGCGCCGCCTGGGCGGCTGGGCGGCACGCGCGCGGGGACGGCTCGCGCGCGGCGGGGACGGCCGGGCGCCGGTGCCGGGGCAGCGCGGACGGGAGGACGAGCGGCGCCCGCACGTAGGCTTCACGGCATGACCGACGCCGCCCTGGACGCCCTCACCGCCTGGCGCCGACTCGCCTCCGCCTCCCCGGTGCTGCTCGACGGCTTCCACGCCCTCAAGCACGCCGTGCGCTTCGGTGCCGAGGTGCCCGTGGCCGTCACCGCCGACCGCGCGGCGGCCCTGGCCCTCGCCGACGAGCTGGCGCCGGACGTGCGGGACGCGCTGGACGCGCTGCTGACGGAGGTGCCGCACGCCGCGTACGCCTCCCTCGTGCCGCGCCCGCATCCCACCGCCGTGGCCGCCCTGGCCGTACGGCCCTCGCGCGCGGCCAACCTGCGGGCGCTGGCCCGCACGCCCCGCACCGCGCCGGTCGTCGTCCTCGACCAGCCGCGCAACCTGGGCAACGCGGGGGCCGTCATCCGGCTGGCCGCCGGTTTCGGCGCCACCGGCGTCGTCACCACCGGCCCGCTCGACCCGTGGCACCCCACCGTGGTGCGCGGCGGGGCGGGGCTGCACTTCGCCACCGCGGTGGAGCGGCTGGACGCCGGCGAGCTGCCGCCGGGGCCGGTGTTCGCGCTGGACCCGGAGGGCGAGGACCTGCGCGGAGTGAAGCTGCCGGACGACGCCGTCCTCGCCTTCGGGTCGGAGCGCAGCGGACTCTCCGCCGACTTGCGCGCGCGTGCCGACCAGCTGCTGTCCCTGCCGATGCGCCCCCAGGTCTCCAGCTACAACCTGGCCACCAGCGTGGCCATGACGCTCTACCACTGGAGCGCCACCGGCGGCGGACCGCGGTCCTCCTAAGAGGCGGCCTCCCGGCGGACCTCCACCACCCGGAAGCGGTTGGCCACGAACGCCGCGTCGCACAGGGCCGCGTTGGCCGCCGGGTTGCCGCCCGAGCCGTGGAAGTCGGAGAAGGCGGCCGTCTGGTTGACGTACACCCCGCCGGTCAGGTTGAGCGAGAGCTGGGCCGCCTCCTCCAGGCAGACCTCCCGCACGGCCCGCTCGACCTCCTCGTCGGTGGTGTACGCGCCGACCGTCATCGCGCCCTTCTCGCGGACGCCGCGGCGCAGCAGCTCCACCGCGTGGCCGGCGGAGTCGACGGCCACCGCGAAGGAGACCGGCCCGAAGCACTCGCTCATCCAGGCGGCCTCGTCGTCGGGCTTGGCGCCGTCCAGCTTCACGATCACCGGCGTGCGCACGACCGCGTCCGGGAAGTCGGGGTGGGTCACCTCGCGCGAGGCCAGGGCGAGCTCGCCGAGGCCGGCGGCGGCCTCCAGGCGGGCCTTGACGTCCGGGTTGACGATGGCGCCGAGCAGCGCCGCCGCGCGCGCGTCGTCGGCGAGGAGCGTGCCGACGGCCTTCGCCAGGTCCGCGGTGACCTCCTCGTAGGTCTTCGGGCCCTGGTCGGTGCGGATGCCGTCGCGGGGGATCAGCAGGTTCTGCGGGGTGGTGCACATCTGGCCGCTGTACAGCGACAGCGAGAAGGCCAGGTTGGCGAGCATGCCCGCGTAGTCGCCGGTCGACTCCACGATCACCGTGTTGACGCCGGCCTTCTCCGTGTAGACCTGCGCCTGGCGGGCGTTGGCCTCCAGCCAGTCGCCGAAGGCCGTGGAGCCGGTGTAGTCGACGATGCGGATCTCGGGGCGGGTGGCGAGGGTCTTGGCGATGCCCTCGCCGGGGCGCTCGGCGGCCAGGGCGACCAGGTTCGGGTCGAAGCCCGCCTCGGCGAGCGCCTCGCGCGCGGTCCGCACGGTGAGCGCGAGCGGCAGCACCGCGCGCGGGTGGGGCTTGACCAGGACCGCGTTGCCGGTGGCCAGGGAGGCGAACAGGCCCGGATAGCCGTTCCACGTCGGGAAGGTGTTGCAGCCGATCACCAGGCCGATGCCGCGCGGGACCGGCGTGAAGCGCTTGGTCAGCGCCAGCGGGTCGCGCTTGCCCTGGGGCTTGGTCCACTCGGCCGACTCCGGTGTGCGGACCTGTTCCGCGTACGCGTACGCCACCGCCTCCAGGCCGCGGTCCTGCGCGTGCGGGCCGCCCGCCTGGAACGCCATCATGAACGCCTGGCCCGAGGTGTGCATGACCGCGTGGGCGAACTCGTGCGTCCGGTCGCTGATCCGCTTGAGGATCTCCAGGCAGACCGCCGCGCGCAGCTCCGGGCCGGCGTCCCGCCACGCCCGCTGCCCGGCCCGCATGGCGGGCAGCAGCACGTCGGCGTCCGCGTGCGGGTAGGTGACGCCGAGCTCGATGCCGTACGGGGAGACCTCGCCGCCCACCCAGTCGTCCGTGCCGGGCTGGCCGAGGTCGAGGCGGGTGCCGAGCAGGGCGTCGAAGGCGGCCCTGCCCGCCGCCGCGTCCAGGCCGCCGTCCTCCCCGTACGCCTTGGGGTGTTCGGGGTGCGGGGACCAGTACGCGCGCGTGCGGATCGCCTCCAGCGCCCGGTCGAGGGTGGGCCGGTGCCGGGTGATCAGGGTGTGCGCGGTGAGTTCGGCGGCCATGGGGGACCAACTCCTCGTCTGGTGAACTCTTCGTCGAGCTCATGACCTGGGCGGAAACCTGGGCGGGAACAGCCGGACAGAGTTAGAGTAACCGAACGATCGGTCGGGACAAGGGGGACCGCCGCATCTGTGGAAAACCCCGTGCGGGAGGATCGCGCACATGACAGCACTCGACCTCAGCAGCCCCGTGGCAGTCGTCGGCACCGGCACCATGGGCCAGGGCATCGCCCAGGTCGCGCTGGTCGCGGGCCATCCCGTGCGGCTGTACGACGCCGTCCCCGGCCGCGCCCGCGAGGCGGCCGACGCGATCGGCGCCCGTCTCGACCGGCTCGTCGAGAAGGAGCGCCTCACCGGTGCCGCCCGGGACGCCGCACGCGCCCGGCTGCGGCCCGCCGGGAGCCTCGCCGAACTCGCCGACAGCGCCCTGGTCGTCGAGGCGGTGGCCGAACGGCTCGACGTCAAGCAGGAGTTGTTCCGCGACCTGGAGGGCGTCGTCGGCGCCGACTGCCTGCTCGCCACCAACACCTCGTCCCTGTCCGTGACGGCCGTCGCGGGCACCCTGCGCGCGCCCGGCCGCCTCGTCGGCCTGCACTTCTTCAACCCGGCGCCGCTGATGCCACTGGTGGAGGTGGTCTCCGGGTTCGCCACCGACGTCACGTCGGCCACGCGCGCGTACGAGACCGCCCGGGCCTGGGGCAAGACCCCGGTGGCCTGCGCCGACACCCCCGGCTTCATCGTCAACCGCATCGCGCGGCCCTTCTACGCCGAGGCGTTCGCGGTCTACGAGGCCCAGGCCGCCGACCCGGCCACCATCGACGCGGTGCTGCGCGAGTCGGGCGGCTTCCGGATGGGCGCCTTCGAGCTCACCGACCTCATCGGCCAGGACGTCAACGAGTCCGTCACGCACTCCGTGTGGCAGTCCTTCTTCCAGGACGCGCGCTTCACGCCGTCGCTCGCCCAGCGCCGGCTGGTCGAGTCCGGCCGGCTCGGCCGCAAGAGCGGACAGGGCTGGTACGACTACCGCGACGGCGCCGAACGCCCCGAGCCGCACACCGCCGAGCCGGCCGAGCCGCCCGCGTACGTCGTCGCCGAGGGCGGCCTCGGCCCGGCCCGCGAGCTGCTCGCGCTGATCCGCGAGGCGGGCATCGAGGTCCGCGAGGAGGCCGAGGACAGCGGCACCCGGCTGGTCCTGCCCAGCGGCGGTCAGCTGGCGCTCGCCGACGGCCAGACCTCCGTGGAGTTCCGGGACGTGGTCTACTTCGACCTCGCGCTCGACTACCGCAAGGCCGGCCGCATCGCGCTGGCCGCCTCCCAGGACACCTCCCCGGCGACGCTGGCCCAGGCCACCGGCCTGTTCCAGGCGCTCGGCAAGAAGGTCAGCGTCATCGGCGACGTCCCCGGCATGATCGTCGCGCGCACGGTCGCGCGGATCATCGACCTGGCGCACGACGCGGTCGCCAAGGGCGTGGCCACCGAGGAGGACATCGACACCGCGATGCGCCTGGGCGTCAACTACCCGCTGGGGCCGCTGGAGTGGAGCCGCAGGCTGGGCTGCACCTGGGCGTACGAGCTGCTCGACGAGCTCCACGCGTGCGACCCCTGCGGCCGCTACGCGCCGTCCCTCGCGCTGTACCGCCACTCGTACGCCTCCGACAAGCGGGAGGGCAGCAGCTCATGACCGGAGCCAGGCGTGACACGTACACCCCGGAGACGCTTCTGACGGTCGCCGTGCGCGTCTTCAACGAGCGCGGATACGACGGCACCTCCATGGAGCACCTCTCCAAAGCCGCCGGGATCTCCAAGTCGTCGATCTACCACCACGTCACGGGCAAGGAGGAGCTGCTGCGCCGGGCCGTGAGCCGGGCCCTGGACGAGCTCTTCGGCATCCTCGACGAGGAGCACGCGCGCGCGGGGCGCGCCGTGGAGCGGCTGGAGTACGTGGTGCGGCGCATGGTCGAGGTGCTCATGGCCGAGCTGCCGTACGTGACCCTGCTGCTGCGGGTACGGGGCAACACCGGCACCGAGCGGTGGGCGCTGGAGCGGCGGCGCGAGTTCGACCACCGGGTGGCCGCGCTGCTGTCGGCGGCGGCCGCCGAGGGGGACGTACGCGGCGACATCGAGGAGCGGCTGGCGACCCGGCTGGTCTTCGGCATGATCAACTCGATCGTGGAGTGGTACCGGCCCGACGGGCGCGGCATGGGCGAGCGGGACGTGGCCGACGCGGTGGTGCGGCTGGTGTTCTCCGGGCTGACCAGGGGCTGACGGCCCCGGCGGGTACCACGGGCAGGCACCACCGGCCGGGGCGGCGGGGCCGTTCCGGCCGTTCCCCGGCCGTTCCCCGGCCGTTCCCCGGCCGTTCCCCGGCGGTGCCGGCCGTCCCGGTCAGCTCTGTGGCTCCAGGTCCTCCTCCTCGAAGACCAGCAGCGTGCGGGTGCTGAGCACCTCGGGGATCGCCTGGAGCCGGGTGAGGACCAGCTCGCGCAGGGCCCGGTTGTCGGGCGTGTGCACCAGCAGCAGGACGTCGAAATCGCCGCCCACCAGGGCGATGTGGGAGGCGCCGGGGAGCCGGCGGAGCTGCTCGCGCACCGTGCGCCAGGAGTTCTGGACGATCTTCAGGGTGATGTACGCGGAGGTGCCGTGCCCCGCGCGTTCGTGGTCGACACGGGCGCCGAAGCCGCGGATGACACCGTCCTCGACCAGCCGGTTGATGCGGGCGTAGGCGTTCGCGCGGGAGACGTGGACCCGCTCGGCGACCGACCGTACCGAGGCGCGGCCGTCCGCCTGGAGCATGCGCAGGATGTCCTGGTCGACGGCGTCCAGCGGGCGGGGCGGCGGCAGGGCGGCGTCGTGGCGCCCGGTCGCGTCGTCATGGCACTCGGTGGCGGCCGCGCGGCGCTCGGCGGCCTCCCCCTGGCACGCGGCCGGCTCCCCTTGGCGTTCGGCGGGTTCGGCCATTCGTTCAGCTGCCATGTCCCCCCGCCTCCCCGCCATGGACGTACTGCGTTCATCTCAGGGTGTGGAGAACCGTTTGTCCACAGCCTGAGGGTGCCTGTAGCCAAAATGTGCCGGCGACCGAACAATCGGTAGGTGAGGCGCGTCACACAGCCGCGGCGCGCCGCGAAGCCGCTCCCACGAGGAGGTGCCGTCATGACGGTCATGGAGCAGCGGGGCGCGTACCGGCCATCACCGCCGCCCGCCTGGCAGCCCCGAACCGACCCCGCGCCGCTGCTGCCCGACCCGGAGCCGTACCGCGTCCTCGGCACCGAGGCGGCCGGCCAGGCCGACCCGGAGCTGCTGCGGACGCTGTACGCCCACCTGGTCCGTGGCCGCCGCTACAACACGCAGGCCACCGCCCTCACCAAGCAGGGCCGCCTCGCCGTCTACCCCTCCAGCACCGGCCAGGAAGCCTGTGAGGTCGCCGCCGCGCTGGCGCTGAAGGAGCGGGACTGGCTCTTCCCGAGCTACCGCGACACGCTCGCCGTCATCGCCCGCGGCGTCGACCCCGTCCAGGCCCTCACCCTGCTGCGCGGCGACTGGCACACCGGCTACGACCCCTACGAGCACCGCGTCGCCCCCCTGTGCACGCCGCTCGCCACCCAGCTGCCGCACGCCGTCGGCCTCGCGCACGCCGCCCGCCTCAAGGGCGATGACGTGGTCGCGCTGGCCATGGTCGGCGACGGCGGCAGCAGCGAGGGCGACTTCCACGAGGCGCTGAACTTCGCCGCCGTCTGGCGGGCCCCGGTCGTCTTCCTGGTCCAGAACAACGGCTTCGCCATCTCCGTCCCGCTCGCCAAGCAGACCGCGGCCCCGTCGCTGGCCCACAAGGCCGTCGGCTACGGCATGCCCGGCCGCCTGGTCGACGGCAACGACGCCGCGGCCGTGCACGAGGTCCTCACCGACG
This sequence comes from Streptomyces sp. NPDC052020, assembly GCF_040680575.1. Lineage (NCBI taxonomy): Bacteria > Bacillati > Actinomycetota > Actinomycetes > Kitasatosporales > Streptomycetaceae > Streptomyces > Streptomyces sp. NPDC052020. Next base: position 117,428 of record NZ_JBFAWY010000005.1, read on the forward strand.
CCGTAGGGCACGCGCGCGCGGGAGGCGGCCCGACACTCGTGGAGGCGATCACCTACCGCGTCGACGCGCACACCAACGCCGACGACGCCACCCGCTACCGCGGGGACGCCGAGGTGGACACCTGGCGGGAGCACGACCCGGTGCTGCTGCTGGAGCGCGAGTTGACCGCGCGGGGCCTGATCGACGAGGACGGGATGCGCGCGGCCCGCGAGGACGCCGAGGCGATGGCCGCCGATCTGCGCGCCCGCATGCACCAGGACCCGGTGCTCGACCCCATGGATCTGTTCGACCATGTGTACGCCGAGCCCACCCCGCAGCTGAGGGAGCAGCGCGAGCGGCTGCGCGCCGAACTGGAGGCCGAGGCCGAAGCAGCGGCAGAGGCAGAGGCAGAGGCAGCGGCAGCGGCCGGGTTTGGTGCGGCGCCGCGGCCGGAAGGAGCGCTGTGATGAGCACCGTCGCCGTCCGGCCGGCCACCATGGCGCAGGCCCTCACGCGCGCGCTGCGCGACGCCATGGCCGCCGACGACAGCGTTCACGTCCTCGGCGAGGACGTCGGCGCGCTCGGCGGCGTCTTCCGGGTCACCGACGGGCTCGCGAAGGAGTTCGGCGAGGACCGCTGCACCGACACGCCGCTGGCGGAGGCCGGCATCCTGGGCACGGCCGTCGGCATGGCGATGTACGGGCTGCGGCCGGTGGTCGAGATGCAGTTCGACGCGTTCGCCTATCCGGCGTTCGAGCAGCTCGTCAGCCATGTCTCCAGAATGCGCAACCGCACGCGCGGGAGCATGCCCCTGCCGCTCACCGTGCGCGTCCCCTACGGCGGCGGCATCGGCGGTGTGGAACACCACAGCGACTCCTCCGAGGCGTACTACATGGCGACTCCGGGGCTCCATGTCGTCACGCCCGCCACCGTCGCGGACGCCTACGGGCTGCTGCGCGCCGCCATCGCCTCCGACGACCCGGTGGTCTTCCTGGAGCCCAAGCGCCTGTACTGGTCGAAGGACTCCTGGAACCCGGACGACCCGGCGCCCGTTGAACCGATAGGCCGCGCGGTGGTGCGGCGCTCGGGGCGGAGCGCCACGCTCATCACGTACGGGCCGTCCGTGGCCGTCTGCATGGCGGCGGCCGAGGCGGCCCGGGCCGAGGGCTGGGACCTCGAAGTCGTCGATCTGCGCTCCCTGGTGCCGTTCGACGACGAGACGGTGTGCGCCTCGGTGCGGCGGACGGGACGCGCGGTCGTCGTCCACGAGTCGGGCTCCTTCGGGGGCCCGGGCGGGGAGATCGCGGCCCGGGTCACGGAGCGCTGTTTCCACCACCTGGAGGCGCCGGTGCTGCGGGTGGCCGGGTTCGACGTGCCCTATCCGCCGCCGATGCTGGAGCGCCACCACCTGCCCGGTGTGGACCGGATCCTGGACGCCGTGGGGCGTCTGCAATGGGAGGCCGAGAGCTGATGGCACAGGTGCTGGAGTTCAAGCTGCCCGACCTCGGTGAAGGGCTCACCGAGGCGGAGATCGTGCGCTGGCTGGTCGAGGTGGGCGACGCCGTCGCCGTCGACCAGCCCGTCGTCGAGGTCGAGACGGCGAAGGCGATGGTGGAGGTGCCGTGCCCCTACGGCGGCGTGGTCACGGCCCGCTTCGGCGAGGCGGGAACCGAACTGCCCGTCGGGGCGCCGTTGCTGACGGTGGCCGTCGGCGAGCCCGAGCCGGGCCGCCCCGCCGCGGGCGGCACCGGCGGGCACCGGTCCGCGCCCGCGCACCCCGCGCGGGCGCGGCCCGCGAGCACCGGGACCGCCGGGAGCGCCGCAAGCGCGGAGGCCGCGGCAGCCGGCGGGGCGGACACCGCGGCCTCGGACGGGGAGGACCCGGGCACCGAGGGCTCCGGCAACGTCCTCGTCGGTTACGGCACCTCCCGGGCGCCCGCGCGGCGGCGCAGGGTGCGGCCGGGCCCGCCGGCCGGCGGCGTCCTCCCGGCGCCGGCCGGGGCGAACGGCCGCGCGCGTGCCGCCGACCCGGTGGACGGGCCCGTTCCCGTCATCTCGCCGCTGGTCCGCAGGCTGGCCCGGCAGAACGGCCTGGACCTGCGGGAGCTGACCGGGTCCGGGCCCGACGGGCTGATCCTGCGGGCGGACGTGGAGTACGCGCTGCGGGCCGCCGCGGCGCAGGGCCGTACGGCCCCGGCACCGGCCGGGCCGCACCCGGGCACGGAACCGGCGCGGGAGACGGCGGGCGCGGCACCGGCGCCGCAGGCCGTCGCCGCCACGCAGGCCGTCGCCGCCACGCAGGCCGCCGCCGCACCGGCGACCGCCGCCCGCGCCGTGGACGGCATCCGCACGCCCCTCAAGGGCGTGCGCGGCGCCGTGGCCGACAAGCTCTCCCGCAGCCGGCGCGAGATACCGGACGCCACCTGCTGGGTGGACGCCGACGCCACCGAGCTGATGCGGGCCCGCGCGGCGATGAACGCCGCCGGCGCGTCGGCGGGGACAGACACGGCCGGCGCGCCGAAGGTCTCCCTGATCGCCCTGCTGGCCCGGATCTGCACCGCCGCGCTCGCCCGCTTCCCCGAGCTGAACTCCGCCGTCGACACCGGGGCGAGGGAGATCGTCCGGTTCGAGCGGGTGCACCTGGGCTTCGCCGCCCAGACCGAGCGGGGCCTGGTCGTCCCCGTCGTACGGGACGCGCACGCCCGGAACGCCGAGTCGCTCACCGCCGAGTTCGCGCGGCTGACGGAGGCGGCCCGCACCGGGGCGCTGACGCCCGCCGACCTCACCGGCGGCACCTTCACCCTGAACAACTACGGGGTGTTCGGCGTGGACGGCTCCACGCCGATCCTCAACCACCCCGAGGCCGCCATGCTCGGCGTCGGCCGCATCGCGCCCAAGCCCTGGGTGCACGAAGGCGAGCTGGCGGTGCGGCAGGTGGTCCAGCTGTCGCTCACCTTCGACCACCGGGTGTGCGACGGCGGCACGGCGGGCGGTTTCCTGCGGTACGTGGCGGACTGCGTGGAACAGCCGGCGGTGCTGCTGCGCACCGTGTGAGGGGATGGGGTTCCCCCGCGTTCCCCGTGATCGCCCGGACGCGCATACTCGGGGGGTGACCCCGTATCAGCCGCCCGCCGTGTACGACGCCGTCGTGCTCGCGGGCGGGGCCGCCCGGCGGCTCGGAGGCGCCGACAAGCCCGGCGTCCGGGTCGGCGGCCGCCCGCTGCTCGACCGGGTGCTCGCCGCCTGTGCCGGGGCGCGGACCACCGTGGTCGTCGCCGATCCACGGCCCGTCCCGCGGGCCGTGACCTGGGCCCGCGAGGACCCGCCGGGCGCCGGTCCGCTCGCCGCCCTCGACGCCGGGCTGCGTCACACCACGGCCGAGCACGTCGTGGTCCTCTCGGCCGACCTGCCGTTCCTCGCCGGGACGGCCGTACGCGGGCTGCTGGCCGCCCTTGTGGACAGCGGCGCCGACGGCGTCCTGTGCGCCGACGCCGACGGCCGCGACCAGCCGCTGGTGGCCGCCTACCGCGCCCGCGCGCTGCGCCGCGGGCTGGCCGCGCTCGCCGCCGGGCACGGCGGCCTCACCGGGCTGCCCCTGCGCCGGCTGACCGCCGGACTCCACCTCGCGCGCATCGCCGATCCCGTCGCCTCTTTCGACTGCGACACCTGGGACGACATCGCCGCCGCGAGGGCACGTATCAGGGAGCATGGGCACGTGTTGGATGAATGGATCTCCGCCGTCAAGGACGAACTGGGCATCGACCTGGACGTCGACACCGGTGTGCTGCTCGACCTGGCCCGGGACGCCGCCCACGGGGTGGCCAGGCCGGCGGCGCCCTTGACCACCTTCCTCGCCGGATACGCGGCCGGGCGGGCCGGGGGCGGTCCCCAGGCCGTCGCCGAGGCCGCCCGCAAGGCGACGGAGCTCGCCCTGCGCTGGGCGGAGGAGGAGCGGACGGCGGGCACGCCGTCCGACGCCTCCCCGACGGCCGCGTCCGATGCCGCCCCCGGCGCGGCTCCCGGCACCCGCCCGGACGCCGGATGACCGCGCGCGGCAGCACCGGCACCGGAAGGGACGCCGAGGACGCCGAGGCCCTCGACGTCGAGGAGGTGCTCGCCCTCGTGAACGACGGCAAGGGACCCCGTCCGGCGGACCGCCCGTCCACGCCCGCCGCGCCCACCGGCCAGGGGGAGCCGCGGGACAGGCACTCCGTGCCCGGTCACGGGGCCCGGGGCGGCCACGAGCGCCACGACGCTCGCGGCGGTCCTCAGGACGCTCGGGGTCCTCAGGACACGCGCGACGCTCGCGGTGGCCGCAGGGCCCACGCGAGCCACGGAGCCACCCCCTGGCCCACCGCTCGGGAGATCGCGGCCCGCGCCGCCCGTGCCGCCGTCCGCAGCAGCCCTCCTTCCCCGGTGTCCGTGCCCCTGGAGGCCGCGCTGGGCCTCATCCTGGCCGAGCCCCTCACCGCCCTGACCGATCTGCCCTCCTTCGACACCTCGGCGATGGACGGCTGGGCGGTGTCCGGCCCCGGCCCCTGGGACGTACGCGAGGACGGTGTCCTCGCCGGGCACACCGGGCACCGGCCGCTCGCCGACGGCGAGGCCGTCCGGATCGCGACCGGTGCCCGCATCCCCGAGGACGCCATCGCGGTGCTCCGCACCGAGCACGGCCGTACCGACGACAAGGGCCGCCTGCACGCCGCGCCACGCGAGCGGGAGATCGTGCCGGGCCAGGACATCCGCCCGCGCGGCCAGGAGTGCCGCAGCGGTGACCGGCTGCTGCCCGCGGGGACGCCGGTGACCCCGGCGGTGCTGGGACTGGCCGCGGCGGCCGGGTACGACTTCCTCAGGGCCGTCCCGCGTCCCCGCGTCGACGTCCTGGTCCTGGGTGACGAGCTGCTCACCGAGGGCTTGCCGCACGACGGGCTGATCCGGGACGCGCTCGGCCCGATGCTTCCGCCGTGGCTGCGGGCGCTGGGCGCCGAGGTCACCTCCGTACGACGGATCGGTGACGACGCCGAGGCACTGCGCACCGCCGTCACGGCGTCCGCCGCCGACGTCATCGTCACCACCGGCGGGACCGCCGCGGGCCCGGTCGACCACCTGCACCCCACCCTGCGCCGCATCGGCGCCGAGCTCCTCGTGGACGGCGTCAGGGTGCGGCCCGGCCACCCCATGCTGCTGGCCCGCATCGAGGGGGGCAGGCACCTCGTCGGGCTGCCCGGCAACCCCCTCGCCGCCGTCTCCGGCCTGCTCACGCTCGCGGAACCCCTGCTGCGCACGCTGGCCGCCCGCCCGGCCCCGGAGCCGTACGGGCTGCCGCTTCAGGACCCGGCGCAGGGGCATCCGCACGACACCCGGCTCGTGCCGGTCGTCCTGCGCGACGACCGCGCGGTGCCGCTGCGCTACAACGGCCCGGCCATGCTGCGGGGCATCGCGGCGGCCGACGCGCTCGCCGTGGTGCCCCCGGGCGGCGCCCGGCCGGGCGAGGAGACCGAACTGCTCGACCTGCCCTGGTCCAGCGGGGGAATCGGAGTGTGTTTCACGTGAAACTTCCGGGCCAGGACGCGATCGCCCGCCAGGCGGACGAACATCTCGTGACCCATCGGGTGAGCCTCCCGAGAAGAGTGGTGGAGCGGCCCATGCGCCAGGTCGCCAAACGGCTGACCATGGCCCTGCTGGTGCTCGTCCTGACCGCGCTGCTCGTCTACGCCGACCATGACGGCTACAACGACAACTCCGATGGCGCCGTCGACTTCCTCGACGCCTGGTACTACGCGACCGTCACGCTCTCCACCACCGGGTACGGCGACATCACGCCGGTCAGCGACGGTGCCCGCCTGACCAACATCTTCGTCATCACGCCGCTGCGTGTGATGTTCCTGATCATCCTCGTCGGTACCACACTCGAAGTGCTCACCGAGCGCACCCGGGAGGAGTGGCGCCTCAACCGCTGGAGGTCCATGTTGCGCGACCACACCGTCGTCATCGGCTTCGGTACCAAGGGACGGTCGGCGCTCCAGACCGTCTGTGCCACGGGACTGAAGAAGGAGCAGGTCGTCGTGGTCGACCCCAGCGGCAAGGTGATCGACGCGGCGAACGCCGACGGATTCGCGGGCGTCGTCGGCGACGCGACCCGCAGTGACGTCCTGAAGCGGGCGGAGGTGCACAAGGCCCGGCAGATCATCATCGCCACCCAGCGCGACGACACCGCCGTACTGGTGGCGCTGACGGCGCGGCAGCTCAACCGGGGAGCGAAGATAGTGGCGGCGGTACGCGAGGAGGAGAACGCTCCGCTGCTGAAGCAGTCGGGCGCCGATGTCGTCATCACCAGCGCCAGCGCGGCGGGCCGGCTGCTCGGGCTGTCCGTCCTCAGCCCCGCCGCGGGCATGGTCATGGAGGACCTGATCCACCAGGGCAGCGGGCTCGACCTCGTGGAACGCCCGGTCATAAAGGCGGAGGTGGGCAAGAGCCCGCGCGAGGTCGACAGCCTGGTGGTGAGCGTCGTACGAGGGCACCGGGTGCTCGGCTACGACGACCCGGCCGTCGCCCGGCTGGAGCTGACGGACCGGCTGATCACGATCGTACGGGCGACCCCGGGCCGGCAGGTCGCGCCCGACGCCCGCCCGCTGCCGCGCGACTGAGGCACCGGCCGCCCGCGGTCGTCCAGGCCGCGGGGAGCCCGCCCGGGTTCCCCGCGGCGGCCTCGGCTACTTGCGGTTGTACAGCCGCATCGTCACCGGTCCGAAGACCAGGAGGAACAGCGCCGTCCAGCCCAGCGACCAGGCGATCTCGTCCACCGGCCAGTCGCCCGCCATCAGCCCGCGCACGGCGGACGCCAGATGGGTGATCGGGTTGTTGTTGACGAACGCCTGGAGCCAGCCCGGCATGGTCCTCGGCTCGACGAACACGTTGGACAGGAACGTGAGCGGGAAGATCACCATCATGCTGGTGCTCACCACCGACTTCTCGGTGCGCAGCATGAGCCCGAACATGGTCCAGATCCACGAGAACCCGAACGAGAACACCAGCAGCAGCGCGATACCGGCGACCACGCCGCCGGCCCCACCGCCCGGCCGGTAGCCCAGGATCAGGCCGACGGTGAGCATGATGACCGACGCGATCATGTAGCGCAGGGCGTCGCCGAGCAGATAGCCGACCATCGCCGACGGGCGCCAGATGGGCAGTGAGCGGAATCGGTCGAAGACGCCCTTCTCGATGTCGGTGTTCACGGAGACACCGGTGTACATGGTGATCATCACGACCGACATCACGAGGATGCCCGGCAGCACGAACTGGACGTAGTCACTCGGAGACCCGGCCAGCGCGCCGCCGAAGAGGTACGTGAACATCAGCAGGTTCATGATCGGGAAGGCGGTGACGTCGAAGAGCTGCTCCGGCACATGTCTGATCTTCAGCATCGCGCGCCAGCCGAACGCCAGCGAGGTCGACAGGGAGCCGGGCCGCGGTGGCCGCTCCTCGGCCACCAGGACGGCGGCCAGCGACTCGGTGCTGACCGGGGTGAGTTCCCTGCTCTCGGTGCTCGCGGCCGTACTCATGCCGGCACCTCGCCTTCCTTGGTGTCGGGGCCGATGCCGCGTCCGGTGTCCCGGCTGCCGCCGTGGCCGTCGTCCCGGCCGTCGCCTTGCCCGTCGTCCCGGCCCTGGACCGGGCCGGTGGCGTGGCCGGTCAGCGCCAGGAACACCTCGTCCAGGCTGGGCTGCCCCAGCGAGAAGCTGTCGACGGTGATGCCCGTCCGGGCCAGTTCGCCGAGGGCCCGCACGGCCAGGTCGGCCGCGCCGGCGCTCGCCGTCGCGCTCAGGCGGGCGGTCAGGGCGACCGGGTCGGGTTCCGGCTGCACCTCGGTGAGCAGCGCGGTCCGCAGCACCCGTTCGGCGTCCGGCCGCTGCCGCGCGTCCCGCAGCCGCAGATGGACGGACCCGGCGCCCACGGACGCCTTCAGCTCGCCCTTGGTGCCCTCGGCGATCACCTTGCCCTTGTCGATGACGGCGATCCGGGACGCCAGCTGGTCGGCCTCGTCCAGGTACTGCGTGGTCAGCAGCACCGTCGTGCCCCGCGCGACCACGGCCCGCACGATGTCCCAGACCTGGCTGCGGCTGCGCGGATCGAGCCCGTTCGTCGGCTCGTCGAGAAAGAGCAGGTCGGGTGTGTTGAGGATCGACGCGGCGATGTCGATGCGGCGCCGCATGCCGCCCGAGTAGTGCTTGACCTGCTTCGCGGCGGCCTCGGTCAGCCCGAAGGCGTCCAGCAGCCGCGCCGCCCGGTCCCGCGCGGCCTTCTTGCGGTGCCCGAGGAGCCGGCCCAGCAGGACCAGGTTCTCGGTGCCGGTGAGGTCCTCGTCCAGCGAGGCGTACTGCCCGGTCAGGCTCACCCGGCCGCGTACCTCGTCCGCCGCGTGCACGACGTCGTGACCGAAGACGTGGGCCTCGCCGCCGTCCGGTCTGAGAAGGGTGGCGAGCATCCTCACCACGGTGGTCTTGCCGGCGCCGTTCGGGCCGAGGAGGCCGTAGACCGTACCGGCCGGCACCACCAGGTCCACGCCGTCCACGGCCCTGGTCACGCCGAACGTCTTCACCAGGCCCGCCGTCTCGATCGCGGGGCCGGACGACTGCGTGCTCATGCGGGGTCCTTCCGCGTGCTCGGACTGCGCAGGGGGGACTTCCACGGTCGCGCAAACTCGTCGCCGCCGCACGGCGACGCCCCGGCGGCCGGGGCACGGCCGGGGCGCACGGCCCGGGCGGATCCGGCGGCGGGCACGGGCCGGCGGGCCCGGCGCGGGCCGGAGGAGTAGCGTCCTTCTCATGCACGCGATCACGATTCCCGAACCCGGAGGCCCCGAGGTACTGGTCTGGGACGAGGTGCCCGATCCGGTGCCCGGCGAGGGCGAGGTCCTGGTCGAGGTGGCGGCCAGTGCCGTCAACCGCGCCGACATCATGCAGCGGCAGGGCTTCTACGATCCGCCGCCCGGTGCCCCCCGCCACCCCGGTCTGGAGTGCTCCGGACGTATCGCCGCGCTGGGGCCGGGGGTGTCCGGCTGGTCGGTCGGCGACGAGGTGTGCGCCCTGCTGGGCGGCGGCGGATACGCGCAGAAGGTGGCCGTCCCGGCCGGCCAGCTCCTGCCGGTGCCCGACGGCGTCGGGCTCAAGGAGGCCGCGGCCCTGCCCGAGGTGGTCTGCACGGTCTGGTCCAACGTCTTCATGGTCGCCCACCTGCGCCCCGGCGAGACCCTGCTGGTGCACGGGGGTTCCAGCGGCATCGGCACCATGGCGATCCAGCTCGCCAAGGCCGTCGGCGCCAGGGTGGCCGTCACGGCGGGCACGAAGGAGAAGCTGGAACGCTGCGCCCAACTGGGCGCCGACATCCTGATCAACTACCGGGAGCAGGACTTCGTCGCCGAGATCAAGCAGGCCACCGACGGCGCGGGCGCCGACGTCATCCTGGACAACATGGGCGCCAAGTACCTGGACCGCAACGTCCAGGCGCTCGCCGTCAACGGCCGGCTGGCGATCATCGGCCTCCAGGGCGGCAACAAGGCCGAGCTGAACATCGGTGCCCTCCTCACCAAGCGCGCCGCCGTCAGCGCGACCTCGCTGCGGGCCCGCCCCCTGGAGGAGAAGGCGACGATCGTGGCGGCCGTGCGGGAGCACGTGTGGCCGTTGTTCGCCGCCGGCCGGGTCCGCCCGGTCGTGGACCGAGAGATGCCGATGAGCGAGGCGTCCGCCGCGCACCGGATCGTGGAGGAGAGCGGGCACATCGGCAAGGTGCTGCTCGTCGCCCCCTGACCGCCCCGGACGGCCGCCACTCATCCGGCCTGCGACCGCTGACTCCTGCGCAGCCGGAGGGCGAACAGGGCCAGGCCCAGTCCGAGACCGATCAGGACCAGCCCGCTGCCGAGGGGCAGGAGCCGCGGGGCCGTTCCCGCGGCTCGCTCGGTGTGAGCGACGGCCCGCTCCCCCGGCCGCTCCGGGGGAGCGGCCGGGACCGGCCCGGTCTCCCGCACCGGCGCGGAGGCGTCCGCCCGGCCGGGCATACTCCCGCCGTCCTCGGCCGGCGCCTTCGGATACGCCGGGTCCGCGTCCGTGACCGCGCCCTTCTCCGCGCCGGGCACGTCCCGGCGCCCGGGCCGCTCCCGCCCCGCACCGGCCCTGCTGCCCGCCCGGGACGGCTCGGCGGCGGGAGCGGGAGAGGAACGCGCGGGTGAGGGCCGCCGGGCGGCGCCGCCGACCGGCCGGGAGCCGTGGCCGTCCCCCCGGGAGGCCGCGGGCGCGGAGGCCGAGGCCGTCCCCGAGCCGGTGGCGGCCGTGACGGACGGGACCGGGACGGTGGCGGACGAAGGCGGAACCGGGACCTCCGGCCGCCGGTCCGCTCCCGGCCGCCGGTCCGGTCCCGGTTGCCGGTCCGGCGCCGGCCGCTGGTCCGGTCCCGGTTGCCGGTCCGGCGCCGGCCGCTGGTCCGGTCCCGGTTGCCGGTCCGGCGCCGGCCGCCGGTCCGGTTCGGGTTTCCGGTCCGGCACCGGCCATCGGTCCGGTTCGGGTTTCCGGTCCGGCACCTGCCCCGGCGCGAACACGGCGCCGCCGGGTGGCGCGGTCCCGGCACGGCGCGCCGCGCCGGGCCCCGGGGCCTCCGCCGCGGGGCCGGGGCCCGGCGCCACGGAACCGGTCGCCGTCAGGGCGCTCTGCCGCGCCGCGTACGCCGGGCCGCCGGGCCAGCAGAGGCCCGCTCCCGTCCCCAGCACCGCTCCCAGGGCCAGTACGAGCCCTGCCCCGCGCCCTACCCGCGGCCCCAGCCGCAGCCATGGAGTCACGTCGGTGACCCCCTCCCGGTCTAGCCAGTCGCCAAGATCGACGGAATAAGCCTCACATCAACCGTCAATTCCGGCATTCCGGGTTCCTCCACTCGTACCGGTGGATCGGTCTTCTCCGGGGGCGTGGCGGAGGGGAGGCGGACGCGTACGAGACAATGGCGCCATGGAGATGCCGAGGAACGACAGGTCACCGGAGAACCCCCAGATCCTGGTCGTCGGCCAGGACGGCATGGCCCTCAGCGGCGGTGGCGGCGGAGACGAGGAAGCGCGCGAGACCCCGGTGACGGAGCAGGTGGAGCAGCCTGCCAAGGTCATGCGGATCGGCAGCATGATCAAGCAGCTCCTGGAGGAGGTGCGTGCCGCTCCCCTGGACGAGGCGAGCCGGAACCGGCTCAAGGAGATCCACGCCAGCTCGGTGAAGGAGCTGGAGGACGGCCTGGCGCCCGAGCTGGTGGAGGAGCTGGAGCGGCTCTCCCTGCCCTTCACGGACGAGGGCACCCCGAGCGACGCTGAACTGCGGATCGCCCAGGCGCAGCTCGTGGGGTGGCTGGAGGGCCTCTTCCACGGCATCCAGACCACCTTGTTCGCCCAGCAGATGGCCGCCCGCGCGCAGCTGGAGCAGATGCGCCGCGCCCTGCCGGCGGGCCTCGGCCACGACGGTGGCGAGGAGGGCCCCATGGGCGGCCGCTCGGGCGGCCCGTACCTGTAGGAGGGACACGCGCGGTACCTGCCGCGCCCGCGGGTGTCCCCGCGGCACTCGCGGCACTCGCGCGCATGACACGGCAGGCCAAGGGCCCGGCGGCATCGGCTGCCGGGCCTTCGCCCGTTCCACGGGCCCGGACGCCACCCGCCCGCGCCGCGCCCAGTCACCGGAAGGCGTGCCCCAGTGCCGCGCCCGCGCCCCAGTCACCGGAAGGCGTGCCTCAGCCATCGAAGGCGTGCCCGCGCTCCAGCAGCCGGAAGGCGCACCGACGCCCCCGTCCGAGCCGCCGGAGGGCATGCCGGACCGCCCTCGCCGGGTGCCGGGGCCGAGGCGGTGCCGGAGTGCGTGAGCTTCGCCACGGCGGTGATCTCACGGCGACAGTGCCTGGTGAGGCCGTGCGAAGGCCGCTCCCGGCCAAAGTCTGCCCAAGGTCACCGGCACGTCAAGCCGGGTGCCCGTTCCGTGTCCGTACGCGAAGGAAGCGTCGCGCAAGCGTTACCGGCGGCGTACCGCCGGCCCACGGAATTTGCACGTCGGCACGGGGGCAGGGTTTGATGACCGGTCCGTCTCGTGCCGGTCCCGGCGCCCATCTCGGACCGGAGGCTTGCGCGGAGGCTGTAGCGTGGCCGACGGAGACCGTAACAACACCGCGCGCACCGCGGGCAGAAACGACGGCGAGGACTGATGGCACAGCAGCGCGCTCAGGGCCCGTCCGACCCCGAGGCGACTGGCGGCGGTATGTCAGACGCGCCGGAGACCTGGGGCAACGGCGGGCTGGTCGGGGACGGCCGGTACCGGTTGACCCACAGGCTCGGACGGGGCGGCATGGCCGAGGTGTTCGCCGCGGAGGACGTGCGTCTCGGGCGGACCGTGGCGGTCAAGCTGCTGCGGGCCGACCTGGCGGAGGACCCCGTCTCCAAGGCCCGCTTCACGCGCGAGGCCCAGTCGGTGGCCGGGCTCAACCACCACGCGATCGTCGCCGTGTACGACTCCGGCGAGGACTTCGTCGGCGGCCAGTCCGTGCCGTACATCGTCATGGAGCTGGTCGAGGGCCGCACCATCCGCGACCTGCTGATGAACGCCGAGGCACCGGGCCCGGAGCAGGCTCTGATCATCGTCTCGGGCGTCCTGGAGGCGCTGGCCTACTCGCACCAGCACGGCATCGTGCACCGCGACATCAAGCCGGCCAACGTCATCATCACGCACAACGGCGCCGTGAAGGTGATGGACTTCGGCATCGCCCGCGCCCTGCACGGGGCGTCCACGACCATGACGCAGACCGGCATGGTCATGGGCACCCCGCAGTACCTCTCGCCGGAACAGGCCCTCGGCAAGGCCGTCGACCACCGTTCCGACCTGTACGCCACCGGCTGCCTGCTGTACGAACTGCTCGCGCTGCGCCCGCCCTTCACCGGCGAGACCCCGCTGTCGGTGGTCTACCAGCACGTCCAGGACATCCCGACGCCTCCCTCCGAGGCGTCCGACGGCTGCCCGCCGGAGCTGGACGGCCTGGTCATGCGCTCGCTGGCCAAGGAGCCCGACGACCGCTTCCAGACCGCGGAGGAGATGCGCGGGCTGGTCCAGTACGCCCTCCAGATGCTCTACGAGCAGGGCGGCCACACCGGCACCTGGAACACCGGGCCGGTCGGCATGCACGAGGGCCGCCACACCCCCTCGGCCGGGCTCGCCGGCACCACCGTGCTGCCGCACTCCGACCACGGCGCCGGCACCACGCAGATCCCGCAGCCGATCCTGCCCACCGGGTACGGCGGCGACGACGGCGGCTTCGAGGGGAACGGCAACCGCGGCAGCGGCCGGGGCAAGCTGTGGGTCCTCGCCGTGCTCGCGGTGATCGCGGTCGTGGCCGGGGCCGCGCTGGCGCTGAACGGCGCCGGGGGCGACAAGGGCGAGGAGCCCGGTCCGAGCAAGTCACCCAGCGCCACGCAGAGCACCGAGGAAGCCAAGCCCAGCGAGACGCCGAGCGAGGGCGCCACGGAGGAGAACACCGACCCCGGCACCGATCCGGGCACCGGTGGCAACGGCGGTGGCTCCGGCTGGACCCAGCCGGAGGAGCCCTCCTACACGCCGTCGTACACGCCGACCGAGGAACCGACCCAGGAGCCGACGGGCGGAGAGTCGCCGCCCCCCGCGACGTCGGAGCCCACGGACGACCAGTCGGACGGCCAGTCGCCGCCGGCGGGCGGCCAGTCGCCGCCTACGGGCGGTGACGACGGCACCGGCGGCGACCAGGGCGGCGGCGCGACCAGCGGCCCGGTGGACCCGCTCGGCGGCTGACCGGGAAAAACAAGCGAGAGAACACCCCCACGCGCATGGGGCCCGCACCGGGCCCCATGCGCGTGGCGCGTTGTGCGGGCGCGCGGACGCACGGGTGCGCGCGGGAGGGCAGAGCGCGCCGGCCGGGCCCTCGTCACGCAGTGGTCCGCACCGGTCCCCCCGGACCGCCGTCCACGCCGTGCACCACGCCGAACTGCGGTTCGACGCACAGGTAGACGGGTTCGAAGGGCTCGCCGTCCACCCGGGCCGGAGCGGGCCCGAACAGCTCCAGCTCGGCCGCGGTCGGCTGGTACCTCTCGCACCGGCCCACGACCTGCGCGGTCCACACCCTCTCGCCCGGCCGGGCGGAGCCCAGGTTGTCGGTGCCGTAGGCGACCACACTGCCGGCGCACGCCTGCTGGTAGCCGCAGTTCCCGGGCATGCGCAGCAGGACGCGGCCGTCGGCCACGACGTGGCGCGCGAAGGCGAGGAACGGCAGGGCGCGCATGCTGGTGGCGGCCCGGCCGTGGCAGGTGCGGGCGAGCAGACCCAGCGCGAGCCGCGGGTCGGAGGGGGAGGACATGCCCTCACTGTGCGCGAGCGGCGAAAGCGGCGGTAGAGGCGCCCGCCCCGAGGCGGGCAGGACGTAAGTCCCGAACCCGCGCTCGGGAATGGCGGCATGGCCGACGGCGCGGCCCCGGCCCGAATGGCGGGCCGCTCTCCCCGGGCCGGTGTTTCTCAGCGGTCCTCGGCCTGCATCCGCGCCACGTAGGCCGCCGCCTGGGAACGCCGCTGCATACCGAGTTTGGACAGAAGACCGGAGACGTAATTCTTGATGGTCTTCTCGGCCAGGTACAGCCGCTCGCCGATCGCGCGGTTGGTCAGGCCCTCGCCGATCAGCTCCAGGATGCGGCGCTCCTGCTCGGTCAGGTGCGCGAGCGGGTCGTCGGTCCGGGTGCCGCCGCCGCGCAGCCGCTCCAGCACGCGCGCGGTGGCCACCGGGTCGAGCAGCGACCTGCCCGCGGCGACGTCGCGCACGGCCGTCAGCAGCTCACCGCCCCGGATGTCCTTCAGGACATAACCGGACGCACCCGCCATGATCGCGTCGAAGAGCGCCTCGTCGTCGGAGAAGGAGGTCAGCATCAGGCACCGGACCGACTCGTCCCGGGAGCGGACGTCGCGGCACACCTCCACGCCGCTGCCGTCCGGGAGGCGGACGTCGAGCACCGCCACGTCCGGGCGGGTGGCCGGAATCCGGGCCAGAGCGTCGGCCGCCGTACCGGCCTCGCCGACCACCTCGATGTCGTCCTCGCCCGCGAGCAGGTCGTGGACGCCCCGGCGGACGACCTCATGGTCATCGAGAAGAAATACCCGGATTTGTCTTTCTTCACGCACGGAGCCAGTGTCACACACGAACTCTTCCCGTGCCCGGGGTGGCCGGGATAACGTGCCGTTGTTCCGGCCCCCTGCAAGGCTGTGACCAGTACCTGTTCCCGACTTTCGGCATTTACTTGGAAATCCAAGCAAAATCGCAGGTCAGGATAGGTTTCACAGAAATGTGGAGCACTGGGTAACGTGCCTTGTGCAGGGCGCTCGCCGGGGCACCTGTCACGCCTGTTCCCGACCGGGCGCACCCACCCCGTGTGCCTCTCGGCCGACAGGTGAGCCGTTCTCCCGAGCTCCGGAACGGAGCAGGGGGACCCCAGGCACCCGGCGAACCCGGGCGCCGGACCGACGGAGGAGCACACGTGACCGTGGAGAGCACTGCCGCGCGCAAGCCGCGACGCAGCGCCGGAAGCAAGACCGGGACGACCGGTACGAAGGCGGCCGGCACCACCGGCACCCAGCGCACCGCCCGCACCGCTGCCAAGAAGAGCGCCGAGAAGGCCACCGCGCAGAGCACCGAGCCCGAGCTCGTCCAGCTGCTGACGCCCGAGGGCGAGCGCGTCGGGAACGCCGAGTACGACGCGTACGTCGCCGGCATCACCCCCGACGAGCTGCGCGGCCTGTACCGCGACATGGTGCTCACCCGGCGCTTCGACGCCGAGGCCACCGCTCTGCAACGCCAGGGCGAGCTCGGCCTGTGGGCCTCCCTGCTGGGCCAGGAGGCCGCCCAGATCGGCTCCGGCCGCGCCACCCGCGAGGACGACTACGTCTTCCCCACCTACCGCGAGCACGGCGTCGCGTGGTGCCGCGGGGTAGACCCGACCAACCTGCTCGGCATGTTCCGCGGCGTGAACAACGGCGGCTGGGACCCCAACGGCAACAACTTCCACCTCTACACGATCGTCATCGGCTCGCAGGCGCTGCACGCCACCGGTTACGCCATGGGCATCGCCAAGGACGGCGCGGACTCGGCCGTGATCGCCTACTTCGGGGACGGCGCCTCCAGCCAGGGCGACGTGAGTGAGGCGTTCAACTTCGCCGCGGTCTACAACGCCCCGGTGGTGTTCTTCTGCCAGAACAACCAGTGGGCGATCTCGGAGTCCAACGAGAAGCAGACCCGGGTGCCGCTCTACCAGCGTGCCCAGGGCTTCGGCTTCCCCGGCGTCCGTGTCGACGGCAACGACGTCCTGGCCACGCTCGCCGTCACCCGGTGGGCGCTGGAGCGGGCCCGGCGCGGCGAGGGCCCGGCGCTGATCGAGGCGTGGACGTACCGCATGGGCGCCCACACCACCTCCGACGACCCCTCCCGCTACCGCCACGACGACGAGCGGGCCGCCTGGGAGGCGAAGGACCCGATCCTGCGCCTGCGCCGCCACCTGGAAGCCGCACACCACGCGGACGAGAGCTTCTTCGCGGAACTCGAGGCCGAGAGCGAGGCGTTGGGCAAGCGGGTGCGCGAGGCGGTCCGCGCCATGGAGGACCCGGACCGGTTCGCCATCTTCGAGAACGTGTACGCGGACGGGCACGCGCTCGTCGACGAGGAGCGGGCGCGGTTCGCCGCCTACCAGGCGTCGTTCGCCGACGCAGAGGGGGTCTGATCATGGCCGTGGAGAAGATGGCCCTGGCCAAGGCGATCAACGAGTCGCTGCGCCGCGCCCTGGAGACCGACCCCAAGGTCCTGGTCATGGGCGAGGACGTCGGCAAGCTGGGCGGTGTGTTCCGCGTGACGGACGGCCTGCTGAAGGACTTCGGCGACGACCGCGTCATCGACACCCCCCTCGCCGAGTCCGGCATCGTGGGCACGGCGATCGGCCTCGCCCTGCGCGGCTACCGCCCTGTGGTGGAGATCCAGTTCGACGGCTTCGTCTTCCCGGCGTACGACCAGATCGTCACGCAGCTGGCGAAGATGCACGCCCGCTCGCTGGGCAAGGTCAAGCTCCCCGTCGTCATCCGCATCCCCTACGGCGGCGGCATCGGCGCGGTGGAACACCACTCCGAGTCCCCCGAGGCCCTCTTCGCGCACGTCGCGGGGTTGAAGGTGGTCAGCCCGTCCAACGCCTCGGACGCGTACTGGATGATGCAGCAGGCCATCCAGAGCGACGACCCGGTGATCTACTTCGAGCCCAAGCGCCGCTACTGGGACAAGGGCGAGGTCAGCACCGAGGCGATCCCCGGGCCGCTGCACGCCGCGCGCGTGGTGCGCGAGGGCACCGACCTCACCCTGGCCGCCTACGGCCCGATGGTGAAGCTCTGCCAGGAGGTGGCCGACGCCGCCGCCGAGGAGGGCAGGTCCCTGGAGGTGCTCGACCTGCGCTCGGTCTCCCCGCTGGACTTCGACGCGATCCAGGCGTCGGTGGAGAAGACCCGCCGCCTGGTCGTGGTCCACGAGGCGCCGGTCTTCTTCGGCTCCGGCGCGGAGATCGCCGCCCGGATCACCGAGCGCTGCTTCTACCACCTGGAGGCCCCGGTGCTCCGGGTCGGCGGCTACCACGCCCCGTACCCGCCGGCCCGCCTGGAGGAGGAGTACCTGCCCGACCTGGACCGGGTGCTGGATGCCGTCGACCGCTCGCTGGCGTACTGAGGAGAGGGTCGTGACGACGATGACGGAAGGCTCCGTGCGCGAGTTCAAGATGCCCGACGTGGGCGAGGGACTCACCGAGGCCGAGATCCTCAAGTGGTACGTCCAGCCCGGTGACACCGTCACCGACGGCCAGGTGGTGTGCGAGGTCGAGACCGCCAAGGCGGCCGTCGAGCTCCCCATCCCGTACGACGGCGTGGTCCGCGAGCTGCGCTTCCCCGAGGGCACCACGGTGGACGTGGGCACGCCGATCATCACGGTGGACGTGTCGGGCGGCGCCGCCCCCGCCGCCGCGGAGCCGGTGCCCGCCGCCCACGAACCGGCGCCCGCGGCCGAGGAACCGGCCGGGGAGCCGAAGCCGCAGGGCCGCCAGCCGGTCCTGGTCGGCTACGGCGTGGCCACCTCCTCGACCCGCCGCCGCGCCCGCAAGACCCCGGAGGCCGCCACGAGCCCGGCCCCGGAGCCCGCGCAGGCCGCCGGCCAGGCCGCCGTGCAGGCCGAGCTGAACGGCCACGGTCAGGTCACCCGGGAGCGTCCGCTGGCCAAGCCCCCCGTGCGCAAGCTCGCCAAGGACCTCGGCGTCGATCTGGCGACGGTCACCCCGACCGGCCCGGACGGGATCATCACCCGCGAGGACGTCCACGCGGCGGCGGCCCCGCAGGCGGCCCCGCGGCAGGTGACGGCGCCCGAGCCGGTCCCGGTGGCCGCTCCCGCCGCCCCCGCGCCGGTGGCGTACGACACCGCCCGCGAGACCCGCGTCCCGGTCAAGGGCGTCCGCAAGGCGACGGCGGCGGCGATGGTCGGCTCCGCGTTCACCGCGCCGCACGTCACGGAGTTCGTGACGGTGGACGTGACCCGCACGATGAAGCTGGTCGAGGAGCTGAAGCAGGACAAGGAGTTCGCCGGGCTGCGGGTGAACCCGCTCCTGCTGATCGCCAAGGCGCTGCTGGTCGCCGTCAAGCGCAACCCGGACATCAACGCGTCCTGGGACGAGGCGGCCCAGGAGATCGTGGTCAAGCACTACGTCAACCTGGGCATCGCCGCCGCGACCCCCCGGGGCCTGATCGTCCCCAACATCAAGGACGCCCACGCCAAGACGCTCCCGCAACTGGCGCGGGCGCTCGGCGAGCTGGTGACCACGGCCCGGGAGGGCAAGACCTCCCCGGCGGCGATGCAGGGCGGGACGGTGACCATCACCAACGTCGGCGTCTTCGGCGTGGACACCGGTACGCCGATCCTCAACCCGGGCGAGTCCGCGATCCTCGCGGTCGGCGCGATCAAGCCCCAGCCCTGGGTCCACAAGGGCAAGGTGAAGCCCCGCCAGGTCACCACCCTGGCGCTCTCCTTCGACCACCGCCTGGTCGACGGGGAACTGGGGTCGAAGGTCCTCGCCGACGTGGCGGCGATCCTGGAGCAGCCCAAGCGGCTGATCACCTGGGCGTAAGCCCGCCCCCCGGAACGGAAAGGAGGGGACCGCCGCGCGGTGGCGGCGGTCCCCTCCCCGCTCGTCCCCGCCCCCGCTCGTCCCCGGCGCCGGGCGCCCGGCGCCGGGACTCAGGGCCTCAGGCCCGGCCGAAGCCGTAGGTGAGCAGCTTCTTCGCGTCCGTCTCGCGCTGGGTCGCCGAGGTGGAGGCCAGCACCGTGCCGATGACGGTCTTGCCGTTGCGGGTGGCGGCGAAGACCAGGCAGTACTTGGCCTCGGGGCCGGAGCCGGTCTTCACGCCGATGGTGCCGCTGTAGTTGTTCAGCAGGGTGTTGGTGTTGACCCACGGCGCCATCGTGCGGGTGCTGCCGGTCTTGGTGACCGTCTTGGCCGTGTACTTCTTGGTCTTGACGATCGTGCGGAAGGTCGAGCTCTTCATCGCACTGCTCGCCAGCTTCGTCAGGTCGCGCGGCGTGGAGTAGTTCGCGCCGTTGCCGATGCCGTCGAACGAGTCGAAGTGGGTGTTCTTCAGGCCCAGGCTCTTGGCGGTGGTGTTCATCTTGCCGATGAACGACTTCACGCGCGCGGCCCGGGTGGAGCCGGTGCCGAACTTGTCCGCCAGCGCGTACGCGGCGTCGCAGCCCGACGGCAGCATCAGCCCGTACAGCAGCTGACGCACCGTGACCTTGTCGCCGACGATCAGCCGCGCCGAGGAGGCGGTCTTCGACACGATGTAGTCGCTGTACGCCTTCTGGATCGTGACCTTGGCGTCCAGGTTGAGGTTGGGCTGGGACAGGACGACCTTGGCGGTCATGATCTTGGTCGTCGAGCCGGTGGAGCGCTTGGTGTCCGCGGCCTTGGTGTAGAGCGACTTGCCGGTGGCGTTGTTCATCACGAAGCCGCCCTTGGCGGCGATCGCGGGCGCGGTGGCGGCCTGCGCGGGCGCCGCGGTGAGGGCGCCGGTCGCGAACACGGCGCCGGTGGTCACGGCGACGGCGGCGGCCCTGTGCAGGCGAATGCCCTGAATGCCGATCTTCAAGTGAGTTACCCCGATTTACGTTGAATGCCCCTGGGTGCGCGGCCGTGTTGAGGTGCGAGCAGCACGGGGCCGCGTCTGTCTGACGTATGACCGGTGCGGATGGTTGTGCCGTGAGACGGACGTGTTCGCGGGTACCCCGGACGCGGTCGGAGGTGTCCGCATGGTGGACGGCCGCCGTGATGCGTACCTGTTGTATCTATCATGTGGACATGACCATGGCCGTGAAGCAACCCCCCGCCGCCGACCGCGTCTACACACACGTCAAGCAGGGTGTCCTGGAACGCCGTTACGAGGGCGGCACCCTGCTCACCGAAGGCGAGCTCGCCGAGGCCGTGGGGGTCTCCCGCACGCCGGTGCGCGAGGCGCTGCTGCGGCTGGAGGCCGAGGGACTGATCCGGCTCTACCCGAAGAAGGGCGCCCTGGTCCTGCCCGTCTCCGCCCAGGAGATCGCCGACGTCGTGGAGACCCGGCTGCTGGTCGAGGAGCACGCGGCGCGCAAGGCCGTCCCCGCCCCGCCCGGGCTGGTCGAACGGCTGGAGCGGCTGCTGGCCCGGCAGAAGGAGCAGGCCGCCGCGGGCGACCTCGCCGCCGCCGCCGTCACCGACCGCTGCTTCCACGCCGAGATCGTCCGCAGCGGCGGCAACGAGATCCTCTCCAAGCTCTACGACCAGCTCCGCGACCGGCAGTTGCGCATGGGCGTCGCCGTCATGCACTCCCACCCCGACCGGATCGCCAAGACCCTGGCCGAGCACGGGGAGATCCTCGACGCGCTGCGCGCCGGGGACGCGGAGGCGGCCGTCGCCGTCGTCCACCGCCATGTGAGCTGGTTCTCCCACCTGGCCCGGGGGGAGGTCCGATGAGCGGCTCCACCACCCTGCCCGCCGATCCGCCGGGCGGCCGGCGCGCGATCGCCGTCTGGAGCGTCGGCGTCGCCGTCTACTTCGTCGCCGTCATCTTCCGTACGTCGCTGGGGGTGGCGGGCCTCGACGCCGCCGACCGCTTCCACGTGGGCGCCTCGGCCCTGTCCACCTTCTCCATCCTCCAGCTGCTGGTCTACGCGGGCATGCAGATACCCGTCGGCCTGCTCGTCGACCGGCTCGGCACCAAGAAGGTGCTGGGCCTCGGCGTGGTGCTGTTCACGGCGGGGCAGCTCGGCTTCGCCTTCTCACCGTCGTACGGCATGGCGCTCGCCTCGCGGGCGCTGCTGGGCTGCGGTGACGCGATGACCTTCATCAGCGTGCTGCGGCTGGGCACCCGCTGGTTCCCGGCCCGCCGGGGGCCGCTGATCGGCCAGCTCGCGGGACTCGCCGGCATGGCGGGCAACCTCGTCTCCACCCTCGTCCTGGCCCGGCTGCTGCACGGCATCGGCTGGACGGCCGCGTTCGCGGGCAGCGCGCTGGCGGGCGCCGCCGTGTTCGTCCTCCTGCTGCTGTTCCTGAAGGACCACCCCGAGGGGTACGAGCCGGAGCCGGCCGGCCACCAGGGGGCCGCCTACGTACGGCGGCAGATCGTCCGGTCGTGGCGGGAGCCGGGGACCCGGCTCGGACTGTGGGTGCACTTCACCACCCAGTTCCCCGGGATGGTCTTCCTGCTGCTGTGGGGTCTGCCGTTCCTGGTCGAGGCGCAGGGCCTGTCCCGGGCCACGGCCGGCGAGCTGCTCACCCTGGTCGTGCTGTCGAACATGGCGGTCGGCCTGGTCTACGGCCAGATCATCGCCCGGCACCACGGGGCGCGGCTGCCGCTGGCGCTGGGCACGGTGGCGGCGACGGCCGTCCTGTGGGCGGCGACGCTGGCCTGGCCCGGCGATCAGGCGCCGATGGCTTTGCTGATCGTGCTGTGCGTGGTGCTGGGCGCCTGCGGTCCGGCGTCGATGATCGGGTTCGACTTCGCGCGGCCGGCCAACCCGCCGGAGCGGCAGGGCACGGCGTCCGGGATCACCAACATGGGCGGCTTCGTCGCCTCGATGGCCACGCTGCTGGCCATCGGTGTGCTGCTGGACGCCACCGGGGACGACTACACCGTCGCCTTCTCCTCCGTGTTCGTCCTCCAGGCGTTCGGCGTCGTCCAGATCCTGCGGCTGCGCGGGCGCGCGGCCCGGCGGGAGCGGGAGCGGCTGGTCGCGAGCCGGGTGGAGACGGTGCACGTCCCCGCGTGACCTGTCCGGGGCGCGGGCCCGGCCGGGCGGCGCCCCGTGGCACCGCGGTCGCCCGGCGGACCCGGACTACTTGGTGACCGTGAAGTTCCGCAGGATGGCCGCGGCCAGCTCCTGGTCGCCGTCCGTCTTCACGCGGTCCGCCACCGCCTCGGGCGTGACCCGGCCGCAGGCCATGCGCACATAGGTCTCCCAGTCCAGGGAGAGGGAGGCGGCCGGCCCCAGCGCGGGGACCGTCTCCAGGGTGCCGCGGCCCTGGATGTCCACCCGCACCGTGCGCAGGAACTCCACCGGGCCGTGGACGTCCACCACCACGGCCGAGCTGCGGGGCGCGTGCGCGTCCTCGGCGACGACCCGGGGCAGCTCGTCGAGGAGCACGTCCCGGGTGACGTAGGCGCCGGGGGAGTCGAGGTTGCCGGGGCGGCCGAGGGCGGTGCGCAGGTCCTGCTCGTGGACCCACACGTCGAAGGCGTGCCGCCGCATGGACTCCTCCAGGGTCAGCTCGGTGCCGAACGGACCGCGCACCGTGGCGCCGGGAGCGCGGTTGTCGTTGCGCAGCTGGCGGTTCCGGCGGATGGTCATGTACTCCAGTTCGGAGGTCATCTCCGGTGCCGTGTGGTGGCGGCGGACGTCGACCTGGAGCTCCATGTAGCGCTGGTGGTCGGTGGTGACGTGGAACAGGTCGCGCGGCAGCGTGTGGATGGGGCGCGGGTCGCCGAGCATCTCCGAGTCCAGCCCGATGACATGGGAGACCACGTCGCGGACCGACCACCCCGGGCATGGTGTCCGCCGGTTCCATTCGGCCTCCACGAGCGGCTGGACCAGCTCGGATATCGCCTCGATGGAGTGGGTCCAGGCATCGGCGTAGGGCTGGAGGGCGGGATGCAGACTCACGGAACAGGACCCCTCGGCGGTCGGTACACGGGCGGTTGTGTGGCGGCGGTGCCAGTGGGAGGTGGCTGCACTCGGCGGGCGTCTTCGAAAACTCCCCCGAGCCCTCGCTCCGCTGCGCGCGGGCTTCGAGCAGGGGGGACCCCCAAGTTACGCTGCTGTGCGGCACCCCGGCAGTGCTTTCGTGTGACGATCGTAGGCCGTGTGGAAGCCCGTGTGGACGGCTCGATGGCCAGGACGGTGGTAGTGTGCGCGCTTCTCTGATCCAGATCGCCGTGGACGAGGGGGAACCGGTCGCCTCGCGCCGCCGGCGGGCGGCCTCCCTGGTACGGGAACAGGCGGGCGCCGACCTCGTCGTCCTCCCCGAGCTGTGGACCACCGGCGCCTTCGCCTTCGAGGACTTCGGCGCCGAGGCCGAGCCGCTCCAGGGCCCCACGTACGAGGCGATGGCCAAGGCCGCGAGCGACGCGGGCGTGTGGCTGCACGCGGGCTCGATCCCCGAGCGGGCCCCGGACGGTCCCCTGTACAACACCTCCCTCGTCTTCTCCCCCTCCGGTGACCTGGCCGCCGCCTACCGCAAGATCCACCGCTTCGGCTTCGACAAGGGCGAGGCCGTGCTGATGGGCGCCGGGGACGAGCTGGTGACGGTCCGTCTGCCGGACACCACCCTCGGCGTGGCCACCTGCTACGACCTCCGCTTCCCCGAACTCTTCCGCGGCCTGGTCACCGCCGGTGCCGAGACCTTCGTCGTCCCGGCGGGCTGGCCCGAGCGCCGCCGGGCCCACTGGACGCTGCTGGCCCAGGCCCGGGCGGTGGAGAACCAGGCGTTCGTCCTCGCGTGCGGAACGGCCGGGACCCACGCGGGAGTTCCGCAGGCCGGCCACTCGATCGCGGTCGACCCGTGGGGCGAGGTGCTCGCGGAGGCGGGCCCGGACGAACAGGTCCTCACCGTGGAGTTCGACCCGGCGACGGTGGCGTCCACCCGGGAGCGGTTCCCGGCGCTGAAGGACCGCGTCCTGGGCCTGGGGGCACCTCCGCGCCGGTAGCCGCGCGAGGCCGGGGGAAGGGGGGGATCAGCCTTCCTCCCGTTCCTTCTCGGAGAGATGGATCACGCACACCGTCACCGCGATGAGCAGCGCCGGGTCGGCGTCGTCCCGGACGATGTCGACGGCGTAGGTGTCCCGCACGGTCAGCAGGCGCCGGGAGACGACGGCCAGGAGTTCGCCGTCGTACTCGATGGCGAACTCACGGTCGAGGATCCGGCCGCTGACGTCCAGCTCGTTCCCGTCGGCCAGGGAGACCCGGTAGTGGTGGCGCAGCAGCGACAGCCGCTTGCGCTTGATCCGCGCCAGCGGCTCGCCGCCCCGCTCGATCACCAGCGTGTCCCGCAGGGCGAGCATCTTCTGCCGGATGTCGATCAGGACCCGCCCCTGCGCGTCCTTCAGCTCCCACCTGTCCCGCAGGCGCATCGCCTTGCCGTCGACGAGGAAGACCTTGCTGCCGCGGTCGTCCACGATCCAGTAGTCGTCACCGAAGCCGAGGAGCCGGTCGTACACGAGGAATCTCATGCACGGAGCGGTTCCCCGGGACCCGTCGCCCGACGCGGCCGGTAGGCCGACAGACGGAAGCCGGGCCTGCTCCGGCCCACGCGGCCACAGCGCGCGGGCCCGCTCCGGCGGCGGTCGGCCGTCACATCTCGTAGGGGTCTTCGTCTATCACGCCTTCGACATGGCGCAGCGCGTCCCGCAGGTTGACCGGGGCCGCGGGGAGGGATTTCCCGCGTTGCGCGGCATCGGTCAGCAATCTCAGCGTGCGGGCCGATGACGTTTCACTGATGGTGGGCAGGATGTCCAGCGTCAGCTCTTCGGCTTCCCGCCAAGCGCCGACCTCCAGAAAGCAAGCGAGCAGGCGGACGGCCGAAATATTCCGGTATCCAACTTTCACACCCGTGACGACGGAGATCGCCTCGGCGGTGGACAGCGTGCCGCTCGGTGACTTCAGCTTCGTCCGCGGCCCGGCAGCTGCTCGGCGACCCCGAGGCGTCCAGAGCGGAACTGCGCTTTACGGCCGCGCGGCTCGCGGAGTGCTTGTTCGACGCCCTCCGCGTCGCCCATTCACGCGGCGAGCGCCTGGCCGACGACGAGGAAGACGAAGACGACGGCGAGGGAGGCGACGCCGACGAAGACGACGGCGACGGAGACTGAGCCCCTGACGACCTCGCCGCCTGGCGACCCTCGATATCCCGTCGCCCCGCATCGGGCAGGATGGATGTATGGCAAAGCGTGCGCGTGTCCGTGCCCCGGAACTGGTCGGCAAGGGCGGTTGGATCAACACTGGCGGCAAGAACCTGACCTTGGCCGATTTCCGAGGTCGCATCCTGATCCTTGATTTCTGGACCTTCTGCTGCATCAACTGCCTGCACGTCCTGGACGAGCTGCGCGAGCTGGAGGAGAAACACCGGGACACGGTCGTGATCGTCGGCGTGCACTCGCCGAAGTTCGTGCACGAGGCCGAGCACCAGGCGGTGCTGGACGCCGTGGAGCGGTACGGCGTCGAGCACCCCGTCCTGGACGACCCGGAGCTGGCCACCTGGAAGCAGTACGCGGTGCGGGCCTGGCCCACGCTCGTGGTGATCGACCCCGAGGGGTACATCGTCGCGCAGCACGCCGGCGAGGGGCACGCCCACGCCATCGAGCGGCTGGTGGAGGAGCTGGAGGCGGAGCACGCGGCGAAGGGGACGCTGCGGCGCGGCGACGGGCCGTACGTGCCGCCGGAGCCGGAGCCGACGACCCTGCGCTTCCCGGGCAAGGCCCTGCTGCTGCCGTCCGGGAACTTCCTGGTCAGCGACACCACCCGGCACCAGCTGGTGGAGCTCGCGCCGGACGGGGAGAGCGTGGTGCGGCGGATCGGCGCCGGGACGCGCGGCTTCGCGGACGGCGACATCGCCACCGCGGCCTTCAACGAGCCGCAGGGGCTGGCGCTGCTTGAGGACGGCTCCGTGGTCGTCGCCGACACCGTCAACCACGCCCTGCGCCGCCTCGACCCGGCCTCCGGCGAGGTCACCACCCTGGCCGGGACCGGCCGCCAGTGGATGCAGGGCGACGCCACCTCCGGCCCCGGGCGCGAGGTCAGCCTCTCCTCGCCCTGGGACGTGGCCTGGTGGAACGGCCGGGTGTGGATCGCCATGGCCGGCGTCCACCAGCTGTGGGCGTACGACCCGGACGGCGGGACCGTCGCCGTCGCGGCCGGGACGACCAACGAGGGACTCGTCGACGGTCCGGGCGCCGAGGCGTGGTTCGCGCAGCCGTCGGGGCTCGCGGCCACCCCCGAGCGGCTGTGGCTCGCCGACTCCGAGACGTCCGCGCTGCGCTGGGTGGACCTCGACGGCGCCGTGCACACCGCGGTGGGCACCGGGCTGTTCGACTTCGGGCACCGGGACGGGGACGCCGGCCAGGCCCTGCTCCAGCACCCGCTGGGCGTCACGGCACTGCCCGACGGATCGGTCGCCGTCAGCGACACCTACAACCACGCCCTGCGCCGCTACGACCCGCACACGGGGCAGGTCACCACCCTGGCCACGGATCTGCGGGAGCCCAGCGACGCCGTCCTCGACGGTGCCGACATCGTGGTGGTGGAGTCGGCCCGGCACCGCCTGACCCGGCTCCGGCTGCCGGAGGAGGCGGTGCGGGTGGAGGCCGTCGCCCACCGCACCCAGCGCGCGGCGACCGAGGTGGCCCCCGGCACGCTCCGGCTGGACGTGATCTTCCAGGCCCCGGCGGGGCAGAAGCTCGACACCCGGTACGGCCCCTCGACCCGGCTGCTGGTCTCCGCCACACCGCCGGAGCTGCTGCTGAACGGCGAGGGCGCCGGTACCGACCTCTCCCGCGTCCTGGAACTCGACCCCGCCGTCCCCGAAGGGGTCCTGCACGTCTCCGCGATGGCGGCGTCCTGCGACGACGACCCCGCCAACGAGTACCCGGCCTGCCACGTCCACCAGCAGGACTGGGGCGTGCCGGTCCGTCTCACCGAGGGCGGGGCGGACCGGCTGCCGCTGGTGCTGGCGGGCATGGACGCCGACGCCTGACCGGGGCGCCGGGCGGCCTGTTCCGAACGGAAGACCACCGCACCGGAAGACTTCCGAGCGGAAGACTTCCGAGCAGAAGACTTCCGAGCGGAAACCTCCGAGCGGAAGACCCTAGACGCCGGCCTCGACCGCTTCCTCGTCGGCGTCCTGTTCCGCGGCCGGGTCGTCGGCCCGCGCGGTCTTCCGGCGCAGGTTCTCCACGTCCGCCTGGAGGCTGACGAGCTGGTCGAGGAGGACGTCGAGGGTGCTCTGCGGGACGACGGGGGTGTGGCCGCCGACCTCCGGGTCCAGCAGGAGCAGCTGGTCCAGAGCGTCCCGGGCCGCCGTCACGTTCGCCTTCAGCACCTGCCGGTAGTCGGCGGCACGCCGGCTGGCCGGCCGGAGGTCGGGGCCCGGCCCGCCGGCCGCGCCCGCTTCCGGCGCACCGGACGGCTGCGTGCCCCGCGTGCCCTCCGCGCCCTCCGCGTCCGGGGCCGTACCCGGGGCGCCGTCGCCGGAGGCCGGGCGCGGCGGGGGGAGGAGGGCCGGCCTCGGGGGATGGGCCTTGCGCGCGCGTTCGGGGTTCGAGACCCAGACGACGTCCCACTGGTGCAGCAGCACCGGCACGCCGTCGTCGTCGCGCTCGATCCGGTCCGCGGCCAAGAGGTCCACCTTGAAGTGCGCGTACGGCACGCCCGCGGCCCCGGCCGCGCCGCCGGTCCGCTGCTTGTGCACCAGCTGGCGCATGGTCACCGCGTTCTCCGGCAGCGAGTCGCCGCGGAACCGTTCGGCGGCCAGGGCCAGGGTCCACAGCCCCGCCTCGTTGTGCTCCTGGGACAGGTCCTCGATCACCTGGTTGACGTCGGCGCGGAAGGGGACGCCGCCCTTCTCCTTGGCGGCCATCAGGGCGGACCCGACGTTCCGGGTGAGCAGCTTGTCGGCGATCAGGGCCACGCCGCCGGCCACGGCCAGGGTGCAGCGCGCGTCGATGTCCCCGGCCATCGCGGGCCCCACGAGGGTGGTGAAGTCGTCGGTGGGGCGCGGCTCCCACTCCTGGATCACGTCGGAGGTCAGCACGCCGCCGTTGTTCCAGGCATTGCGCGCCTGCTTGGTGACGTGCTTCTTGTACGCCCGCCAGGGCAGGTCGATCAGCGGACCGAGGAGCTCCGCGAAGCCCTTCAGCCCCATGCGCTTGCCGCCCTTGATCGCCTTGGCCTGGTCCTTGAGGGGTTCCAGCAGCTCCGGGCGGGTCAGGGAGTGCACCAGGTAGACGGCCCGCCACAGGGCCGTGCCGGGGGGTGCCGGTTCCTCGTCGAAGACGCGGGGCAGTTCCTCCACGGGGATCCGGCCGACGGCGAGCCCGTAGATGGTCTGAAGATCGTCCCTCGGTACCAGCGACTCCCCGAGCTGGATCACCCGCTTCAGGGCGCGCGTGGCGACCTCGACGTTCTGCGCGGCCGTGTCCCACTGCTTGAACTCGACGTGCACGGAGGCCAGTACGGAGCGGATGGCGTCGTCGAAGATGTCCTCGGCGGCGAGGAGGTGGCCCGGGTGCCCTTCGGCGCCCACGGCGATCTGCGCGGGCACGACGTAGGTCTGGGCGATCTGGGCGGCGCGCGGGCCGGGTTCCGGCGCGGCGATCTCCCGGGCGAACTCCTCCCGGAGCCTGCGGCGCCACTTCTCCCGCCCCGCGGCCAGCCGCCGCTCCAGGGGTTCGCCGCCCGGCCCGGACGCGGCGGCCGTCTTGCCGAAGAGCGAGTCGACCGCGAGCTGGGCGACGTCCGCGGCCTCGGCGTCGGGGCCGGCGAGCACCTCCCAGGCGCTGGCGAGCCGGGTGATGCCGTCCCGGACCACCAGGGCGTGGAAGGGCTCGGTGCCGTCCTCGAAGGTGATCTCGACCGGGTGGGTGATCAGGTTGCGGGTGACCTTGCGGGCGAGGATGGAGGGCCCGTAGCTGTTGAGCGACAGGGTGCCGTGCAGGGTCTGCCACACGTGGTTCCGCAGGTGGTCGAGGTCCTGGTAGCGGTACCGGACGCTGGCGCAGGGCCGGCCGCCGTCCGTGACCCCCTGCACCTGGGGGTCGGGGATCTCCATGACCTCCATGCCGGTACGGGGCTGGATGCCGGGCAGCAGCTCGCTCAGGTGCACCCGGGTGACGACCGAGCGCAGCGTCGCGCCGTCGACGTTCTCCACCATGAGCAGCCCGGTCGGATCGGCCGCCGTCGGCCGTAGCTGGACGGCCACCGCGTCGGGGCTGGTGGTGGCGCGGGCGATGGCCTGCCAGGCGGCCTCGGGCAGCAGGGCGGCGGGGTTGTTCCGGCCCGCCGTCGCCACCGTGGCGAGGTCGGCGTCCGTGGCGGGGGACGGCAGGCCGGGGTCGACGTTCGACACCAGGACGGACTCGGAACCCCACTGCACCGAGAAGGAGCGGGGGACGGGAAGGGGCATGGGCGAAGTCCTCGTGGAGGTGGGAGACGGGGAAGAAGAGGGAGCGCGCCGGAGAGGAGGAGCGGCGTCCGGCAGGGGCGCCGGCGGGCCGGTGCGGGGAGCGTCAGGGGCCGGCGGGGCGCTCGGCGCCGGGCAGCGGTGCGGGGAGCCGGTCCCACGGGAAGTGCCGCGACGAGCTCTGTCCGACCGCGAGTTCGCGTGCGCGAAGGGTGTCCTCGGGCGGGACGTGCGACGCGGTGCCGGCGTGGGGCTCTGCGCGGAACCCGTACCGGGCGGGCGCGGCCGTCTCGGCCTCCGGGGCGCCGACATGGACGCAATCGGAACCGCTCTTCGCCTGCGCGAATATGACGGAGCATTGCCCGCCCCTGCCGCCGGCGGCGGGGACGGCGGAATGATCTGCGAAAGCGTTCATGGCTTACTCCATGGCACACCAAAGAGAAGTGATGGAGCGTCCGCTGCAACGGCGGTGCTCGCGCGTTGCAGGCGCCTCGCTTCGCGCGGTCCCGAATCTAGCGAATGCGTTCTGCCGACTCATCTGATCAATCGGCCCGGATTGAAGTTGTACGAATACGATCAGATCATTTAGGGGCGCGACCGCGTCGGCTGTGGAAAGTTCGGGAATCAGGTCAGAAGTTTTTTGGCGTCCGGGTGATTGTCGAAGAGCCACGGCATCCTGTTCTCGCCGAGCTGATCGAGTGCGGCGAGGGACGAGGCGAGCGCCACCGTCTGGCCCAGCGGGCCGTCCTTCGCCAGAACGAAGACGTACTCGTTCTCCGACGTCGGCAACCGGCGGGGCAGGGTGAGCAGGCCCAGCCGTTCGAACTCCTGCGAGATCTCCGCGCACAGCTCGGCGCTCAGGCGCTGGCGTTCCGGCGCCGCGTACTTCTTGATGAAGCGCATGGAAAGGCGCTTGACCCCGTGGTCCACCTCGACCGCGTGGGCGATAACAGTGAAGTCCATAACGCGGCACTCTACTGAGTTGATAACTCAGTAGAGTGCGGCGTGCGCCGGAAACCTGACTTTCGAAATCGGCGTTCGATTCAGACGCCGTACCCGTCGCTGTATCCGTCGCGGCGGTGGTGGTGGGCCGCCTGCTCGTCGACGACCGGTGTGGTGGGCGGGACCACCACACGCCGGCGCCGGGCGATGCTGCTGAACGTCGAGACGCCGATCAGGCCGACGATCATGAGGATGACGCCCACCAGATCGAGGTTGACGCCCCGCATGTCCCAGTCGGTCGCGAACGTGAGGATGGCTCCCACGGCGATGAGGATGATGCACCCGCCGAGGCCCATGAGTGTCGCCTCCCTGTCGGTCCGGTCGGTCCGGGCTTTCCGGTCGATCCGGTTCCGTGCGAGTACCCCGGGTGTCAACCCCCATGCAGCCGTGGGGTGTTCCGGGCGCGAGCCCGGCGTGATCCCAAGGGAAGGCCCTAGCCTTCCAGGAACGCCACCAGCGCGTTCGCCAGCAGGTACGGGTCGTCCGCGCCGCACAGCTCCCGGGCGCTGTGCATCGACAGGATCGCCACGCCGATGTCGACCGTGCGGATGCCGTGCCGGGCGGCGGTGATGGGGCCGATCGTCGTGCCGCACGGCATGGAGTTGTGGGAGACGAAGGACTGGAAGGGGACACCGGCCTTCTCGCAGGCGGCGGCGAACACCGCGCGGCCCGAGCCGTCGGTCGCGTAGCGGTTGTTGACGTTGACCTTCAGGATGGGTCCGCCGTTGACGCGCGGGTGGTGCGTCGGGTCGTGGCGCTCCGCGTAGTTCGGGTGCACGGCGTGCCCGGTGTCCGAGGACAGGCAGACGGTGCCGGCGAAGGCGCGTGCCCGGTCCTCGTACGACCCTCCGCGCGCGAACACCGAGCGCTCCAGCACCGTGCCGAGCAGCGGGCCGTCCGCGCCGGTGTCCGACTGGGAGCCGTTCTCCTCGTGGTCGAAGGCGGCCAGCACGGGGATGTACGGCAGGGCGCCGCCGGAGGCGGCGACGGCGGCCAGGGCGGCCGTACCGGCGTGCACGGACAGCAGGTTGTCCATGCGCGGGCCCGCCACCAGCTCCCGGTCGCGGCCCAGGTAGGCCGGGGCCTCCACGGGGTACGTCATCAGGTCCCAGCCGGTGACCTCGCCGGAGGCGAGGCCGGCCGTCTCCGCCAGGAAGGCGATGAGGTCGCCGTCGCGGACGTCGTCGCCCAGGCCCCACACGGGCTGGAGGTGCCGTTGCTTGTCCAGCTTCAGGCCCTCGGTGGAGACGCTGCGGTCCAGGTGGATGGCGAGCTGCGGGACGCGCAGCAGCGGGCGCCCGACGTCGACCAGCCGCGCCGAGCCGTCCCGCAGGGTGAGGCGGCCGGCCAGGCCCAGGTCCCGGTCGAGCCAGGAGTTCATCAGCGGCCCGCCGTAGATCTCCACGGCGACCTGGCGCCAGCCGTGCGCCCCGCTGTCGGGCAGCGGCTTGACGCGCAGGTTGGGGGAGTCGGTGTGCGCGCCGACGATCCGGAAGGGGGTGTGGGGAGCCGAGCCCTCGGGGACGTACCAGGCCACGATCGCGCCGCCGCGCAGCACGTACTTGCCGCCGCTGGTCCCGTCCCAGGCGTCCGTCTCCGCGACCTGCCGGAAGCCCGCCTTCTCCAGGCGCTCGGCGGCGTTCGCCACGGCGTGGTACGGCGTCGGGCTCGCCGCCAGGAAGGCCATGAGGTCGTCGGTGTGGGGGTGGTGGAAGCGGGAGGGTGCGCTCATGGGTTCACCTTAACGACGGGCGAGGGCCCGCTCCCGGCAGGACGGGAACGGACCCTCGTACAGGGACGGGAGAGGACTCCGGCCTAGAACGCGGCCTCGTCCAGCTCCATGATGTCCAGGCCGACGCCCTCGGCCACCTTGCGGGCGCAGGTGACGCCCGGCAGGACGTTCGCGGCGAAGAACCTCGCCGCGGCGATCTTGCCGGTGTAGAACGCCTTGTCCTTGGCGGACGCCGTGGGCAGCTTCTCGGCGGCGATCGCGGCGCCCTTGAGCAGCAGGTAGCCGACGATCACGTCACCGGAGGCCATCAGCAGGCGGGTGGTGTTGAGCCCCACCTTGTAGATGTTCTTGACGTCCTTCTCGGTGGCCGCGAGGTCGGTGAGCATCAGGCCGACGATGGCCTCCAGCTCCACGGCGGCCTTGGCGAGGTGCTCGCGGGCGCCGGCCAGCTCCTCGCCGCCGGTGCCCAGGGCGAGGAACTTCTTGATGTCCTCGGCGAGGGAGTTCAGCGCGGCGCCCTGGTTGCGGACGATCTTCCGGAAGAAGTAGTCCTGGCCCTGGATCGCGGTGGTGCCCTCGTACAGGGTGTCGATCTTGGAGTCGCGGATGTACTGCTCGACCGGGTACTCCTGGAGGAAGCCGGAGCCGCCGAAGGTCTGGAGCGACTGGGCGAGCTGCTCGTACGCCTTCTCCGAGCCGTAGCCCTTCACGATCGGCAGGAGCAGGTCGTTCAGGGCGTGCTCGGCGGAGGCGTCCTCGCCGTTCGCCTCCTTGACCTGGATCTCGTCCTGGATGGAGGCGGTGTACATCACCAGCGCGCGCATGCCCTCCGCGTACGCCTTCTGCGTCATCAGCGAGCGGCGCACGTCGGGGTGGTGGGTGATGGTGACCTTGGGCGCGGTCTTGTCCATGAAGTTGGCCAGGTCCGGGCCCTGGACGCGCTCCTTGGCGTACTCCAGCGCGTTGAGGTAGCCCGTCGACAGCGTGGAGATCGCCTTCGTGCCGACCATCATCCGGGCGAACTCGATGATGCGGAACATCTGGCGGATGCCGTCGTGCTTGTCGCCGATCAGCCAGCCCTTGGCGGGGTGCCGGTCGCCGAAGGTCATCTCGCAGGTGTTGGAGACCTTCAGGCCCATCTTGTGCTCGACGTTGGTGGCGTAGACGCCGTTGCGCTCGCCCAGCTCGCCGGTCTCGAAGTCGAAGAGGTACTTCGGGACGAGGAAGAGGGACAGGCCCTTGGTGCCGGGGCCGGCGCCCTCGGGGCGGGCGAGGACGTAGTGGAGGATGTTCTCCGACATGTCGTGCTCGCCGGAGGTGATGAAGCGCTTCACGCCCTCGATGTGCCAGGAGCCGTCCTCCTGCCGCACGGCCTTGGCGCGGCCGGCGCCGACGTCCGAGCCGGCGTCGGGCTCGGTGAGCACCATCGTGGAGCCCCACTGCCGCTCGACGGCGATCTTGGCGATGTGCTTCTGGACCTCGTTGCCCTCGTCGAAGAGGATGCCCGCGAAGGCCGGGCCGGAGGAGTACATCCACACGGCCGGGTTGGCGCCCAGGATCAGCTCCGCGTAGGCCCAGATCAGGGAGCGCGGCGAGGTGGTGCCGCCGATCTCCTCGGGCAGGCCGAGCCGCCAGTACTCGGAGTCCATGAAGGCCTGGTAGCTCTTCTTGAAGGACGCCGGGACCGGCGCGGTGTTCGTCTCCGGGTCGAAGACCGGCGGGTTGCGGTCGGCGTCGGCGAAGGACTCCGCCAGCTCGTTCTCCGACAGGCGGGCGAGCTCCTCCAGGATGCTCTTGGCGGTATCGACGTCCATCTCCGCGAACGGGCCGGTGCCGTACAGCTTGTCGCGGCCGAGCACCTCGAAGAGGTTGAACTCGATGTCCCGGAGGTTCGGCTTGTAGTGCCCCATGGCGACGGCTCCGTAGAGAGATCGGCGAGGCACTGACTCCTCGCGCTCGGTTTCACGTACCAGCTAGTAGCTACGATGATGCTACCCGTCGGTAATAAGAAGCAACCCCGATCGGGTCATCTGTGACTCGTTACTCTTTGCGGCATGTACGGCTACGACCAGACCGCGGGTCCTCAGCAGCAGCAGTACGCCCCGCCGCAGCAGCCGATGAACGGCGGGTACGGGCAGCAGCCGCCGCTGTACCCCGAGCCGTCCCCGCCGTCGCTCGCGGACGCGGTGCGCGCCTTCACCACCGGGCAGATGACCGCCGAGGACTTCCAGCAGATCTTCGCGACGTCGAAGGTCTACTGCCCGCGCGGCGACAACCCCGGTTTCCTCGCCCTGCACAACACCCAGCAGCCGGTGATCCCGATGTTCACCACGCTCAAGGAGCTGCGGCGGTACGCGGGCAAGGAGTCCAAGTACTTCGTGATCACCGGTGCGGAGGTGCTCGACCTGCTGCCGACCGGCTACGGCTTCGTGCTGGACATGGAGGGAGAGCACCGGATCGTCTTCGACGCCAAGGCGGTGGAGGAGATGGTGGACTTCGCCATGCGGCGGATGTACGGCTAGCCGTCGCCGGCGCGTCGCCGCGGGCCCGGGGGAATCTCCCCCGGGCCTTTTCCGTTGGGGGTGGCAGGAAGTTCAATACTCAACTAAAGTAGGCCGTGCCTGAGGAGGTACCGACATGCCTGCCGTGACCGTCGAGAACCCGTTGACGCTGCCCCGTGTGACCGCCCCCGCCGACGCCGTGGCACGCCCCGTGCTCACCGTCACGACCGCGCCCAGCGGTTTCGAGGGCGAGGGATTCCCGGTGCGCCGGGCGTTCGCGGGGATCAACTACCGCCACCTCGACCCGTTCATCATGATGGACCAGATGGGTGAGGTGGAGTACGCGCCCGGAGAGCCCAAGGGCACCCCCTGGCACCCCCACCGCGGCTTCGAGACCGTCACCTACATCATCGACGGCGCCTTCGACCACCAGGACAGCCACGGCGGCGGCGGCTCCATCACCAACGGCGACACCCAGTGGATGACCGCGGGCAGCGGCCTGCTGCACATCGAGGCCCCGCCGGAGGCGCTGGTGATGTCCGGCGGCCTCTTCCACGGCCTCCAGCTGTGGGTGAACCTGCCGGCCAAGGACAAGATGATGGCCCCGCGCTACCAGGACATCCGCGGCGGCCAGGTCCAGCTGCTGACCTCGCCCGACGGCGGCGCGCTGCTGCGCGTCATCGCCGGTGAGCTGGACGGCCACACCGGCCCCGGCGTCACCCACACGCCGATCACGATGATCCACGCCACGCTGGCGCCGGGCGCGGAGGTCACCCTGCCCTGGCGGGAGGAGTTCAACGGCCTGGCGTACGTGCTGGCCGGGCGCGGCAGCGTCGGCGCCGAGCGACGCCCGGTCCGCCTCGGCCAGACCGCCGTCTTCGGCGCCGGCTCCTCGCTCACCGTCCGCGCCGACGACAAGCAGGAGTCCCGTACCCCCGACCTGGAGGTCGTCCTCCTCGGCGGCCGGCCGATCCGCGAGCCGATGGCCCACTACGGCCCGTTCGTGATGAACACCAAGGACGAGCTCATGCAGGCCTTCGAGGACTTCCAGAAGGGCCGGCTGGGCACCGTCCCGGCGGTGCACGGCATGTCGGCGAGCGGGCCGGGGGCCTGAGCGGCTGGCGGCATGTCACGCGGACGGCCGGGCTGACGCCGCGTCACCCGGACGGCACGTCCGGCTGATGAGGTGTCACCCGGGCGGGCCGTCCGCGCGGGACAGCCCGCCCGGCGCGTGATCCGCTGGAGGCGTGCCCGCCCCCACACCGCCGCTTCCCGATCCCGTACGCCGGCTCGCCGCCTGGTGTGCCGTCGTACTGCTCGTCAGCGGCGTGGTCTACGTCGGGATCCGGCTGTGCGTGGAGTTCCGCACGGCGGTGGTGCCCGTGCTGCTCGCGCTGCTCGGCTCGGCCCTGCTCGGCCCGGTGTACCGGTGGCTGGTGCGGTCCGGGGTGCAGCGGTCGCTGGCGGCCGGGCTCACCTGTGCCGCCGTCGTCGCCGTGGTGGGCGGGGCCGTGTACATCGTGGTGGCCGCGCTCATCGACACCGGCGACCAGATCGTCGCCTCGCTCCGCGCCGCCGCCCAGGACCTCGCCCGGCACTTCGGCGCGGCCGGGACCTCGCTGGACGACCTCGCCGCCAACGCGCGCGAGCTGTTGTCGAAGTTCGGCGGGACGGCCGCCTCCGGGGTGATCAGCGGGGTCAGCGTGGTGGGCGAGATCATCGCCATGGCCGTCCTCGCCCTGCTGCTCGTCTTCTTCTTCCTGCGGGACTCCGGCCGGGCCGTCGGCGCCCTGCGCTCGCTGGTCCCGCGCGGCGGGGGAGACACCGCCGAGGCGATGGCCCGGCGTGCCTTCGAGGCCGTCGAGGGCTTCATGCGCGGGACCACGTTCATCGCCCTGATCGACGCCCTCTGCATCACCGTCGGCCTGCTCGTCCTCGACGTGCCGGGCGCCGCCGGCCTGGGCGCGCTGGTCTTCGTCGGCGCCTACATCCCCTACCTCGGCGCCTTCATCTCCGGGGCGGTGGCGGTGCTGGTCGCCCTCGCCGACCGGGGCTTCGTCATCGCGCTGTGGGCGCTCGGGGTGGTGCTGGCCGTGCAGGTGCTGGAGGGACACGTGCTCCAGCCGCTGATCCAGAGCCGGACGGTGCAGATGCATCCGGCGGTGGTCATGGTGACGATCACCGGCGGGGCGTCGGTGGCCGGGATCGTCGGCATGCTGCTCGCGGTGCCGCTGACGGCCGCCGCCTTCGGCGTCGCCCACGAGCTGCGGGACCGCTACGCGGCGGCGCATCCGCCCCCCGGGGCCCCCGGACCGTCCGGGTCCCCGGAGTCCCCGGCTCCGCGCTCGTAGATCTCGAACCAGATGCTCTTGCCCTCCCCGCGCGGGGCGACGCCCCACTCGTCCGCGAGCAGCTCGATCAGCATCAGGCCGCGCCCGGAGGACGCCATCTCCCCCGGCCGGCGCTTGTGCGGCAGGTCGTCGCCGTTGTCGAAGACCTCGACGCGGATCCGCCGCTCGCCCGGCGCCCCGGTCACCTCCGCCACCAGCAGCGCGTCGGCGTCGGTGTGGACGAGCACGTTGGTCAGCGTCTCGGACAGCAGCAGCACCGCCGCGTCGGTCTGCTCCTCGCTGGGCCAGTCGTGCAGCAGGTCGCGCAGATGCCGGCGGGCGGTGCCGATCCGCTCGGGCTCGGCCTGGGCGATGGTGAGCATGGTGCGGCGCACCGGCCGGCGTGCGGCACCGCCGGTCTCCGGATCGCGGCGCAGCAGCACCAGGGCGATGTCGTCCTCCCGCCGGTCGGGCAGCGGGCCGGTGGTGTGGTGGGAGGACGGCCCGAGCACGGCCTGCACCAGCGTGTCGGCCAGCCCCTCCAGGTCGCCGTCGCTTCCCTCCAGGATCCGCCGGATGCGCAGCCAGCCGGTGTACAGGTCGTGGCCGCCGGTCTCGACCAGGCCGTCCGTGCACAGCAGCAGCGTCTCGCCGGGTTCCAGCGCGAGCCGCGTGGTCGGGTAGTCGCAGTCCGGGTCGATGCCGAGGGGGAGCCCTCCGGCCGTGGCCCGCAGCATCGCGGTCCCGTCCGCCATGCGCACCACCGGGTCCAGATGACCGGCGCGGGCGGTCTCCACCGTCCCGGTCGCCGGGTCGACCTCGGCGTACAGGCAGGTCGCGAAGCGCAGGTCGCCGGGGTCGTCGGGGTTGTCGGCGAGGTCGTGGAAGAAGCGGGAGGCGCGGGCGAGGACCGCGTCGGGACGGTGCCCCTCGGAGGCGTAGGCGCGCAGGGCGATGCGCAGCTGCCCCATCAGGCCGGCCGCCCGGACGTCGTGCCCCTGCACATCGCCGATGACCAGCGCGAAGCGTCCCTGCGGCAGCGCGATCACGTCGTACCAGTCGCCGCCGACCTGGAGTCCGCCCCCGGTGGGCACATAGCGGGCGGCGACGCCCATGCCCGGAATCCGCGGGCCCAGCACCGGCAGCATCGACCGCTGGAGCCCGTCGGTCAGCTCCCGCTGGGTCTCGGCGGCACCGGCCTGCGACAGGGCCTGCGCCAGCATCCGGGCGACCGTGGCCAGCACCGACCGCTCGTCCGGGGTGAACGCCACCGGATGCGCGAAACCGGCCATCCAGGCGCCCATCGTGCGGCCCGCCACGGTCAGCGGCATGAACGCCCACGAGCTGCGGCCGAAGCGCTGGGCGAGCGGCCAGGTGAGCGGGTAGCGGGCCCGGTACTCCTCCGGGGAGGAGAGATAGACGGCCCGGCCGGTGCGGACCACCTCGGCCGCCGGATAGTCCGTCTCCAGGGACATCTGGGCGAACGGGTTCTCGTCCCCCGGCCGCTGCCCGTGGTGCCCGATGACCGTCAGCCGGTCGCCCTCCACGCCGAACACCGCGAGCCCGTCCGGCGAGAAACCCGGCATCGCCAGGTTGGCCACGACCCGCAGCACCTCCTGCGTGGACCGCGCCTGCGCCAGCGCCCTCCCCGCGTCCAGCAGGAACGCCTCCCGCGAGCGGCGCCAGTCGCCGGTGACCGCGCCTCCGCTCCCGGCGGCCGTGCCCGGCGGCGGATCGGTGACCTCCTGGAGGGTGCCGACGAGTTCATACGCCTTGCGTTCGGGGTCGAAGGACGGCAGGGAGCGGCTGCGTACGACGCGCACCACCCGGCCCCGCTTGTCCATCACCCTCAGGCGCACCTCGGCGACGGTGCCCTCGGCCGCGGCGAGCTGCACCACGCCGGTGATCTCGGTCCAGTCACCCGGATGGAGCCGGGCGCGGACCTGGGCCTCCGTGACGGTCCCCTGCCGGGCGGGCAGCCCGAGCAGCCGGGCCGCCTCGGCGTCGACCGTCACCAGCCCGGCCGCGGTGTCGCAGTGCCACAGCCCGGTGGCCAGGGCGGCGAGGACGTCCCCCACGGCGGGCAGGGGCTCACCAGTGCGCATTGCCCCACTTTAAGAAGAGGTCTTCGCACGCTGCCACCGCTCGCGTACCGGTGCGCGGCCTGAGCACGGCCGGTGTACGGCCCCGGCCGTGCCGCCACGCAGCCGTGCTCCGGCGGAACGGGAGGCGAAAGGGAGGAGAGCCGACCGTGGGGCGGCCGGTACCCTGGGGAAGTCCGGGCACCGGGCCCCGGAGATTCCCGAATCCGCGAAGACTGGATGAACGACGATGCATCGGTACAGGTCCCACACCTGCGGCGAGCTCCGCGCCTCTGACGTCGGCACCGACGTCCGGCTGAGTGGCTGGCTGCACAATCGGCGCGACCTGGGCGGCATCCTCTTCATCGATCTGCGCGACCACTACGGCATCACGCAGCTCGTCGCCCGTCCGGGCACCCCCGCGTACGAGGCGCTCGACAAGCTCTCCAAGGAGTCGACCGTCCGTGTCGACGGCCGGGTTGTTTCACGTGGAACCGAGAACGTGAACCCCGACCTGCCGACCGGCGAGATCGAGGTCGAGGTCGGCGAGGTCGAGCTGCTCGGCGCCGCCGCCCCGCTCCCCTTCACCATCAACACCGAGGACGGGGTCAACGAGGAGCGGCGCCTGGAGTACCGCTTCCTGGACCTGCGCCGCGAGCGCATGCACCGCAACATCATGCTGCGTACGGCGGTCATCGGCGCGATCCGCCAGAAGATGACGGCGCTGGGCTTCAACGAGATGGCCACGCCGATCCTCACCGCGACCTCCCCGGAGGGCGCGCGTGACTTCGTGGTCCCCTCTCGCCTGCACCCGGGCAGGTTCTACGCCCTCCCGCAGGCCCCGCAGCAGTTCAAGCAGCTGCTGATGATCTCCGGCTTCGACCGCTACTTCCAGATCGCGCCCTGCTTCCGCGACGAGGACGCCCGCGCCGACCGCTCGCCGGGCGAGTTCTACCAGCTCGACGTCGAGATGAGCTTCGTCGAGCAGGAGGACGTCTTCCAGCCGATCGAGAAGCTCATGACCGAGCTGTTCACCGAGTTCGGCGGCGGCCGGGAGGTCACCTCCCCCTTCCCGCGGATCCCGTTCCGCGAGGCGATGCTGAAGTACGGCTCCGACAAGCCGGACCTGCGCGCCAAGCTGGAGCTCGTCGACATCACCGACATCTTCGAGGGCTCGGAGTTCAAGGCCTTCGCCGGCAAGCACGTGCGCGCGCTGCCGGTGCCGGACGTCGCCGCCCAGCCCCGCAAGTTCTTCGACCAGCTCGGTGACTACGCCGTCTCGCAGGGCGCCAAGGGCCTGGCCTGGGTGCGCGTCGGCGAGGACGGCACCCTCACCGGCCCGATCGCCAAGTTCCTCACCGAGGACAACGTCGCCGAGCTCACCAAGC
This sequence comes from Streptomyces sp. NPDC052020, assembly GCF_040680575.1. Taxonomy (NCBI): domain Bacteria; kingdom Bacillati; phylum Actinomycetota; class Actinomycetes; order Kitasatosporales; family Streptomycetaceae; genus Streptomyces; species Streptomyces sp. NPDC052020. Next base: position 158,223 of record NZ_JBFAWY010000005.1, read on the forward strand.
GCCTGTCGCTGGCCGCCGGCCACGCGGTCTTCTTCGGCGCGGGCGAGTTCGACGAGGTCTCCAAGATCATGGGCGCGGTGCGGGTCGAGGCCGCCCGGCGCGCCGGTCACTTCGAGGAGAACGTCTTCCGCTTCTGCTGGATCGTCGACTTCCCGATGTACGAGAAGGACGAGGAGACCGGCAAGATCGACTTCTCGCACAACCCGTTCTCGATGCCGCAGGGCGGCATGGAGGCCCTGGAGACCCAGGACCCGCTGTCCATCCTGGCCTGGCAGTACGACATCGTCTGCAACGGCGTGGAGCTGTCCTCCGGCGCGATCCGGAACCACGAGCCGGACATCATGCTCAAGGCGTTCGAGATCGCGGGCTACGACCACGAGACCGTCGAGCGCGAGTTCGCCGGCATGCTGCGCGCCTTCCGCTTCGGCGCCCCGCCGCACGGCGGCATCGCCCCGGGCGTCGACCGCATCGTCATGCTGCTGGCCGACGAGCCCAACATCCGCGAGACGATCGCCTTCCCGCTCAACGGCAACGCCCAGGACCTGATGATGGGCGCGCCGACCGAGCTGGAGGAGTCCCGGCTGAAGGAGCTGCACCTGTCGGTGCGCAAGCCGCAGCCGAAGTAGTCCCTCGACGGCAGGGACAAGGGCAAGGCAAGGACAGCGGGCCCGGCACCGGAGCGATCTCGGTGCCGGGCCCCTGCCGTATGCCGCCCGCTCTCAGCCGCCGGCGCGCTCCGGCTCCCCGCCCTCGACCCCTTCGGTGCCTTCGGCTTCCCCGGCTGCCCGGGCTCCCCTCGGTTTCGCCGGTGAACAGCTCCTCCGCTGTCGCGACGGTCACGGCCCGGCCGAGCCAGTCGTCGAGGCGGGCGAGACCGGTGCAGGAGGTGATGCGCTCGCGGACGGCGTCGGAGACGGGGATGCCGCGCGTCTCCGGCACCCGCAGGACGGCTCGCGCCTCGCCCAGAGCCTCTCCGCGCGCCGCTCCCTTCGCCTCGCCTTCGAGGCAGGCCGTCTCGATGAGCGTTCCCCGCCCGGGGAAACAGGTGACGACAGACGACACGATTCCCTTCCACCTGTCTCCGGCCGGGGTGCGGGTGCCCCCCGGGCTGGTCTCGCCCGGGCCGGCGCCCGGTGGCCGGGTGGGCTATCGGGCGACGTACTGGGTCAGGAGGCCCTGGACCTCGTAGATGTCGACGCCCTTGGTGAAGGTCTTCTGGAGGGGGGTCGGGTTGCCGGAGATCCAGATCTTCAGTTCGGCGTCGAGGTCGAAGGTGCCCGCGGTCTCCACGGAGAAGTGGGTGATGCTCCGGTACGGGATGGAGTGGTATTCCGTCTTCTTGCCGGTGATGCCCTGCTTGTCGACCAGGATCAGACGGCGGTCGGTGAACAGGATGGTGTCCCGGATCAGCAGGTAGGCGGCGTGCACCTGCTCGCCGTGTCCCAGCAGACGGGCGTAGTCCCGCTGGGCCTGGGCCGGGTCGACGGTGTGCGCGTTGCCGAACAGTGCCATGGTGCGGTCCCCCCACTCGAGCGTCGGCGGCCGGACGGCCGCCCGCTGGTGATCATCGCAAAGCGCAGGGCCCGGGAGAAGATCTCCTTCTCCCGGGCCCTGCGCTGTAGCGAGCGTGTTACGCGCTCGGCTTCTCCTCGAGACGCGGGAAGAGCACGGCGCCCTTGGTGACCGTCGAGCCGGCCGGCAGCCGGCCCCAGTCCGCGGCCTCCTGGACCCTCTGGTCCGCGAGGCCGCCGAGGGAAGCCTCGGCGCCCAGCGAGTCCCAGAGCTTCTGGCTCGTCTCCGGCATGACCGGGTTCAGCAGGACCGCCACCGCCCGGAGCGACTCCGCGGCGGTGTAGAGGATCGTCGCCAGGCGGGCCTTGCCCTCCGGTGAGTCGTCCTTGGCCACCTTCCACGGCTCCTGCTCCGTGATGTAGCCGTTGACCTGCTTGATGAAGTCGAAGACGGCGAGGATGCCGCCCTGGAAGTCCAGCTTCTCGCCGATCTTCCGGTCGGCCTCCGCGACGGCCTTGGCGAGTCCGGCGTGGATCGCCTTCTCGGCCTCGCCCACCGCCGTCGCCTCCGGCAGCGTGCCGCCGAAGTACTTGCCGACCATCGCGGCGACGCGCGAGGCGAGGTTGCCGTAGTCGTTGGCCAGCTCGGAGGTGTACCGGGCGGAGAAGTCCTCCCAGGAGAAGGAGCCGTCCTGGCCGAAGGCGATCGCGCGCAGGAAGTACCAGCGGTAGGCGTCCACGCCGAAGTGCGAGGTCAGGTCCTGCGGCTTGATGCCGGTCAGGTTCGACTTCGACATCTTCTCGCCGCCGACCATCAGCCAGCCGTTGGCCGCGACCTTGCCGGGCAGCGGCAGGCCCTGCGCCATCAGCATGGCGGGCCAGATCACGGCGTGGAAGCGGAGGATGTCCTTGCCGACCAGGTGGACGTCGGCCGGGAAGGTGGCCTCGAACTTCTCCTGGTTCTCGTTGTAGCCGACCGCGGTGGCGTAGTTCAGCAGCGCGTCGACCCACACGTAGATGACGTGCTTCTCGTCCCAGGGGATCGGGATGCCCCAGTCGAAGGTCGAGCGGGAGATGGAGAGGTCCTGGAGGCCCTGGCGGACGAAGTTCACGACCTCGTTGCGCGCGGACTCGGGCTGGATGAAGTCCGGGTTGGCCGCGTAGTGCGCGAGGAGCTTCTCGCCGTACGCGCTCAGCTTGAAGAAGTAGTTCTCCTCGCTGAGGATCTCCACCGGCTTCTTGTGGATCGGGCACAGCTTCTGGCCCGCGTACTCGCCCTCGCCGTCGAGCAGCTCGCCGGGGAGCTTGTACTCCTCGCAGCCCACGCAGTACGGGCCCTCGTAGCCGCCCTTGTAGATCTCGCCCTTGTCGTACAGGTCCTGCACGAACTCCTGGACGCGGACGGTGTGCCGCTGCTGCGTGGTGCGGATGAAGTCGTCGTTCGCGATCTCCAGGTGCTCCCAGAGAGGCTTCCACGCTTCGGTGACGAGCTTGTCGGCCCACTCCTGCGGGCTGACGCCGTTCGCCTCCGCGGTGCGCATGATCTTCTGACCGTGCTCGTCCGTGCCGGTGAGGTACCACACCTTCTCGCCGCGCTGACGGTGCCAGCGCGTGAGCACGTCCCCTGCGACGGTCGTGTAGGCGTGGCCCAGGTGAGGAGCGTCGTTGACGTAGTAAATGGGGGTGCTGACGTAGAACGCCTTGCCACCCTGCTTCTCGGATCCAGTGGCCGCCATGGTCGAAATCCTACTGGTCCCGGCAGGATCGACTCACACGCGTTTCGGGGGGTGGACGCGGCGCCGGTCCCCGTCCGCCCCCCGGCCGCGCGTGATCACGGGCGCCAGGACGCGAGGATGCCCTCGTACAGCTCCTTGTCCGTCAGCTCGCGGGGTTCCTCGCCGGCGAGGAAGTGGGAGGCGTTGCCCGTGCGCAGCTTGCGGAGGTAGTCGAACGCCTTGTTCTCCGGATCGCCGAAGGCGACGAAGGAGAAGAAGACGGCGGGGTGGTGCGCCGCGGCGTCCTCCAGGGCCCGGGTCGCGGGCGTCTTCGCGTCGGGCGCGCCGTCCGTCTGGAAGACCACCAGGGCGGGGGTGCCGGGGGCGGACTTCCCGTGCGCGGCGACGACCTCCGCGACGGCCGCGTGGTAGCTGGTACGGCCCATGCGGCCGAGGGCGCCGTGCAGCTCGTCGATCTTGTTCTCGTGCTCGGTGAGGGTGAGCTCGCCGGTGCCGTCCAGTTCGGTCGAGAAGAACACGACGGGGACCGTGGCCTCGGGGTCGAGGTGCGCGGCGAGGGCGAGGGTCTGCTCGGCCAGCGCCTGGGCGGAGCCGTCCTTGTAGTACGGGCGCATGGAGGCGGAGCGGTCCAGGACCAGGTACACCTTGGCACGGGCGCCGGTGAGGCCGTACTTCCTGAGGGCGGCGCCGGCGGCCTTGTACGCGGCGGAGAGGTGGGGGGCGCGGGAGCGGACGCGCGCGGCGGAGACGGCGGGCTTGCCGGCCTTGGCCTCGTCCGCGGCGGCCGGTTCCGCCTCGGCCGGTTCCGCCTCGGCCGACTCTGCCTCGGCCGGCGCCGTTTGGGCCGGCGCCGTTTCGGCCGGTCCCGGGTCTGCCGTTTCGGCGGTAGCGGGCTCGGGGGCCGCGGCGGGCTCGGGAGCCGGAGCGGGCTTCGGGGAGGGGGCGGGCTGGGGTTGCGGTTCCCGCACCGTCTGCTTGGCCTCGGTGCCGGTCTCGGGTTCTGTCTCGGTCTCGGTCTTGGTTTCGGGCTCGGCCTCGGTGCCGGTCTCGGGCTCGGTCTCGGTCTTGGTTTCGGGCTCGGCCTCGGTGCCGGTCTCGGGCTCGGGCTCGATCTTGGTTTCGGGCTGGGGCTCGGGCTCGGGCTTGGGTTCTGTCTCGGTCCGGGCCTCGCGCTCGGGTTCTGTCTCGGTCCGGGCCTCGCGCTCGGGTTCTGTCTCGGTCCGGGCCTCGGCCTTGGCTTCGGGCTCGGGCTCCGCCACCCCCGGAGCCCCCAGGGCCCCGGTCTCCGCCTCGGTCGTCGCGTCGTCCTTCTGGTCCGGTGCCCGGGTCGGCTTCGGCACCGTGACCTTGTCGAAGGCGGCGGTGACGAGTTCGTGTTCGCCTGCGCCGGACGGGCGGGGTTCGGGGACCTGCGGGGCGGGCGCGGGGGTGGCGGTGGTGGTCCGGGGTGCGGACTGGGAGGGGAGCTTCGGTTCGGGGGCGGGGGGCGCCTCGGCGGTCGTCTCGGGGGCCGTCTCCGGGGCCGGCTCGGGCGCGGTCCGTGCGGGCGGCTGCGGCGCCGCACCCTCCGCCGGTGCCGTCTTCGCTTTGCGTGACCGGCCGAACGCGTTCCGCAGGAGAGTGAGAATGCCCATGTGCGCAACCCTTCGCATGAGGTGAAGCCCGTCAATCCCTGGCCAGGACGGACACGTAAGGTTAGCGGCCCCGGTTTCTTATCCCCGGCACCGTCTGCCACGAAAACCCGGACTCGTCAAGCCGGGTCCCGGCCTTCCTTCCGGATGTCGGGGGTTCACTCGTTGTTCATCCCGGCGCCCGTTTCCCGCACGTACGTGCTCATACGGTCGCGCTGACACCAAGGGCATCTCAGGGCATCCCAGGGGAGAACAACCGTGCGCAAGCTGCTGCCGCTGATCGGAACGCCGTCCGGGTCGCATCCCGGTGGACGGTCCGCCATGACCTGTCGTTTCCGGTGTGGTGACGCCTGCTTCCACGAGGTGCCCAACACCAGCTCCAACGAGTACGTCGGCGATGTCATCGCCGGTGCGCTCAGCCGCCGTTCGATGATGCGGGCCGCCGCCGTCGTCACCGTCGCCGCGGCGGGCGCCGGGACGGTCACCCTTGCGGGGGCGCCCGAGGCGAACGCCGCCCCGGCGGCGCGGGCCGCGGCGCGTGGAAAGCAGAAGGGCGCGCGCGGACTGCGGTTCACGCCGGTGGCGCCCAACACGCGGGACGCCGTGGTCGTACCGGAGGGCTACCGCCAGAACGTCGTCATCCGCTGGGGCGAGCCCATTCTGCGCGGGGCGCCCGCGTTCGACCCGGAGAAGCAGACCGCGGAGGCGCAGGCCGGGCAGTTCGGTTACAACAACGACTTCCTCGCGCTGCTGCCGCTGCCCGGCGAGCGGGGCCGGCAGCTCCTCGTCGCCAACCACGAGTACACCGACGAGGTGCTCATGTTCCGCGGGTACGACCCCGACAACCCGACCCGCGAGCAGGTGGAGATCGCCTGGGCCGCGCACGGGCTGTCCGCCGTGGTCGTGGAGGAGGACCGCCGGACCGGCAAGCTGACGCCCGTCACCCGGCACCACCTCAACCGGCGGGTCACCGCCACCACCGAGTTCCGGCTCACCGGGCCCGCCGCCGGGTCCGACCTGGTGAAGACCTCCGCCGACCGCACCGGCACCAAGGTGCTCGGCACGCTCAACAACTGCTCCGGCGGCACCACCCCGTGGGGCACGACGCTGCACGGCGAGGAGAACTTCAACCAGTACTTCGCCAACGGCGGCCGGGCGACGGACAAGCGGTACGGGATCGGCACCGGCGCCACCGAGCGCAAGTGGGAGCGGTTCGACAAGCGGTTCGACGTCGCGCGGGAGCCGAACGAGGTGCACCGGTTCGGGTACGTCGTCGAGCTCGACCCGTACGACCCGCACTCCACGCCGCGCAAGCACACCGCCCTCGGCCGGTTCAAGCACGAGGCCGCGACCGTGCGGCTCACCCACGACGGGCGCCCGGTCGTCTACTCCGGTGACGACGAGCGGTTCGACTACTTCTACAAGTTCGTCGGCAGCAAGCGGATGAGGAAGGGCACCTCCCGGGCGGTGCGCGAGCACAACCTGTCGCTGCTGGACGAGGGGACGCTGTACGTCGCCAAGCTCACCGGTGACTCCCCGGCCATCGAGATCGACGGCACGGGCACGCTGCCGGCCGACGGCGAGTTCGACGGCGGCGGGCAGTGGATCCCGCTGGTGACCGCCACCGCCGACGGAGCCGTCTCGCACGTACCGGGCATGACCGCCGAGGAGGTGTGCGTCTTCACGCGGCTGGCCGGTGACAAGGTCGGCGCGACGAAGATGGACCGCCCCGAGGACATCGAGCCCTCCCCGGTCACCGGCAAGGTGTACGTCGCCCTCACCAACAACTCCAACCGCGGCAAGGCCGGTTACGCGGGCCCCGACGAGGCCAACCCGCGCCCCGGCAACAAGCACGGGCACGTCCTGGAGCTGACCGAGCGGTGGAACCGGCCGGAGAGCACGTCGTTCGCCTGGTCGCTGTTCCTCGTCGCGGGCGACCCGGAGGACCCGGCGACGTACTTCGCCGGCTTCCCGAAGGACGCGGTCAGCCCGATCTCCTGCCCGGACAACGTCGCCTTCGACCCGCACGGCAACCTGTGGCTGTCCACCGACGGCAACGCCCTCGGCAGCCACGACGGTCTCTTCGGCGTCGCCGTCAAGGGCGACCGGCGCGGTGAGCTGAAGCAGTTCCTCACCGTCCCGACGGGCGCGGAGACCTGCGGTCCGGTCGTCCAGGACCGGCGCGTCCTGGTCGCCGTGCAGCACCCGGGCGAGGTCGACGGAGCCTCGGTGGACAAGCCCGCCAGCACCTGGCCCGACGGGCCCGGCTCCCTCGTCCGCCCGGCGGTCGTGGCCGTGTGGCGCGCGGACGGGCGCGACATCGGCGTCTGACCCCGGCGGTCACCCGCGTGCCACGGCGGCGCGCCGCTCCCCGGTCCCACCGGCCCGGAGCGGCGCGCCGCCGCCGTCGTACGGATTCCGGGTCAGCCCCGCCCGTGCAGCGTGAGGCCCGCCACCACCGCCCGGTGATCGGAGCCCGCGATATCGAGGAAGCGGGCGTCGCGGACGGTGAAGTCCTCCGACACCAGCACGTGATCGATCTGCGCGCCGAACCCCGGCGTGGTGGGCGACGGCCAGGTGGGCGCCCGGTCGGAGCCGGCCAGGCGGGCGGCGTCGCGCAGCCCGGTGTCCAGGATGCGGCGGAAGGCGGCGTGGTCCTGGGTGGCGTTGAAGTCGCCCGCCAGCACGGTGGGGGTGCGGGTGTCCGCGGCGACGGCGTCGCGCACCGCGTCCAGCTCCGCGCGCCACAGACCGATGCCGCCGGGCAGCGGCGGCATCGGATGGGCGAGCTGGAGCCGTACGGAGTGCCCGCGCACGTCGGCGACGGCGCCGGGCATGCCCATCGTGGCGGGGACGCCGGCGGTGGCCCGGAGCGGGAAGCGGCTGAGGATGACACTGCCCCGGGAGCCGTCGCCCTCGACGGCCCGGCGGTGGGGATAGTCCGCCGCGAGGCGGCCGCGCAGCGCCGCGTCACACGAGGGCGGGCACTCCTGGACGAAGACGAGATCCGGCTTCTCGCGGCGCACCGCCTCGATCAGCGCGCCGGTACCCTGCCCGAACTCGACGTTGGAGGTCAGCACCCGCACCTCGGCCACGGGAAGGCCGATGGGGTCGCCGGTCGTGCCGTACGGCTCGATGTGCCACGCCAGCAGGCCGAGCAGCAGCACGCCCCACGCCATCCCGGTCCACCAGCGGGAGACCAGCGCCAGCAGCAGCCCGGCGCCGGCCGGCACCAGCAGCCACGGAAGGAAGGCGAGCAGCTGCGGCACCGGCGTCATGCCGTCGGTGCCGGCCACCCGGCATCCGGCGACCACGCTCACCGCGGCGAACAGCAGCCCGGCGCACCACGCCCCGGCCCGGCGCCGGCGTCGGGGCCGCGCCCGCCGCCCGCCCGGCGCGTCGCCGGTGACCGCCCACGACGGAACCGCCGTGCCCATCTCCCTCACGCCCCCTCATGCCTTTCTGTCGACGCGGGCCAGGAACTCCGCCAGGGCCGCGTTGAACCGCTCGGGCCGCTCCAGGTTCGGCAGATGGGCCGCGCCCTCGACGACACACAGGGTGGAGCCGGGGAGCAGCGCGTGCAGGGACTCGGCGCCGGAGACCGGGGTGTAGGTGTCGTCGGCGCCCACGACGACCAGGGAGGGGACCGTGGCGCGGGCGAGCGTCTCACGGTAGTCGGGGCGTTCGGCGCGGGCACGCAGGGCCGCCGCGGCGCCCTCCGGACGGGTTGCCGTCATCATGCGGTGGACATGGGCCTTGACCTCCGGGTCCGCGTACGGGGCGACCATCTTCTCCAGCACCTCGTCGGCGTATCCGCGCAGGCCCTCGCGCAGCAGGCGGTCCGCCAGCGCGTGGCGCGCGGCCCTGCCCTCGGGCGTCTCCGCCACGGGGGAGGTGTCGGCCAGGACCAGCCCCCGGACACGGTGGGGGAAACGGGCGTAGCAGTCCATCACGATCTGGCCCCCCATCGACAGCCCGGCCAGGACGCAGGACGCCACCCCCAGCTCGTCCAGCAGCGCCTCGATGTCCTCCGCGAATCCGCCGAAGTCCGTGAGGGCGGGGCTGAGGGGGGACGCGCCGTACCCCCGCAGATCGGGGGCGATCACCCGGCGGGACGCCGAGAAGACCCCGAGCTGGGGCGCCCACATGGTGCGGTCGAAGGGGTGGCCGTGGATCAGGACGAGCGGGGTGGCGGCCGGGTCGCCGGTGCCGTCGCCGCCGCGGTCTTCGTATGCGAGGAAGGGTGCCATGGCGGTGACCCTAGGCAGGGTGAACTCAGGGCGGCAACGGGGAACTTGGCGAGGGCCTCGGTTCGGCGGCGGAGGACGGGGCCGGGGGGCCGCCGGACACGGGGGCGCGGCGGCGCAGGAACAGGCCGGTGAGCCAGGAGGCCAGGGCCACGGCCAGGCCGAGGGCGATCAGCAGCCAGGAGGCCGTGCGCAGGGTGGCGGTGAGGGCGTCGTACACGGCCGCCGCGGCGGGGCGGCGCGGCGGGCCGGGCAGAGCGGTGAGGGTGAGGCGGCGGCCGACCGCGACGGCGAGGAGGAGCAGCGCGCCGCCGAGTGCGGTGCCGAGGCCGGTGGCGGTGATCGCGCGGCGTCGGCAGGTGGCGGCGGCGATGCCGGCCAGGGCGAAGGCGACGGCCGCGCAGGGCAGCCAGCGGCCCGCGATGTCGAGCACGTGGTAGCCCTTCCTCAGCCGGTCCGTCTGCGCGGCCGGAAGCACGGTGATCTCGATGTGCCGGACGGGGATGCGGTGGGCGAACGGCACGTGATCGCGGGCGAGCTCGTCCTTGACGCGGGCGGTGACCCGGGCCAGGTCGACGGTGACCGGACGGTGCTCCCACCGCTCGGCGCGCAGGGCGCGCAGGACGGCGCCGTGCACGGTCCGGTTCGCGGTGTCCCAGCCCGCGCGGAACGCCTCGGTCCGGGTGAACGACCGGGCCGCGTCCCGCACGAACGGCCCCATGGCGCCGTCCAGCGGCCCGGCGCCGGCCTCCCGGGCGATCCCGTCCCCCACCGCGACGGCGACCGCCTCCCGCACCTGCGGATCGGCGGCGAGCGGCGCCATGGCGGTGGTGTACCGGCCGGTGTCGGCGAGGCCGTACGCCACCCAGGCCGCCAGCGTGCCGCACGGCAGGAGCAGACAGGCGAGGGCGGTCAGGACGGCCGACAGGGCGTTGCGCGGACGGGGGGACACCCTCCCAGACAAGCCCCGGCGGGGCGGGCCTCGCGAGCGGCGGGAGGCGGACGGGGGTATCCGGTCCGCCGCGCGGGGGACGGCGGACCGGCGCGGTCGGTGCCCGGTCCGCCGGAGGGGGCGGGACGGCACGGGCGGTGCCGGGACAGCCGGACGGGGCGGGACCGGAGGCGTCTTCGGCTGACCGTCTTCGGCTGACCGTCTTCGGCTGACCGCCTTCGGCTGTCCCTCTTCGGTTGACCGTCTCCGGCCGACCGCCTCCCCGTATGGGCCGGCCACCACGGACGCGGGTCCCCGGGCGGACGGGCGGCGACCCCGCGCTCGGCACGGCCGGGGCCCCGCGGGCCCGGTCCGGCCGGGAACCCGCGGGCCCGGTCCGGGTGGGTCAGGCGGTCGGTGGCCGTTCCGCCTCCTCCCGCGTGTAGTACCAGTAGAAGAGCATGAGGAACAGGGCCAGGCCGACCAGCAGCCCCATGCCGCAGGACCTCAGCAGGGTGGCCGATTCGCTCTGGCGGTAGAGGAACCCCACCGCGCTGCCGGTGAACGCGGCCCACAGCACGGCGTGCGGTTCGCGCCCCAGCCGCTGGGCCACCGCGCGGACGGCGACGTAGAGCGCCATGAACGCCAGCGCGGTCAGGAAGCCGAACAGCAGGTTCCAGCCGGTGATGGGCCCGCCGCCGCGCCGGTTGGCGGCGGCCCAGTAGCCGTAGATCAGCCCGAGCACGACGGGCACCGCCCACTTCGCCGCCGCGTGCACGCCCGGGCCGAAGACGTCCGGCGTACGGGCCGGTGGGCGGCCGGAGGGAAGGGCTCGTCCGCTGGTCCCGCCGGACGCGGGTGCCGCGTAGGTCATGAGGGCACTCCTCTCGCTCCACTCTCTCCACCCCCGTCTTCCAGCGCACACCGGGGGTGGAGGACCGGCAAGTCGGCGCAAGCGGCGCCCCGCGGCGGGGGCGGGCGCCGCCCGGATGCGAGCCGGGCGGCACCGTGTTTCGCTGGGGCGCGTGAGGGGTGGTGGCGTTCCGAGGCCGGCGGGTGGCCGGTGGTGGCCGCCCGGCCCGCCGCCGCGTGCCCGGGGCGGCGCCGAGGCGGCATACCGGAACCAGCCGCTGATGCGGCTGCGCGGCCGGAGCATGGGCTGGGTGCCGCCGCTGCTGCTGCTCGCCGGTATCGCGGTGGCCGACTACAACACCACCGGCGAGTTCCGGATCATCTCCTGGATCGTGCTGGTGCCCGGCATCGCCGCCGCGCTGTGCGGGGTGTGGGGCACGGCGGTCTTCGCGGTGCTCGCGCTGCTGACCTACGTCACGGTGGACAGCGCCTGGCCGCACCAGTACCAGACCGGCCTGCCCGACTTCATCCTCGTCACCGTCGGCAGCGTCCTCGCCGTCGCCGCCTGCGTGATCCGGGTCCGCGGCGAGCGGCGCATGCTGCACATGCGGGACATCGCCGACACCACCCGCCGCACCGTGCTGCGCCCGCTGCCGCCGGGCTGGGGCGGCCTGGAGCACGCCGGTGTCTACCTCGCCTCGGACACCGAGGCCCGCGTCGGCGGCGACTTCTACGACATCCAGCCCGGCCCGCACGGCACCCGGGTCCTCGTCGGCGACGTGCAGGGCAAGGGGCTCGGCGCGGTGGAGGCGGCGGCGGCCCTGCTCGGCACGTTCCGCGAGGCGGCCTACCACGAACCCGACCTCGCCACGGTCGCCGAACGCCTGGAGACCCGCATCGTCCGCCACCGCGGCCACACCGCCGCCCTGGGCCGGACCGACGGCGACCGGTTCGCCACCGCCGTCCTGCTCGGCTTCCCCGAGGACGAGCCCGGCGCCGTGGACGCCGTCGTCTTCGGCCACGAACCCCCGCTGGCCGTGGGCCCCGACGGTGTACGGCAGCTCCCGGCCGGCGACGGGCTGCCGCTGGGCCTCGGCGAACTCGCGCCCCACCGTCCGACCGTGCGCCGCCTGCCCCTCGCCCCCGGCGAGACGCTGCTGCTGGTCACGGACGGGGTCACCGAGGCCCGCGACCGGCAGGGCTGCTTCTACCGGCTGGGCGAGGAGGTGGCCCGCGCGGTCGCCGCCGACCCCGGCGTCACCGAGCCGCGCCGCCTGGCCGCCCACGTCCGCGACGGCACCCTGCGCCACTGCGGGGGCCGCCTGGCCGACGACACGACGGTGTTCGCGGTGCGGCGCCCGCCCCACCCCCGGGACGGGTGAGCGTCCGCCGTGCGGCCCCCCGGTCCGACCGCACCGGTTACCGTGCTGCCGTACGTGATCGTCACGTGACCGACAGGGGGAGGACATGCCCGGAACCGTGCTGCTGCTCGCGGCCTCGCCCGTGGGCAAGGGACGCCTGGTGGACGCCGCCTCCGTCCTGCCCGTCCTCGCCGCCGTGCCGCCCTCCGTGCTGTCCGGCACGGACACCGCGACCGTCATCGAACTCGCCGACCCCCTGGAACCGCAGGCGGTGCTCACCCGGCTGCGCGCCGCCGCGGCGGCCCCCGGCCCGCTCTCCGTCTACGTCACCGGGCAGCTCCAGCTCGACCGGCGCCAGCGCCTGCCCCATCTCGCGCTGGCCCGCACCACCCCGGCCACCGTCCGCTACACCGCCCTGCCCTGGCAGTGGATACGCGAGGAGCTGCGGCTGCGCCCGCCGGGCGCGACGACCCTGCTGCTGGACCTGCACGCGGACCAGGAGACGTGGGAGTGGCTCGGCGCCCATCCGCTCGACTCGGGCCGCGACAACGCCGTGTACGGGCGCATCGCGCCGCCGCCGGCCCGGCGGGCGGTGGCCGCGCCGGCGTACATGAAGAGCCTCGCGACGATCCTGCGCAGCGGGCACCGGCCCCCGCTGGACCAGCTCCACCAGCACGCGCTGGCCCGCACCGCCGCCGAGGGCCCGCCCCCCGGCCTGGTGCTGACCGCGCCGGGCCCCGTGCCGAGCGACCCGCACGCCGCCATCGCCGCCGCCGTCCAGGCCGGCCGGCACGCCGACGCCGACGCCCTCGCCGCCCACCACGAACGGGCCGCCCGGCAGGCGTACGGCACCGCGTCGGAGGAGGCGCTGCACTGGGCCGAGGTCCGCGCCGACCTGGCGATGCTCGCCGGGGACCCGGTGCGCAGCTGCCGTACCTGGCTCACCGTGGCCACCGCCCGGCTCAACGCGGGCCAGGCGCCCGACGCGCCCGCCGTCGAGGCCGCCGCCGACCGGGCCCACCACCAGTGGGGGCGGATCCGCGACGCGGCCCGCGCGCGGGAACTCGGCAGCGCGCTCGCGGAGCTGCGGGCCCGGGTGCCCGGCCGACGGGCGGGCGCGCTGGACCACGTACGGCGGCAGCTCAGCCGGTTGCAGACCCAGCCCTGACGCGCCCCGGCGCGCGGCCGGGTCGCTCCCGCCCCGGCGCACGGCCGGGACGGGAGTGACCCCCGTGGCGCGCGCGCCCGCGCACGCCCCGAGACGGCGGCGTACGAACCCTCCCCTGCGCGTGACCCCGGTGCCATCATGGTGAGTCATGGCTGAGGGGGACGGAGTGACCACACCGGGTATCCGGATCCGGCTGGACGGGACCGCGAGCGAGAGCGACATCGGTGCCCTGCGCAAATGGCTGGAGCGGGAGAAGCCACTGGAGGAACTGGTCCGCACGGGCCGGCTGCGCATCCACGAGCGCAGCCGCACCGACGAGACCGGTGCCCCCATGGGCATCGGCATGGAGATCGTGGTGGCGCTGGCCGGCAGCGCGGGCTCCGTTCTCTTCAAGGAGCTGCTGGACCAGGTCAAGAAGGCCGTGCAGGCATGGCGTGCCAACCGCCGCGAGGTGGAGGACGGCGAACCTCCCGAGGGCCGTGTCGAGCCGGTGAACCTCGACGACAGGTAACCCGGTGGCCGGTTTCGACCCACGCGGTCTGGTGAACCGGGCGCTGCTGGTCGGGGTGTCCGAGTACGACCTCACCCAGCCGCCGGACGGCGTGCCCGGAGACCTCCCCGCCGTCAAGCACAACGTGCACCGCCTGCGGGAGGCGCTGCGGCGGGGAGGGGTGTTCGGCGAGCACGAGATCGCCGTGCTGCCCTCGCCCACCCTGGACGACTTCAGCCGGAGGCTGGGCACCGTCGCCAGGGAGGCCGACGGCCTGCTGCTGCTGTACTTCGCCGGGCACGGGGCGATCCCCAGCGCGGGGGACGAGCTGTTCCTCCAGATGCGCAACGCGCGCGTCGTGGCGGGCGGGCACGCCGTCTTCCCCGGCGCGGAGATGTTCACCACCGTCCTGACCGTCCTCGCCACCAGCCCCGCCCGGCGGATCGTCGTCGTCCTCGACTGCTGCTTCGCGGGCAACGCCGCCTGGATCTGGGAGACGTTCCGCGACAAGCGGCGCGTGCTGCTGCTGATGAGCGTGCAGGCCAACCACCGGATCGACGCGGGCCCCCCGCACACGCCGACGCCGTTCACCGGGGAACTCGCGGAGCTGCTGGACAGCGGGCGGGAGCTGTCGTTCCAGGGCCTCGCCGAGCGGCTGCGGGAGCGGATGGCCGAGGGCGGCCACCACACCGTGCGCGGCGACCCGTGGGAGCCGCAGAGCCGGACCGAACCCGGCGAGGACGTCCTGCTGTCCGCCGGTACGGCACACTCGCCGGTGCCGCCTCCGCCGCCCCCGCCCCCGCCCCCTCCTCCGGCGCCCTCGCTCTGGGCGCGCCTGTTCGCCGCGCTGAGGACGGCGGCCGCCGCCGTTCGGGCCCGGGCGCGGTCCCGGCCGGGGCGGTGGCGGCCCGGCCGCCGTCCGGCCGCCCGCGCCGCCGCCGTCCTGCTCGGGCTGGCCGCCCTCGCCCTGGGCTGGTACGGCGTCACCGCCGTCGTCGCCGGTGACCGCGCCTCCTGCGCACCGGCCCTGGAGCTGCGCGTGCTGACCGATCCCGACTTGGAGCCGACCGTCCGGGCCGCCGCCGACGCCTACCTCACCTCGGACGACAACACCACCGGCGACGGCTGCCGGCGCAGCGGCATCACCGTCTACAGCGCCGGATCCGCCGACGCGGTCGCCGCCCTGCGCGGGCAGACCGGCGCCTGGCAGGACCCGCACGAGGACGACGTCAACCCGCAGCGCGACATCGGCCCGCAGCCGGACGTGTGGATACCCGCCTCCCGCGCGGACGCCGCCCGGGTCAGCCTCGGGCAGGACACGGACGCCGTCGCCGCCCTCGACCCGGACGAGGAACCGCTCGCCTACTCCCCGGTGGTGCTGGCCGTGCCCCAGGACCTCGCCGCCGACCAGCTCGACGAACGCCGCGGCCCGACGCTCAACGAGATGATCGACGCCCTGCGCGACCGGCGCGGGGACGCCGCGGTACACCGCCCCGACCCGGAGTTCGCCGACACCGGGCTGCTCGCCACGGTCGGCCTGTACCGCACCGAACCGTGGGACCCCGGCCGCGCCGAGCGCCGCGTCGACCAGCCGGGCCCGCCCTCACCCACCTCCGCCGACCTGCTGTGCGCCCTGCCCGACGACGACGCCGTGGACGACCGCACCGCGGCCCTCGTCCCCGAGTTCCTGATGAAGAGCGGCGTCGGCTGCGACAGCGCGCGGCGCGCCCCGCGCATCGCCCAGTACCCCGTCGACGTCCCCGGCCTGGAACCCACGTTCGTCCGGGTGCGCTGGGAGGGCGCCGACCGCGACGAGGCCGACCGCGACGAGGCGGCCGACGGCTTCCGGTCCTGGCTCCTCGGGGACGGGGGGCGGGAGGTGTTCGGCCGGGACGGGTTCCGCGCGGCCGAGGGCGACCGGCCGCTGCTGGACGAGGACGACGTGGCCGAGGGGGTGCTGCACGACCCGTCCCCGCTCACCGAGCCCGCCGGGCGGGACGCGATGGAGGCGGCCCTGGCCGGCTACCGGGGCGCCCACGGCCCCGGCCGGGTGCTGTTCCTGCTGGACAGCTCCGGCTCCATGGCCGATCTGTGGGAGGGCCCCAGTGGCGGCCCCGGCCTGCTGAAACAGTCCCTCGGCGGACTCGGCCCCCGGGACGAGTACGGCGTGTGGGCGGTGTACGGCACCGGCGAGGACACCTACGACATGCTGCTGCCGCTCACCGCGCACTCCCGCCGCGAGGCCGAACGCGCCATCGACCGGCTGGCCCGCGTCCGGGACGCCGAGGCCGATCCGTACGGGGCGCTGCGCGCCGCGCTCGACGAGATGCAGCGGCGCGGCGCCGACGACGAGCGCCCCCAACTGATCGTGTACATCACCGACGACGAGGACGCGGGCCGGCTCACCGACGAGCGCCTCGACGACATCCGCGGCCTGTCGCGCGCGGCGCGGGTGCCGGTGGCGATGGTGTCGCTGAAGGGCGGGCGCTGCGACCGGGGCAAGCCGGACGCCGAGGTCTCCGCGGCCGGCGGCGGCCGCTGCCTGGACGCCGACGACGACATCGCCGCCGCCCTGCGCGACGAGGTGGCCCGCACGGGAACGGGGGAGGACGCATGAGCCGGCCACTGGCGGGCCGGGCGGCGGTGCCGCGGCGGATCGCCGCGCTGCTCGCCGTCCTCTTCGCGCTGGCCGCCTGCACCGGCGGCGGGGACGGCCACGGGCGCGGCGGAGCGCAGGCGCCGCCCACCGCCGACGGGCCCGGGGACATCGTGATCGCCAGCGGCCGCGACGTCACCGGCGAGAACGGCGTCCGCCGGCGGCTCATCGACGCCTGGAACACCCGGCAGGAGCAGCGGGGCACCGGGTACCGCGCCCGTCTGGTGGAGCTCCCCGGCAGCGCCGACGAGCAGCGCAGCCAGCTCCTCGGCGCGCTCCAGTCGGGCAGCGCCGGGTACGACGTGGTCAACCTGGACGTCACCTGGGTGCCGGAGTTCGCCGCCGCGCGCCTGATCCGCCCGCTGCCCGAGCGGATGGTCGACGACGACGTCATCCCGCCGGTGGCGAGCACCGCCCGGTGGGACGGCCGGGTGTACGCGGTGCCCTTCAACAGCGACGTCGGCCTGCTCTACTACCGGCGCGACTACCTCGAACAGGCGGGCGTCCAGCACACCGACCTGAGCGCCGGCCTGGACTGGGACCGGCTGCGGACCCTGGTCATCGCCCTGGACGACCGGGACCCGGGCGCCTACGACCAGGGCTGGACCACCCAGCTCGCCGCCTATGAGGGACGTACGGTCAACGCGCTGGAGGCGTTCGCCTCGGCCGTACCGGACCTGGAGCTCACCGACGGCGAGGGCCGCTACCGCGCCACCGTCGAGCAGCTCGCCCGGGGGATCGCCGAACTGCGCGAGCGCAGCGAGGCGTCGTACATCCTGCCCGGCGCCTTCCGGTCCGACGAGGCCGCCTCGGCCGGCGACTTCGCCGACGGGCGCACGGCGTTCCTGCGGCACTGGCCGTACGTGTACCGCACGCTGTACCAGTCCTTCACCAAGGAGCAGCTCGCCGTGGCCCCGCTGCCCGGCCGGGCGGTGCTGGGCGGGCAGAACCTCGCCGTGACCGACGCGTCCCGGCGGGCGGACAAGGCGGCCGAACTGATCGCCTTCCTCACCGGCCGGGAGAGCGAACGCTGCCTGCTCGACGCGGGCTTCGCCGCCACCCGCGTCTCCGCCTACACGGACGACGGCGTCCGCTGCACGGTGGCCGCGCCGCGCGGACCGTCGCCGTCGCCCACCGGGGAGAGCGCCGACCGCATGCCCCGGGACGCGGCCGGCCGCCCCGAGTACGCCCGCCGCATCCTGCTGCCCGCCCTCCGCGAGGCGGTGCACCGCCCGCGCACACCGCTGTACGGCGCCTTCACGCAGACGTTCACGGCCCGGCTCGGCACCCTGTTCGGCTCCCGCCCGCCGAGCGACCAGGACCTGGCCCGGGCGCTCGACGCGGACCTGCGCAAGGCGCTGCCGGACTGACGCCCCGGCCGGGCGCGCCCGCTACGGCCGGTGGGCCCCGGCCCCGGCCCCGGCCTCGGTCACCGAGGCGCCGGGGGCGTGGGCGGTGCGCGGGGCGGGGGCGGGGCCGTCCGGCTGGACGGGGCCCGCGTTGGCCGCCAGGACCAGGGCGGTCACGGCCACCACGGCGGCGGCGAATCCTCTGGCGTACCGCTCGGCGGAAGGGGTGGGGACGAGCACGGCGACCTCGCAACAGGGGTCAGGGTTGCCGCTCGGCGGCGGTCGGCGGCGAGCGGCAGGGGAGTGGGGGGGATCGCGCCTCGGCGGGTGTCTGCCGAACACGCTGATTCACCGTTCAACTTAGGGCTGTCGGGGCCGTCCGGGCAAGGCGGCGGCAAGCCACCGGCCGGCCCGTGCCACACGGGCCCGCGCCGGACGAGCGGAAGGGGCGAAGACCCCGGGGCGCCGCGCCCCGACGGGCACCGGGCCGGGCCCCCGCGCGCCGGTTTCACCCCGGTGGCCCCGGGTAGTCGGGGCTCGTCACCGGGCAGGTGGCGCCGTTGGCGGCCACGTGCCTGCCCGGGAATCCGTCGACGTGGCCGGCCGCGGTGATCGAAGGAGGCGGTGGGCGTGCGGCCCAGGGACGACGACCGTCGCGACGGGCTGGGCGGCGACGGTCGCCGGTCGTCCGGACACGGAGCCGGTCCCCACCAGGACCCGGCGGAACCGAGCCGCACCGCCGAGGCGATCACCGAGGGCATGGGGCGCGCCGGGCCCGGCGAGGTGCCGGGGCGCCTGTGCGAGGTGGCGGTACGGCTGCTGCCGGTGACCGGCGCGAGCGCGTCGCTGCGCAGTGACGGCGTCCCCGTCCAGCTGTGCGCCAGCGGCGATCTGGCCGCCTATCTGGCCGACATCCAGGCCACCCTGGGCGAGGGCCCCTGTGTCGAGGCCACCGAGACCGGCCGGCCCGTGCTCGCCCGCGACCTGGCGGCGGGCCCGGACGCCCGCCGCTGGCCGGTCTACGCCCAGCAGGCCACGGCCGTCGGGGTGCGCGCCGTCTACGCCCTGCCGCTCGGCAACGACTCGGTGTGCGTGGGCACCCTCGACCTCTACCGCGACACCCCCGGCACCCTCACCGGCCCCGAGCTGCACACCGCGCGCCTGATCGCCGCCGTGATGACGGTGGCCCTGATGGCGCTGCCGCACGGCGAGGAGTACGACATCCAGGGCGGCGCCCCCTGGCTGAGCGGCCTGGCCGCCGAGCACGACGAGGTCTTCCAGGCCGTCGGCATGATCATGGCCCAGCTCGGCGTCGGCGCCGACGAGGCCCTGGCCCGCCTGCGCGCCCACGCCTTCGCCCACGGCCGCACCGCCCACGACGTGGCCCGCGACGTCGTGACCCATCGGAAACGGTTCGAACGGGACGGGTGACACCCCGCCCCGCGGGGGCACGGGGCAGCGGGTCAGGCCCGAGGGGGCCGGTTTTCTTGGGGTGCACCGCCCGATGGCCTGGCTGGAGTCACCGGCCGTGACCGACACCACGACGGTGAGCGCGGCCCGGTCCCTCACGGAGGCCAGGCATCGGCCATCACGAAGGAGACGACCGTGCCCCCGAAACGGCTCGGTCCGCAATCCCAGGATGCGGCGACGGAGTCGACCAGGAGAAGACCACGGCCATGGAGGTCGTCGGTGTCCGGGCGTCGGAGGCACACACCCTCCGGGAGGCCCGGGTTGTGCACCTCCACGCGCAGCGAGGTGCCCTCTCGGAACCACTCGACCCGCAGGACCCACTCCTCGTCCGACTGCCCGTGGAGAACGGCGTTGGTCACCAACTCCGAGAGCGCCAGCACACAGTCGTCCACCGAGCAGCGCGGGTCGTACGGTGCGATGAACTTCCGGAACCAGCGTCGGGCCCGAGGGACGGAATCCGGAGTCGGACGCAGGGTCATCGCCCCCAGCCGTGGTGACTCCTCACAGGGATACCGGTCGATCACGAAGCTCATCCGCGTTCACTCCTTGCCGCTGCCGTCTCGATCGGCGCACAGGGGACGGGCGGGACGGTGCGTCCGCAGCGCCGTCGACCAGGACCGGACGCTGACGCGAGGACACGCAGACACCCCACCGCCTCCTGAGGTCGATGACACAACCTCTCTAGACATGAGGAGATTCCCGTACATCTCTAGAGATGTCAATTGGCGCCAGGAAGGGTCCATCGAGAGTGGCCAGTGGTGGCTACGCGCAGCGAGCAAGCCCCTGACCTATGGCCTAAGGTGTCTAGAGAAGCGAGGAGGGTTCCGGAATGGCCACTACCGACGACCGTCGGCCCAAGTACCAGCGGATCGCGGACTCCCTGCGTGAGGCCATCGAGACGGGCGAGTACGGGCCCGGTGATCGGCTTCCGGGGGAGAACGAGCTCATGTCCACGTACGGCGTGGCCCGGATGACGGCCCGACAGGCGTTGAGCGTCCTGCGGGAGGAAGGCGTCGTCGAAGCCCGCAAGGGTGCCGGCGTCTTCGTCCGGGCCTTTCGCCCGCTACGCCGCCGGGGCATCCAGCGGCTGAGTCGCGACCGGTGGGGCAACGGCCGTTCCATCTGGTCGGCGGACGTCGAGAACAGGGCCCTGGAGGTCGACGAGATCACCGTGTCCGAGGAACCGGCCCCCGAACATATCGGCGCCGTCCTGGACCTGGCCGATGGCGAGACGGTGTGCGTGAGGCGCCGGCGTTTCGTCCTCGACGGCAAGCCGGTCCTGCTCGCGACGAGCCATCTCCCCATGTCGCTGGTCGCGGGGTCCGTCGTCACCAGGGAAAACACCGGACCGGGCGGCACGTACGCCAGGCTCGCCGAACGCGGTCACGCGCCGGTGCACTTCCGCGAAGAGATTCGTTCACGCATGCCGTCGAAGGACGAGGCGACGCGACTGAGCATGTCGGCGGGCACCCCGGTCATCCTCATCTGCCGCACCGCGTACACGGCCGAGGGCCGCCCTGTCGAGATCAACGAGATGACCCTGGACGCCTCCTCGTACATCCTGGAGTACGACTTCGACGCAGGCCCGGGGACTGCTCCGGCCGACGACTAGTAGGCATCGACTACGGCCCACAGTCCACCGTCTGTCTTCCGGACAGTCACGTCAGCAACAGTGCAACGCTCGTCTTGCTGCGGTGACGAGGTTCTGCGCCTCAGCGTCGCACGCGGCGGACTCGCGGAGTATTTTCCAGGTCCGCAGATAGGTGTATACGCTCGCCTTGTCGTCGATCCACAACTCCGCATGCCAGTTCTCCACGATCACCTGGCGGTCGTCGTAGATCCACAAAGTGGTGGCCGGGGGAGTGAAGCGGAAAGCGGGATGATCTCCAGCTCGACCGTGTCCAGACCGATGGCTTCTGGTTGACGCCGCCACGACCTGATGCGGGACTCGAAACCCACGGAGACGCACGACCAGTTCGTCGTACGCTCCCGCTGACCGGTTGCCTCCGCCCATTTGCGCAGGTCCTCGGGCGTTGGAGTGCGGTTCAAGCGTGTCCGCATCGTAGACAGACCGCTTGCGCCTGGCCAGCTGAAAGGGGGCCGGGCACCCGTGAGCGCACAGATCGAGCCGGAAACAGTGGGCAACCGTGGTGAACGCGGCGGGTCCCGACGAGGCCGCAACCGACCCTCCGCTCGGGTCAGCACCCACAAGCCGCAGCAGACGGCAGCTTTCCGAGCCCAGGGCTTCGGTCAGCGGATACGCGGTGGCCACAGAACACGTCGTTCTGTACCTTGCCCTCATGACCGACAACCGAAAGGGCAATGCCGCGTAGGCGCCCATCAGCCCTGCGAAGAGACCTTCCTGCCCACCGACTGAGGCAGCGACGGTACCCGTTCATCGACCGCCTTTCCGGGTCTTGCACAGCTGACCTGCGCCGGCTTGAACGGACCCGCTTCTGGCCCGAAGCCACGGAAGAGGCGTTCTGGCATTGGAAGGCCGTGGCCCACGGACCTCTGAGACAACTCGTGGACTCACTCATGGGTCCTGGCTGCGGCAACTGCAGCGTCCTCAAGTGTGGGTGCTACGACATCGACTTCCGCGGCCACCTCGAAGCCGTGATTCACGCCTTGCCGAAGAAGAGTGCGCGTGAGCTGCGCGCCCTTGTATGGGCCCTCGACAGGAAGATTTCAGCCAGAGCCAAGGTGATCCCGACTGACAGCCTGGACGTGCCATGGTGGTGAAGTCAGCTCTAGGATCACGCGCGGCCGGCTCGGTTTCCCATGTTCAGCCACGTTCACTGTCGCCCGGTTGCGACCCGCAGCGCTCCCAGCATCGGCGACCAGCCGCTCGTCGGCAGAGCCCGCGTGCCGAGGCTGCATCGTCATGTGACGTCCACGCTCAGTGTCCGATTCACGCTCTACCTTCCTGCTCCAGCCAACCGCACTCTGACAGCCTGACCGACACGAGCCGGGTGCTCGCCGCTATGGGGATATGACCCGGTGGATGGTGCGCGCACCCTGCTCCGAGCGGCTGGGCGCACGAGTGGGGTCGGCGGGCGAGGGCCGGGTGGGCAACCCGGTCGGGGCAATGCGGACGCGGGTGATGTCTCGTTGACCAGGGCGCGGAGACCCGCCGTCGCACCCGTCTGCCGGTGTGCCGACACGACAAGGTTTTGGAAGGTAAGAGTGATATGAAGCTCAGGAACGCACTCGCCTGCACGTTCGCCGCTTTCGCCGTCGTCGGCGGTGCCACGGGCACCGCTCAGGCGGCCGATGACGACAAGGCGACGTTCGACAACAGCCAGCGGGTCGCCAGCTGCGACATCGTCGAGATCCTCGTCCAGCCGAACATCAACCCCGACGACAACAACGTCGACTGCTCGCGCAACGCCATCGAGCGGGACACCAAGTCGGTGCACATCGTGGGCGGGCCGGCCGGCGCGCTCCTCCCCCTGCTCCCCGGGCACCGCTGACAGCGAGGGAAGAAAGCGAGGGAAGAAATCGGCTCGTGCCGGCCGCCGCCCCGCTGTTAGCGTCCTGTCCATGCAGCCCGTCATGTGCGCCCGCCCGTCTTCGACGACGACGCCGGAGAGTGTCCCGGCGCGCTGACGGCTGTTCCGCAGATGTCCGAAGCCCCGGGGTGAGCGCCCGGGGCTTCGTCGTGTGGTGCTCGCCCTCCCCCTGTACGGCCGTGTCCGGCCGGTACGGCCGTATCCGGCTGTGAGGAGTGCACCGTGCATGACCACCGACGCCTGGGCCGCGACCTGGGCATCTTCGGCACCGACCCCCTGATGGGCGCCGGGCTGCCGTACTGGCTGCCCGACGGAGCGACCGTCCGGCGCATCCTAGAGGAGTACGTCCGCGAGGCGGAACTGCGTGCCGGGTACCGGCATGTGTACTCGCCGGACCTCGGCAAACGCGAGCTGTACGAGATATCCGGCCACTGGGAGCTGTACCGCGAGGACATGTTCCCGCCGATGCGGCTGGGCGCCGAGGAGGTGGTCCTGCGCCCCAGCCTGTGCCCCGCACCACGCGCTCGTCTACCGCTCCCGCGCCCGAAGCCACCGCGAGCTGCCGCTGCGGATAGCCGAGCTGGGCACCATGTACCGGTCGGAACCGTCCGGGGTGCTCGGCGGCCTGACCCGCGTCCGGGCCATCCACCTCAACGACGCGCACATCTTCTGCACCCCCGGGCAGGCGGCCGGTGAGGCCCGGGCGGCCCTCGGCCTGATCCGCCGCGCCTACGCCGACCTCGGCATCCGCGCCGCCCGGTACCGGCTCTCCCTGCCCGGCCCCGGCGGCAAGTACGTCGCCGACCCGGAGCTGTGGCGGCGGGCGACCGCCCTGCTGGAGGAGGCGCTGGACGGACTGCCGTACGACGCCGTGGAAGGGGAGGCCGCCTTCTACGGGCCCAAGATCGATGTGCAGATCGCGGACGCCGCCGGACGCGAGACCACCCTGTCCACCGTGCAGGTCGACTTCCACCAGCCCGCGCGCTTCGGCCTGCGGTACACCGGCCCCGACGGGCGCGGCCGCCGTCCGGTCATGGTGCACCGCAGTGTCATCGGCAGCGTGGAGCGGGCCGTCGCGCATCTGATCGAGGTGCACGGCGGTGCCTTCCCCGTATGGCTGGCGCCCGTGCAGCTGGTGGTGCTGCCGGTCGGCGAGGCGCAGCAGGAGCGGGCGTACGAGCTGGTGGGCGAGGCCGTCGCACGGGGACTGCGGGCCGAGGCGGCCGGGCTCGAGCGGGGCACCCTGGGCGCCCGGATCAGGGCGGCGCGGCTGGTGCCGTACCAGGCGGTGATCGGGGAGCGGGAGGCCGCCGACGGCGATCCGGTGGCCGTACGGCTGCGCGACGGGCGGCGGCCGGGGGCGGTGCCCGGCGCGGAACTGCTGCGGCGGATCGGCGAACGGGCGCGGGAGCGGGGGAGGGAGCTGTGGGGACCCGCGTAAGGTCGCGCTGGAGGGGCCGCGGGCGCCAGGTCCCGCGCAGTCGCTGGAAGGAGCCCTGGCCGTGACGTCCGAACAGCCCATCCCGGTGATCATCGACTGCGACACCGGCATCGACGACGCCCTCGCCCTGTTGTTCGCGGTCCGCCACCCGGGCCTGGACCTGCGCGCGGTCACCTGCGTGGCCGGGAACACGGACGTCGACGGCGTCGTCCGCAACACCCTGACCGTGCTGGAGCAGGCCGGCGCGCCCGGCGTCCCCGTCGCGCGGGGCGCCGAGCGCCCGCTGGTCGAGGAGGTGCGCACCGCCCGGCATGTGCACGGCCGGGACGGCATGGGCGACCTGGGCCTGCCCGCCCCCGCCCGCACCGCGGCCGACGTGGACGCGGTGACGCTGCTGCGCCGCGAGATCCTCGCCTCGCCGCGCCCGGTCACCCTCATCCCGATGGCACCCCTGACCAACATCGCCCTGCTGCTGCGCACCCACCCCGAGGTCACCCGCAACATCGAGCGGATCGTGTTCATGGGCGGCGCGGTGGCCACCGGGAACGCCACACCGGTCGCCGAGTTCAACGTCTGGCACGACCCGGAGGCGGCGGCGGTCCTGCTCACCGCCGGGGTGCCGATGACCATGTACGGGCTGGACGTGTTCCAGCGGGTCGTCGTCCCCGGGGCGGATGTGACGCGGCTGCGCGGCAGTGCGGAGCCGGGGGCCCGGCTGGCGGGCGAGCTGCTCGCCCACCGAGGCCCGGCCACCGACGAGGCGGAGCCCGGCGGCGGCCTCGGTGACGCGGGCGCGGTCTGCGCGGTCGTCGACCCGGAGGGCCTGACCACGCAACTCCTGCCGGTCGAGGTGTCGTTGGCCCCCGGGCCGGCGCGCGGTCAGACGGTCGTCGACCGCCGGGCCCGCCCCGGCGAGTCCGAGATCCACCAGGGCGGGCGGGAGCAGACGCTGGTGGACGTGGCCCTCGGCGTCGACGTGGAGCGGTACGTGAAGCTGTACCTGGCCGCCGTGGAAGGGCCGTAAGCGAAGGGCCGTACGGGGGGGAGCCGTACGGGAGGAGCCGTCACGTGGTGCCGGGCGGGCCCCGGGTCCGTTAGGACGCCGGGGAAGGGGGCGTGGACGGCGAACGCCCCGGAGGGGCTCCGGGGCGTTCGGGTGCGGGCCGGGCCGTGCGTCAGGAGCGGGCCGCGCGGCGGCGGCGCGTCGCCAGCACGATGCCGGCGCCGCCCGCCAGCAGCACCGCCGCGCCGATGGCGATCGGCAGGGTGTTGCTGTCGGCGCCGGTCTCGGCCAGGTCGCCGCTGCCGCCGTTCGGCGTGGCGGAGGGGGCCGCCGCGGCCGGCGCGGAGGCCGAGGCGGACGGGGTCTGGCCCGCCGGGGCCTCGGAGGAGGGCGCCTGGCTCGACGGGGTGTCGGCCGACGGCGTGCCGGCCGGGCTCTCCGACGCCGGGGCGCTGGGCTCCGGCGTGTCCGCCGGCGCGGAGGACTCCGGGGCCGACGGCTCGGGCTCGGGCTCGGCGGGCGGCTGGCCGGTGCCGGCCGTGCAGTCCTTCGTCCCGCCGTTCCAGGCGGCGATCAGCTTGTCCTTGATGACGGAGCCGTCCGGGCCCTTGGGCAGCGGGCCGTGCTCGAATCCGTCGTTCGCGTCCAGCTTGCCGTCGTACCGGACCGCCCCGCGGTACAGGTCGATCTGCGCGTAGCAGCCCGCGTCCGGCACCGCGATGTCGAGGGAGCCGGTCTCGCCGGGCTTGACCGTCACGGTGTCGAAGTCGACGAAGACCTGCTCGCCGGAGGTGGCGAAGGTGGGGCCGTGGGCGAGGTAGGAGGCCAGGGAGGCCGTGCAGCTGGCGGCGTCGCCGGCGGCGCGGACCTTGATGTGGACCTTGCCGTCCTCGGTCGGCTTCAGGTTCTGGTCGTCGACCTTGACCGAGTCGGAGAACGTGGTGCCGTCGAGCGAGAACTGGCAGCGGTCGGTCTGGGTGACCGTGCCCGCGCCCGTCCCGGGCTTGTAGCCACCGCCGGAGCCCCAGCCGTCGCCGCCCGGCTTGCCGTGGGCGAAGGCCCCGGAGGCGGAGGCGACGGACGCGGCGCACAGGGCGAGGCTCGCGGCGCCCGCCCCCAGCAGGCGGCGCACGGTGACACGTCTCGCTATGGACATGCGGTTCCTCTTCTTGGCGTGTGCAGTACCCGGGCGACGGCGGCGGGCAGCGGACAACGCGCGGGCCGGCCGTACCGGGGCTGAGTGGTCGAAGAAAACCGGACTCACCAATCTCCTGAGTCACAGTCAACCCCATGGTGGGCGTGGGCGATCACCCCTGTCAACCTGCGGTTATGTTAAAGACGTTCACAGGTCTGCACACTTTTGCCACACCGGGACCGAACCGTTCCGCAAGGGGCGCGTGTTCACTTTTCCGGCGTTGTGGACAGATTTCATGCTGTCGCCCGCACGCACCGCAGAGGAGACCGCGTGACCGTCCGCACCACGACGCCCGGCCCGCCCGACCTGTCGTCCCAGGATCCCCGCTGGTGGCGGCAGGCCGTCATCTACCAGATCTATCCGCGCAGCTTCGCCGACGCCGACGGCGACGGGCTCGGAGACCTCCGCGGCGTCACCCAGCGCCTGACCCATCTGGCCGCCCTCGGCGTCGACGCGCTCTGGCTCAGCCCGTTCTACCCCTCCGAACTCGCCGACGGCGGCTACGACGTCGAGGACTACCGGGACGTCGACCCGCGCCTGGGGACCCTGGACGACTTCGGCGCCCTGGTGGCCGAGGCCCACCGCCTCGGCCTGAAGGTGATCGTCGACCTCGTGCCCAACCACACCTCGCACCGGCACGTGTGGTTCCAGGAGGCCCTGAACGCCGGGCCCGGCTCGGCCGCCCGCGACCGGTACGTCTTCCGCGACGGGCGCGGGGAGCGCGGCGAACTCCCGCCCACCGACTGGCAGTCCGTCTTCGGTGGCAGCGCCTGGCGGCGGGTGCCCGACGGGCAGTGGTACCTGCACCTGTTCACCCCCGAGCAGCCCGACCTGAACTGGGAGAACGAACAGGTCCAGGCCGACTTCCGCACCACCTTGAAGTTCTGGTCCGACCGGGGCGTGGACGGCTTCCGCGTCGACGTCGCCCACGCGCTCGCCAAGGACCTGAGCGAGCCCCTGCGCGACCTCGGCTCACCCGAGCTGAGCAGGGAGGCGGCCCTGTCCGGGTTCGAGCCCGGGACCCACCCCTTCTACGACCGCGACGAGGTGCACGAGATCTACCGCGACTGGCGGAAGATCCTGGACGCCTACACCCCGCCCCGCATGGCGGTCGCCGAGGCGTGGGTGCCCGGGGCCCGGCGCGCGCTGTACGCCCGCCCGGACGAGCTGGGGCAGGCGTTCAACTTCGAGTACCTCCAGACCCGCTGGGACGCCGGCGACCTGCGGCGTGTCATCACCGCGTCGCTGGCCGAGGCGTCGGCCGCCGGCGCGTCGGCGACCTGGGTGCTGTCCAACCACGACGTCGTCCGCCACACCTCCCGCCTGATGCTGCCCGAGGGAACGGACGACAACGCCTGGCTGCTGTCCGGCGGCCACGCCCCGGCGGTCGACGAGGCGGCCGGCCTGCGCCGGGCCCGGGCCGCGACCCTGCTGATGCTGGCCCTGCCCGGCTCGGCCTACGTCTACCAGGGCGAGGAGCTCGGCCTGCCCGAGGTGGCCGACCTGCCCACCGAGGTGCTCCAGGACCCGATCTGGGAGCAGACCGGGCACGTCCGCAAGGGCCGCGACGGCTGCCGGGTGCCGCTGCCGTGGACGACGACCGGGCCGTCGTACGGCTTCGGGCCGGGCGGGTCCTGGCTGCCGCAGCCGCCCGCCTTCGCCGCGTACGCCGCCGAGGCCCAGGACGGGGTGGCGGGCTCCACCCTGGAGCTGTACCGCACGGCCCTGCGGCTGCGCCGCAAGCTGCTCGACGGCGAGACGCTGGCCTGGGCGGACGACGCCCCGCCCGGCGTGCTCCAGTTCGACCGCTCCGACCGCTGGCGCTGCGTCGCCAACCTCACCGGCGCGGCGGTGTCGCTGCCCGCCGGGGAGGTGCTGGTGACCAGCGCGCCCCTGGAGGACGGACGCCTCGGCCCGGACACCACCGCCTGGCTGGCCCTGTAGGTCTCCACGGGGGTGGGGGACCGGGCCCCCGCCGTGCCGCCGTGCCGGGGCGCGGTGGGGGCCCGGCCGCCGTCAGGCGCTCGGTTCCGGAGCGCCGGGGGCCGGCTGCGGGTGGCCGGCCGACTCCAGCAGCGGCGCCGTGTGCCGCTCGGGGCGGTGGGTGCCCTCCGCCGGCACCCGGCTGCGGGGGGCACCGGGGGAGCCGGACAGGGGGACGGGCCGCCGCGCCGCGAGCCGGCCGACCCAGCGCCGCCCGCAGTACGGGCACGGGGGCGCCCCTTCGGCGGTGTACGGGGACGGTACGGCCGTGTTGTCCCGGGAGAAGTACTCCCACTCCTGGCCCTGGTCGTCGAGGTGGCGCTGGACGTCGTAGTCGGCGCTCCAGCGGTGCCAGCACGACCCGCAGGTGAACTCGACACGCTCCACGGCAAGCTCGGTGATCGTCACTGCGGCACACCTCCGATCGGACGGACGGACGTCGGTCGCTTTCGGACGCGGGACGCGCCCCGGGAGCGGGCTCACGGGCTCACGGGGCCGTCGGTCAACGCTTTACCCCGCCCGACCCCGCGTTGACAAGTGCGGTGCGGGGCCGGCCCGGGGGCGGCCGCTCGCCGTCCCCGGCCGGTTCCGACCCGGGGGTCAGCAGCGCACCGCGCGGGCCACCTCCGCTCGCACGTCGCCGGAGAGGGCGCGCGTGCCGAAGCGAGGCCGCCCCTGGTCGCACCCTTCACGCCGGGCGGCGCTTCACCGCCCGTGAACATCGGCGTCCCGGGCGGGACGGCGGGGCCGCCCGGCCGACGGGGGGCACCCCGGCGCCATGCCCGGGCGTCACACCCCGGGGGGCAGCCCGCCGCCGCCGAAGGAGCCGCTGGAGCCCGGGATCCAGCGGCGCCGCTGCTGGTCCTTGCCCCGCCGGGTGCTGGCGGGATGGAGCTGGTACGGCATGAGCCGTCCGCTCCCGTCCACCACCAGGGGCACCTCGTCCGGCTCCCGCATCTCCCGTTCCTCGCGGACGGGACCGGTGGCGGGGAGCTTCGGCTGTTCTTCAGGACGGGGGCGTTCCAGTTCCTGCTCCATGACCCGCATGCCGACACGGACGGCCCAGATCAGCGCTCCGGCGATCACCAGCCCACCGATGAAGGCCGCGGTCATGTTGAGCGCGTGCTCGGATGAGGCCGCCAGTCCATACATTGCCGTACTCATGTTCTGATTATTACCTCAGAATTGCTAATAAACGCCCTAAATGTCCGAATAATTGTGAGGCGGGCCGGGCCCGCGTGCCGGGCGGTGCCGCACCCGTGGGTCCCGGTCCGCCGGGCGATTGAGGCGCGGGGAAGGCTGGTACCCGGCGGGGGAGCGGCGGCCCGGCCACGGCCGCGGGCCCGGCGTCCTCCCGCGCGCGGGGCCACGGCCGCCGCGGGCCCCGCGTCGTCCCGTACGCGCCGGCCGCCGTCATCCGCCGTCATCCGCCGTCATCCTGGAGGGATCCCGTATGAACCTGCCGCTGACGGTCGACGCCCGCGACCACGGTCTGGCCGGGGACGGCACCACCAACGACCAGCCGGCGCTCCAGAAGCTGGTGGACGCGCTGGGCGACGCCTGCGCCGCGGACGGCCGCCCCCGGACCGTCCGGGTCCCCGCCGGCCGGTACGTGATCCGGGACCGGCCGGTGCTGTGGCGCAGCGGCGTCTCGCTGATCGGCGCCGGGCGCGGCACCACCTGCTTCGAGCTGTGCAACCCCGGCGCCCCGGCGTCCCCGGTGCCGCTGGCCTGGTTCACCACCGCCCAGCACGGCGCCGGACCGGACGATCACATCGCCGACGTGACCTTCGCGCACTTCGAGATCGACGGTTCGGGCGTGCGGACGCCGGAGTACGACGTCCTGGCCAAGGGACTCGGCCTCCAGTACGTGCTGCGGGGCCGCTTCAGCGACCTGTGGATCCACGACACGGCGGCCACCGGCTTCGGCTGCGACTTCCTCCAGGACACCGTCGTCGAGGGCCTGCTCGTCGAGCGGTGCGGGCGGCAGGACTGCGGCGATCAGATGGGCGGCGCGGGACTCGGCATCGGCGTCGGCGGCTGGGGCCCGGTCGAGCGGCTGGCGGTGACCGACTGCACGGCCACCGGCAACGGCACCAACGGCATCTTCCTGGAACTCCAGCAGGACCACTGGACGCCGCCGCGCGGCATCCGCATCACCGCCTGCCACGCCGAGGACAACCGCTTCGGCATCTCCGACTGGGGCGCCGACGGGCTGCTGGTGACCTGCTGCACCCTGATCGCCAACCACCAGGCCGGGTTCGACGTGTCGTCGCAGGGCACCACGAGCATCGGCGGGCGCGGCGGCACCGTCACCGGCTGCCTCATCGACGGCAACGCCGGCGACGGGGTCGCCCTCGGCAACACCCCGGGCTCCTACGCCTTCCGCGGCAACCGCATCAGCAACAACGGCCGGTACGGCTACTGGCAGCACAACCTGGCCGGCGGCGACCAGGAAGCGGCCACCGACATCGTCCTGGAATCCAACGACATCCACGACAACGGCCTCGACGGCGTCCGCCTCGACGCCCCGCTGCGCGAACCGGCGATCCTCGGCAACCGCGTCCGGAACAACGGACGCCGCGCCGCGCCGGAGGCCCACGGAGACGGCGCGGGCGTCCGCCACACGGCCCGGACGCTGACCGACGACAACGCCGACTGGCCCGTGGGCGGCCACCGCGGTAAGGAGGTCACGGTGGGCGGGCGGAGCGCCGTGGTGCTGGACAACACGGCGACCGACCTCCTCCTGGCCCCGCACCGCCCCGGCGCCGCCACGGCCTGGCCCGGCGGCACACCCGCCCCCGGCACCGCCTACCGCCTCCCCGCCGCCCCCGCCCCGCGCGCCGGCCTCACCGCCGCGACGGCCGTGACCCACCCGTACGTCCACGGCAACCGGATCCGGGACGACCGGCACCCCCGCACCCAGACCCACGCCCTGTGGCTCACCGGCGACTCCGCCTGGACCGCCGGCCGGGTCTCCGGCAACGACTTCACCGGCAACGCCTCCGCCGCCACCCGCTTCGACTCGGCCCCCCACGGCGGACGCTGGCGGGACAACGACGGCTGAGCGGCCGCCCGCGCCGGGCGGCGGCCGCCACCCGGCTCCGTCCCGGGCGCGGGCGCCGCGCCGCGTCACACCAGGGCGGCGTTTGCGGGGTGCGCCCGCGGGGGAACAACCGGCCAGATCCAGCCGTTCTCACAGGCAGCGGGTATCACTTTGCCCGCCCTTTACCTTCCCTTACCATGGGTTCCGACCCATCGACCCCGTTAAAGGAGTCCCGTTCCGCAATGGAGCCTCCCAGTACCAGCCGTGCCGGCCGTGTCCGGTCCCGCCCGCGGCCCGTGCCGCCCGCTCGTGAGGAAGCGGGGGTGGCACGGTGACCGAGGTCCTACTGCTCCTGCTGGCCCTCCTGCTCACCCTGGCCTGCGCCCTGTTCGTCGCGGCCGAGTTCTCGCTGACCACCGTCGAGCGCGGTGACCTGGAACGCGCCGCCGAGGCCGGTGAGCGCGGCGCCGAGAGCGCGTGGAAGGCGGTACGCCGCCTGACCCTCCAGCTGTCCGGCGCCCAGCTCGGCATCACCGTCACCTCCCTGGTCATCGGCATGCTCGCCGAGCCGTCACTCGCCGTGCTGCTGCGCGGCCCGCTGGCCGCGCTCGGTCTGGGCGGCGCCGCCTCCTCGGTGGCGACCGTGCTGGGCGTGGCCCTCTCCACGGTCGTCCTGATGGTCATCGGCGAGCTGGTGCCCAAGAACTGGGCGATATCCCGGCCGCTGGCGGTCGCCAAGGTGGTGGCCGGCCCGCAGCGCGGTTTCACGGCCGCGTTCGGCCCGTTCATCACGCATCTGAACAACACCGCGAACCGCTTCGTGCGCCGCTTCGGCCTGGAGCCCGCCGAGGAACTGGCCTCGGCCCGCACCCCCGAGGAACTGGTCGCCCTCGCCCGGCACTCCGCCGCCGAGGGCGCCCTGGAGGCCGACAGCGCCGAACTGTTCGTACGGACCCTGCACCTGGGCGAGCTGACCGCGGAGAACGTGATGACGCCGCGCGTGGACGTCAAGGCCCTGGAGGCCCACGCCACCGCCGCGGACGCGGCCAACCTCACCCACGCCACCGGCCTGTCCCGCTTCCCGGTCTACCGGGACAGCCTGGACGAGGTCATCGGCACCGTCCACATCCGCGACGTCCTCGCGCTGCCCCCGCACCGCCGGGCGGACACCCCCGTCACCGAGCTGGCCACCGCGCCGCTGCTGGTGCCCGACAGCCTGCCCGCCGACCGGCTCCTGGAGCGCCTGCGCGCGAGCCGCACGATGGCCGTCGTCATCGACGAGTACGGCGGCACGGCCGGTGTGGCCACGGTCGAGGACATCGTCGAGGAGGTCGTCGGCGAGGTGCGCGACGAGCACGACCCCGTCGAGGCTCCGGACCTGCTGCCCGCCCCCGCCGGCGCGGACGGCCGCGCGGCCTGGGAGGCGGACGGCTCGGTCCGTATCGACCGCCTCGCCGGCATCGGCCTGACCGCGCCGGAGGGGCCCTACGAGACGGTGGCGGGACTCATCGCCACCCACCTGGCCCGCATCCCCGCCAAGGGCGACGTGATCGACCTGGACGGGTGGCGGCTGGACGTCCTCGACGTCGAGCACCACCGCGCCGACCGCGTCCGCATCACCGCGCCCGCGCCCGCTTCCGGCGGTGCCGCGTCCGGCGGTGCCGCGTCCGGCGGTGCCGTGGGCGGCCGGGTGGTCGGCCGGCCGGTCGGCCGGCCCGCCGCCGAGCGGGCGGAGGTGGCCCGATGACCGCGGTGCAGCTCCTCATCGGCGCCCTGACGCTGGTGACGAACGCGTTCTTCGTGGGCGGCGAGTTCGCCCTGATCTCCGTCCGCCGCAGCCAGATCGAGCCCCGCGCGAGGGAAGGCGACAAACGGGCCCGGATGACCCTGTGGGGCCTGGAGCACCTCTCGGCGCTGATGGCCACCGCGCAGCTGGGCATCACCGTCTCCTCGCTGGTGCTGGGCGCGGTCGCCGAACCGGCCATCGCGCACCTGCTGGAGCCGGCGTTCGAGGCGGTGCACATGCCGCACGCCCTGGTCCATCCCGTCGCGTTCGCGATCGCGCTGGCCCTGGCGACGTACCTGCACATGCTGATCGGCGAGATGATCCCGAAGAACATCGCGCTGGCCGCCCCGGCCGCCACCGCGCTGCTGCTCGGCCCGCCGCTGGTCGCCCTGACCCGGGCGCTCAAGCCGGTGATCTTCGGCATCAACGCCTTCGCCAACGCGCTGCTGAGACTGCTGCGCGTGGAGCCGAAGGACGAGGTGGAGGCCGTCTTCACCGACGACCAGCTGGCCCGTATGGTCGTCGACGCCAGCGAGGCCGGACTGCTGACGCCCGCCGACGGCGAACGCCTGCGGGACGCGCTGGAGCTGGGTACCCGCCCGGTCGGCGAGATCCTGGTGCCGGTGCACCGGATGCGCACGGTCGACCACACGATCACCCCGGCCCGGCTGGAGCGCCTGGCCGCCGAGGCGGGCTACTCCCGCTTCCCGGTGACCGGCCCCGAGGGCACCCTGCTCGGCTACCTCCACATCAAGGACACCCTCGGCATCACCGACCGGGACCGTCCCTTCCCGCGCGGCGCCCTGCACCCGGTCACCCACGTCCGCCTCGACACCCCGCTCGACGACACCCTCACCGCGCTGCGGGGCATGGACAGCCATCTGGCCGCGGTGACCGGCGAGACGGGCGCGGTGCTCGGTTTCGTCACGATGGAGGACGTCCTGACCGAACTGGTGGGCCCCGCGCCGGTGGCGACCCCGAACTGACCCGGGCGCCGGAAAAGGGGGAGGGGCGGCCGGTTCCGCCGGCCGCCCCTCCCCCGTGTCGCCGCTTCCGCCGCTACAGCAGGTTGTAGATCTGGAACCCGTGGCCGATCTTGACCGGCTTCTCGAACACGGCCGCGGCGTTACCCGTGCCCGAGTACCGGTACAGGTCGCCGTTCGGCTGCCGGGCGACCAGGTCCGTCCTGCCGTCGGCGTCGAGGTCGCCGACCGACAGCAGCCGGTCGTAGACGTTCCAGCCGCCGCCGATCCTCGTGCGGGTGGCGAAGGGGGCCTTGTAGTCGCCGGTGCCCTGGTAGAGCCACAGGACGCCGGACGTGTCCCGGGCGACGATGTCGGACGTGCCGTCGCCGGTCAGATCGCCCTGGCCGGCGAGCTGGGTGTACTGGCCCCAGCCGCCGCCGATCCGCGTCCGCGTGGTGAGCGTGCCGTCCGGGTAGGCGAGGTATCCCCACAGCACCCCGGCCTCGTCGAGGCCGATGAGGTCGGCCTCCGGGGCTCCGCCGAGGTCACCGGGGGAGAGGATCGTGGAGTAGATGTTCCAGCCCTTGCCGACCTGGCTGCTGTGGTACCCGAGGTCGTCGTCGATGTAGCTGTAGTTCAGCCTGCCGTCCTTGTAGACGTACCAGGTGCCGTCGCCGTACCCGTCCTTGTCGTTGTCGACGTCGATCACGTCGGCGAAGGCGTCGAAGCTCACCTCGACGGGCTCCCGGGGCCCGAAGCCGCCCTGGCGGTCCGGGAAGTACAGGTAGAGGTAGGCGCTCTGCTTGTCCACCGCCCGCATGGAGAAGCTGGGCGTCTCCACCGTGCCGGCCGCGCGGGCGCTCACCCCCGCGGCCTGGGCGTCCCGGGCGCGCAGCTCGGCCCTGGCCGCGGCCCGCGGCCGGTCGGTCCCGGCGGGGTCGCCGGCGGCGAGGGCCGTGCCCGCCGCGGTGGCCAGCACGGCCGTGACGGCGGTGGCGGTGAGGGCGCCCCGGAGCGCACGGCGACGTCGGGTGCTGATCATGCAGTGTCCCCCCTGGGATGCGGATGCGACTGAACGGCACATGTCATGTGCCACCGATGATCACAAGCCTCTCACGGGACCGCGCACGTCTCATCAGGGTTTGCCGCCTCGCGTTCGACCCGCGTTCGAGGGGTCGCGGGTGCCCGTTTCCCCGGTGGGCGGTGTCTTGTCGCGGGGGCCGGAGGTGTCCAGACTCGTGGACAGGACTTCTTCCTGTGAGGGGGGACCGGATGAAGCGCATGACGGGGGCCGGCGCGGGAACGGCGAGGCCGTCCCGGTTACGGACGACGCTCCGGCGCGGCGGGGAGCACGACGGCAAGGACGTGGGCAAGGACGCCGGCATGGACGCCGGCGTGTTCACGTGGAGGTCGCGCAGGCGGTCCAGGGCCGCCGGGAGCAGACGGCGGCGCCGGGCCGCGTCGGCCTGCTGGACCAAGAGGAGCCCCGGGCCGCCGCCGGCCGGGTCCAGGGTCAGGAGCCGGACGATCGAGGCGCTGCTCACCTCGGGGACGAAGCACGCCCGCACGGCGGGGGCCCGCGGGGCGGCGCCGGGCGTGCCGCCGCCGGCCGCCCGGGCGTCCGCCCCGCGGGGGATGGTGAGGACGCAGCTGCCCCAGGGCGCGTTCACCAGGTAGACGAGCGGTGTGCCGCCGGTGGACCGCACGATGTCCGCCAGCTCGGTGGTGCGCAGGAAGTCCGCGAAGCCGGGGATCGCGCGGATCTCCCCGATCACCGTGCGCACGGCGCGCTCCGCCGCCGCCTGCGCCCCCGCCGCGAGGACGGTTCCCGCCGCGGGCCCGCCCGCCGGGGCGGCGGGCGCTCGCGCGGCCAGGGACCGGTACCGCTCGCGGGCCTGCCGGTAGCGGCGGGCCAGCGCGGGATCGGCCCGCTCCAGCGCCTCCAGGTCCACCGCGGCTCGCCCGGTCACCACCGACAGCTCGCAGGCCAGGCCGCGTTCGATCGCCACGACCGCCCGGTCCGGGTGCCCCGCGCGGGCCAGCAGGAAGGCGGCCCAGCGGGAGATCCCGGTCGCCTCGGCGAGCACGCTGCGGCGGCCGGCGGCGGTGACCTGGGCGTCGTACAGCGCGTGGACGGCGGTCAGCATGTCCGACGCCGCCTCGGCCGCGCCGGTCCAGTCTCCGGCGGCGGCCAGGGCGTCGAGCACCTCCCGGGCGATGGCGAGGTGCAGGGACGGGGAGACGCGCGGCGGCACGGCCGCCAGGGCCGCGCGGCGCAGCCGTACGCCCTCGGGGCCGCCGGGCCCGTCGAGGCGGTCGGTGGCCCGGGCGAGGAGCCAGGTGACGCGGCCGGTGTCGAGCAGGCCCGGGTGCCCGGCGTCCCACGCCAGTACGGCGGCGGCCGCGTCCCGGGCCCCGCGCGGGTCCGCCGGGTCGCGGGCGAGCAGCAGGTCGGCCAGGTTGCACTGCGTCTGCGACCACAGCACGGGGTCGTCGTCCGGGCGCAGGTGCCGCAGGGCGTCCCGGCAGCACCGCTCCGCCTGCCGCACGTCGTCCGGCCCGGCGCGCCGGTACAGCAGCAGTCCCAGGTTGAGCAGGGAGTACGCCCAGTCGACGCGGTCGCGCTCGGGGGACCTCTCCGCCAGACCGGCCCGGACGCGGCCGATGCCCGCGGTGAGATCGGCGGCGCCGCCGCCCGGGCGTTCGGCCAGCAGCAGCCCGTAGTTGGTCTGGATCCGCGCCCAGTGCTCGGGGTGGGCGCGGCGGTCGAGCCCGGCGGCACGGGTGAGCAGGTCACGGGCGGCCTCCCAGCGCTCCAGCCGGTCGCCGTCGTCCCGCAGGTGCTGGGCGGCGGCGAGGTTGTTCGCCACCTCGGCCCACTGCGGGCTGCCCTCGGGGAGCCGGGCCAGGGCGAGTCCCAGTACGCGCAGCGCCTCGGACAGGCCGGCGGCGTCGAGCCCGGTGCGTGCGGCGGCCACCAGGCGTTCGCCGAGTCTCGCGGCGAGTTCCGTCTCCACCTCCTCCTCGCCGAGCCGCCCGGCCAGTCCGAGCGCCTCGCGGGCGAGCGGGATCACGTCCGTGCCGGCGGCGGCCCGCACCTCGTGGTACATCGCGTACAGCCGGGCCCGCAGGCCACCGGCGAAGGCGCCCAGCGGCGCGGCGTAGCGGCCGATCGCCGTGCCGGGATCGACCCGGCCGCCGCACAGGTCGTCCAGGAGCCGCTGGCGTACGCGCAGCGCCGCTTCCAGCGGGGTGCCGGCGGCCGCGCGCAGCTCCTCCAGGCCCGCGTCGCGCACCAGGGTGCCGCCGGTCAGCTCGGGGTGCGCGCGGACCGGCTCGGCCAGCCGGTCCGGCAGGCCGGTCGTGACCGCGTGCAGCAGTTCCGCGACGCGGGTCCCGCTCCGGTCCTCCGCCCACACACTGGAGGAAGTGCCGGTAGTTGGCGACCGTCGGCGGCCCGTGGGGCGCCAGTTCCCGGCACGCCGCCTCGGGGTCCGCCAGGTCCCGGTCCACGTCCCGGCTCAGCACGAACGGCAGCAGCCTGCGGGGCAGCGGGATCACCTGCTCGGCGAGGGGCGCGCCGCGAAAGGCCCCGGCGGCCGCGGCCTGGCCCACCAGCTCGGCCGCGGTGGCCGAGGCGTCCCGCTGGAGCTCCGCGACGGAGGTCGCGAACAAGGCCGGCACCGCGGCCCCGGGGCGCAGCACCAGCAGCGGCGCCTCGATGTGCTCCCGTGCGCCGCAGCCGTCGCACGCGACCCAGCACAGACCGGGGCCGAAACCGTCCGGATCACCGGGGCCGCCGAGAACGTCGGCGCGCTCGCGGGCGTCGACGACGCGCCACACCGGAGCCTCGCACCCCCTGCCGCACTCCGCGCAGCGCCAGGCGTAGGACACTCTCACCGACACCGTCACCTTGAAGCCCCCGAGTACGTCGCCGCGTCCCGCGTGGTCCCAGTGTGCCTTTCGCCGGACGACCGGAAGGATCTAACGGGCAATCAACTGCGACTGGACGCCGCCGAGTCAGGGGTGCGCCGGCCCACCGCCCGGCCGGGCGCGGACGTCCGCCGGCCGGTCAGGGCCCGTTGTCAGTGCCCGCGGCTATGGTTCCCCACGCGCGGCCGGCTTCCGGGGGTTCCAGCTCTGAAGGGAATGGCTGCATCCCCGGTCTGTCTGGGGGCGGCCCGGGGAACGCGCCCGGGACCCAACCGACGACCGGGCTTCGTCGATGGCCAGGGGACGACCTGCCAGCGCCGGCCGCGCACCCGGCGTCGAGGCACCGGCACGCCCTGGGGCCGCCGGGACCGGTCAGGCACCGCCCGTTCGGGCGGCGGGCGGCAGGTCCACGGAGAGGTGCGCGGACAGCGCGCGGAGGAAGCCGGGCGCGTCGAAGATCTCCCCGGCGGAGGCCACACCGGCCGTCCTGGTCCGCCCCGTGAGGATGTGGTCCACCGCTTCCACGGCGAGCGGCGCGGTGACGGCGTAGATGTCCTGCCCCCGCGCCACGGCGCGCCGCTCACGGCCCCCGGAGCGTACGACGACGTCGACGAGGAAGGTCTGCGCGGAGCGTCCCCGCTCGTCGACCGCGGCCGGTGCCGGCGTGTCCGGGGCGGCGATGTCCCGGGCCGCCTCGACCGTCATGTAGGTGCGCACCTCGGGGATGGACAGGTGGCTGGGGACGGTGACGACGTCCGCCATCGTGAACTCCCCGATGACGGCCCGGGTGCCCATCGGGGAGGGGAAGGGCCACTCCAGGGCCGGCGGCTCGTCGTGGCGGTACTCCAGCCGCCCGTTCGCGTAGCGGACGCGCCGGCCGTCGCGCCGCCGCCGGGAGACCGCGCCCGCGGCCCGGGTCCCGGCGGTGGGGTGCCAGCTTTCCAGCCCGTAGGCGATGTGCGCCTCGTCGGCCGAGGTCCAGTCACCCATCGCGGCCGTGACCAGCAGGTCGCCGAGGCCGCCGTAGAAGGCCATCGCGGGGACGATCACCGCTCCCGCGGCACGGGCACGGTCCCCGAAGCGCGTGAACGTGTCGGCGTTGGCCTCGATCTCGGCCGCCACGTCCACGTACGGGATCCCGGCGCGCAGCGCCGCCTCGATCACCGGGGCGGCGGTCGTGGCGAAGGGCCCGGCACAGTTGACGACGGCCGCCGCGCCGGCCAGCGCGCGGTCCAGCGAGGCGGGGTCGTCGACGCTCGCCGGACGGACCTCGGCTCCGGCCCCGGAGGCCGCCAGCTCCTTCAGCCTGCCGGCGTCGCGGCCGGAGAGAACCGGTGTGAACCCGCGCTCCCGCATCTGTGCCACCACGAAGCGCCCGGTGTGCCCGTACGCGCCGTACACCGCCACCGTCGGTCCCGACCCCATGAATGTCCCCCTCGCCATCGAAATGATCCGCGGCGGTGATCCGCCGCAACGGCCCGCCGCGGTGATCCGCCGCGCTCCGTCGTGGACATCCTGTCGAGGCCGGGCGTCCCACCGTGAGTGTCCGGAACGCCGTGACCCATACAATTCCGGACGTGAAGACTGTCGCGCTGGCCGTCACCGACGGGATGCTGCACCTCGAACTCGCCCTGGCCTGCGAGGTGTTCGGCCCCGCTCCGGTCGCCGTAGAGGGCCCCTGGTACGACCTGGTCCTCTGCGGGCCGGAGGCCGTGCGGGCCGGCCGGTTCCGGCTGGAACCCGACCACGGCCTCGACCGGCTGGCGCACGCCGACACCGTGATCGTCCCGGGCTGGGCCGACGTCGACGCGGAGCCGCCCGCCGCTCTGGCCGACGCGGTGCGCGCGGCCCACGAGGCGGGCGCGCGGGTGGTCTCCCTGTGCACGGGCGCCTTCGTCCTGGCCGCCGCCGGCCTGCTGGACGGGAGGCGGGCGACCACCCACTGGGCGCACACCCGGGCCCTGGCGGACCGCCATCCCCGGGTGACGGTGGACCCGGACGTGCTCTACGTGGACAACGGCAGCGTCCTCACCTCCGCCGGCAAGGCGGCCGCCATGGACCTGTGCCTGCACCTGGTCCGCCTCGACCACGGCGCGTCGGTCGCCAACGCCGTCGCCCGCCGCCTCGTCGTACCGCCGCACCGGGACGGCGGCCAGGCGCAGTTCGTCTCCACCCCGGTGCCGGACCCGGCCGGCCATCCGCTCGCCGGCCTGTTCCCCTGGGTGCTCGCACGGCTCGACCAGCCGCTGACCGTGGAGGACCTGGCCCGCCAGGCCCGCACGAGCTCCCGCAACCTGGGCCGCCACTTCCGGGCGGTGACCGGCACCACCCCGCTGCGATGGCTGCTGTCCCAGCGGATCCGCCACGCCCAGGAACTGCTGGAGACCACCGACGACAGCGTCGACGCCATCGCGACGGCCACCGGCATGGGCACCGCGACGACCCTGCGCCGCCACTTCAACCGCACGGTCGGCGTCCCCCCGGACACCTACCGCCGCACCTTCCGCGCCCGCGCCCTGCCCGGTCCGCGCGACGGCGGACCGCACCACCGAGCCCCCCGGCCGGCCGTCACGTGACGTAGCCCCGTCGCCTTCCCCGCGGCCCCGGGCGCCGGTCCGCGCGAGGGGCGGGCGGCATCCCGTCCCACCCATCCGGAGACCGGGACGCCGAGGGCCCTCCGGCCGCCGGGACGCTCCCGATGCCCCGTTGTGACCCCCGCCACAACGCGGCTATCCTCAACTTCCTCTTCTCGTCCTCGACGGCCTCGGCTCCACCGCCGTCTCCGACGTCGCACGCACGCAGCAGGTCGAGTCAGCCGGAGCCGGTGCCGTCCGCCGGCCCGTGCGCTGATCAGTGAACACGGGGGAGTTCCACATGACCGCACCCATCGGCGACCCTAGATTTCCCAATGACCAGGCCATCGAGTTCGTACGGGAGTTCCGGGTCACCGTGGCCCCCGGGTACGAGAACCGGGCCAAGCTGAAGACCACGCCGCCGCTGTTCCTCCTGCGCGTGCCGCGGGCGTCGTACCGCGGCGGCGTGGACGGTGTCGTCACCGCCCTGACCGGAGCGCTGCGGCAGCGGGTGCCGTTCGCCCACCTGCCGGCCGGAACCGGGGAGGAGGCCGACGCCCGGCTGCTCTCCGTCAGCGCCGGAACGCAGCTGTACCGCAGTACGCCGCAGCACATGACCCCTCGCCGCTTCCCGCGCTTCCACATCATGTGCGACCTGGTGGAGTACATCAGGTCCAACCCGCAGGAGTGGGCGACCAACGCGAACCAGGAAGCCGGGCTGCGGCTGCACGCCGGGGAGCGGCGCGCCCACCGGGGCGGCCCGCTGGCCTTCACCAGGATGGAGGGCCCGTCGCTCGACGGGCTCGCCGGTTTCCTGGCCGGCCTCAGCTGGCTGTCGTTCGTCCAGCTGCTCCCCCGGTGGCTGTGGGCCCGCCGTATCTCCCGCAAGGTGATGCGGGGCTGGCTCGCGGCGGAACCGGTGGCCCAGGGCAGCGGCAACCTCTTCCGCGTGATGGACCGCGTGGCCGCCGAGCGCTCCGTCCAGCTCATGGACGACCCGGCCCACGAGGAGGCGCTCCAGGAGCTCGACTGGCTCGTCCTGCGCGCCCTGCTGGAGGACCTGCGCCGCCCCGCGATCGGCCGCATCCTGCCCGGCCGGCGCCGCAGGACCAGCCGCCCGGTGCTGTTCGTGGAACTGCCCCCGGCGGGAGAGCCGGGCGCCCGCGCCGCCGAGCGCTTCCTGCGGTCCCTGCGCCGCGCCCAGGCCACCGCCGGGCCGCCGGGCCCGCTCGTCATCGCCGTGGGCGTGCCCTCCGAGGAGCTGCTGCGGGAGCTGGGCGACCCGGTCGAGAGCACCTTCCCGGAGGCGAGCGTGCGCCTCGCCGACGACGGCGCCGCCGGCCAGCCCCCGGTCCTGGTCACCGTCTCCGAGGCCGCCCTGGCGGCGGGCGGCGTACCCGTCCTGCCCGTCCGGCCGAGGACGTTCCGGTTCAGCCGGTACGTGCCCACCGCGATCGTGGGCGGGGTGGCCGTACTCGCCCTGCTCGCCGCGGGACTGCTGCTCCCGCCCGTCTTCTTCCCGCCGTCGCGCGACTGCCTCGGCGGCACCGGCTCCGTGGCGGATTCCGCGCCCGCGGAGCCGGTCCCGGTGGAGACCACCGCCTGGTACAAGGCGGCCGTGAAGACCATCGAAGACCAGAACGCGCGCGCCGAGCAGTACGCCCGACAGGGCCGCACCGTGCGGACGGCCGTCGCCTTCGTGTCCGACCCGCCGACGACCGACGACGAGACACGCTTCGACGGAACCATCCCGGAGCTGCGCGGCATCGCGATGTGGCAGGAGAAGCTCAACCGCGAGGCCGCCGCCGACGACTCCCTCATCCCCCTGCGCGTGGAGGTCCGCGAGGCCGGTGTCGCCTTCCGCGACGCCGAGAAGGAGGCGAAGAGGCTCGTCGCGGAACTGGCGGACGACAAGCGCGTCCCGGAGTCCGAGCGCGTCATCGGCGTCCTGGGCTACGCGCAGAGCCGCGACGAGACCAAGGCGGCCCTCCAGGTCCTCGGCGAGGCGGGCGTCCCCACCATCGGCACCACCGCGACCGCCGACGAGATGCTCGACGGCTCCGCCGCGCACACCTACTGGCCGTCCACACCGTTCAATTCCCGCGAGGCGCGGATCGAGGCGGACTTCGCGGCCACGAAGAACATCGTCGCCGAGCCCGGCTCCGAGAACCGCTGCACCCCGGCCGACCACGCGATCGTGATCGAGAGCTCCGGCGACCTGTACAGCAACAGCCTCGCCCGCCGGTTCGTCGACGCCTTCGACGGTACCTACCAGGCGTTCGACTTCAACCAGGAAGGCGACTTCGGCCCCACCCCGCTGAGCGGAGCCGTCAGGCAGCCCGACGCCGCCCTGCTGGCACGGGAGCTCTGCGACGCGCTCGCGGACAAGCCGGACTCGGTGGTGTACTGGTCGGCCAGGGCCAAGGACTTCACCGCGCTCATCAACTCCATGGACACCGCCGGGACGTGCACCGCGCGCGACGTGACGGTGCTCGGCGGCAACGAGCTGACCAACGTGGCGCAGACCGGCGCCTTCGCCAACAAGGACTGGCTGCGTCTGTACTACTCCGCGCACCGGCTGCCGGCCGACGACCCGGCCGCCAGCGACCGGACCGTGCAGTTCGTGGCCGACTACGACGCCTACGTGAAGAACACCACCAAGGGCACGGACCCCTGGCGGCAGGACGGCCACTCCGCGGTCTCCTACGACGCCTTCCACGTCCTGTCGGAGGCGGTCCGCCAGGCCGGCCGGGCCGACCCGGACGTCGACCGCACCTCCGTCCGCCTGGTCCTCGGCACCGGCATCGCCTTCCACGGAGCCACCGGATA
Source organism: Streptomyces sp. NPDC052020 (assembly GCF_040680575.1). NCBI lineage: Bacteria > Bacillati > Actinomycetota > Actinomycetes > Kitasatosporales > Streptomycetaceae > Streptomyces > Streptomyces sp. NPDC052020. Next base: position 201,891 of record NZ_JBFAWY010000005.1, read on the forward strand.
CGTCTCCTACGACGGCGCCAACGCCCCGCCCCACGACAAGACCCTCGTCCTGCTGCGTCAGTCGGGCAACCAGCCCGAAGCGGTCCTCGCCTGCGGCGCCTACCGCCAGGGCCAGTCCAGCGAGGCCCAGGGCTCGCCCTGCGCGGGCTGACGCCGCCCGCGGCGTCCGGGATCATGGGCGTGCCGGCCGTCCGGCAACGCCCTGACGAGAGGCGGTAAGCGGCAGCAGGCAGCAGTGAGCCGCACTGAGTCGCAGTAAGCCGCAGTGAGCCGCAGTGAACCGCAGTAAGGAGGACAACCTCGCCGTGTCCGGGCCCGTCTAACCCGGCGCGGTGCGCGGCGTCATCCTGCGGCCCGTCCCGCACCGGTCAAGAACGCCACGGGCGGACCTCGGCGAACGCCACGGGCGGCCGTCGAGGACGTCACGGGCGAACCTCCAGTGCCTGAAAACCTAGTAAATCGGCTGAACAATTGATATCTGAAAAAACGCATATATCTACGCGAACGAGACGTGACGTCCTGTTCGCGGCGTGGCGCCGGTCACGGGCACCGCTGTGGGCCGCGGTGAGCGCGGCGGCCCTCGGTTTCCTCATCGCGCTGGAGATCGCCGCGCGCCACTACGGCCTGCCGGGGCCGATCACCAACCAGGCGCGGGAGGTGGTCCACCCTCCGGCATCGGGCCCTCTGCTGTACGCCGGCCTGGCGTTGACGATGGTCGTGCTCACCTGGCGGCAGCGGTTCCTCGCGGCCGGTGCCGCCATCGGCGTCGACATCGCCTTCTCGCTGGTGCGGTGGGCGCTCGACGCCGAGGTCACCGAAGGCCACTCCTTCGGCAACGGCGCGCTGTGGGTGATCCTGGGCTGCGCGGTCATCGCCGTCACGCGCCGCACGGGCCGGGAACGGGTCCTGCTGCTGAAGGGTGTCGGCCTGGGCCTGCTGCTGGTGGCCGGCCGCAAGACGGGTGATGCCTGGCTGCTGATCACCTCCAAGACCCGCCCGGAGGTGCTCGACCCGTACGTGGCGACCGCCGATCACGCGCTGGGCAATCCGTCATGGGTGGTGGGCCGGATCGTCGCGGCCGCGGGCCCGGCAGGCGCCCAGGTGCTCGACTGGGTCTACGTTCAGCTGGCGGTGGCCGCGGTCGTCGTCGCGCTCTACCAGCTGCGCGACGTGGCGGCCGAGCGCCGCTTCCCGCGCCACCACCTGGTGCGCACCTTCCTGACCATCGGCCTCCTCGGGCCGGGCATCTACATGATCTTCCCGGTGGTGGGACCGGTCTTCACCTACGGCACCGGCGCCTTCGGCACCGGCGGTGAGGAGTGGGCCGTGGCCAACCTGTGGCCGGACACGCTCCCGCCGATCGGCACCCCGCACCCGGTGACCTACGACGAGGTCACCCCCCGCAACTGCATGCCCAGCCTGCACACGGCGTGGGCCACCGCGATCTTCCTCCATTCCCGCACGGGACCGCGGTTCCTGCGCTGTGCAGGAACGTTTTGGCTCATCGCCACGCTCGGCGCGACGCTGGGTTTCGGCTACCACTACGGCATCGACCTCCTGGCCGGCGTGGTCTTCACGCTCACGATCGAGACGGCGCTGCGCTCGCTCGACCGCGGCTGGGACCGGTCGGGGATCCGGTTGGCCGTGCACGGGACGGTGGTCTTCGCCGCGCTCTTGTTGTCGGCGCGCTATCTGGCGGTGCCGATGGCCGGACATCCGTGGGTGTGCGGACCGCTGCTCCTCCTGGCGACGGCGTCGGTGGTCCACGGCTATGTACGGACCACGAAACGGTGGGAGACGAAGGCACCGGCCCCGGCGAGGCGACCGGAACCGCGACTCGAAACGGTGTGAGGTGCCCAGCACCAGGGGTCCGGCGCCCGGCGCCCGGCAACACGGGGCCGTGGGCGGGGCGCCTGCGGGCCACCCGAGGTGGCCGGGGCGCCCCGCGCGGACCGGTGATCGCGTTGGCGGGATATCGTCCATCCGCGGCGCGTTGAGCGTCTCTCCGCGCCGCGTCAGGGAGGGAATACATGCGCACACCCCTGCTCCGACGCCTGGCCACGCTGGCCACGGCGCTGGGGCTCACCTCGCTCGGGCTCCTCGGCGCGGGCGCGTCGCCCGCACAGGCGGCGATCGGCGACTGCCCGTCGGGTTACTTCTGTGCCTGGAAGACGTACGACGGCACCGGCACCATGTTCAAGACGAACACCGACAAGGCGACGCTCGGGAGCTGGGACAACACCTTCCGGGCGGTCGTGAACCGCACCTCCAGGTACGCCTGCCTGTACGACGACCCGAACTACGGCGAGACCTCCGGCGGCGCCGACGTGTGGGCCCCCGACCCCGCGGGCACCGAGTGGGGCAACGGGGGCGGCGCCGTCAGCTCGGTGAAGTTCGTCCCCAGCGCCCGGGAGTGCTCCTCCCCGGCCTACCCGGACTGGTACGCGACACCCGCCCCCCGGGCGGCGGGCTTCGGTGACCTGAACGGCGACCGCCGGTCCGATCTCCTCGTCCGGGACAAGGCGGGCCGGCTGTGGCTGCTGCCCGGTGACACCACCGGGCGGATGGTGGGCACGGGCGGCTGGAACGCCATGAACGCCCTCGTCCGGCACGGTGACTTCAGCGGCGACGGCCGCGAGGACGTCATCGCCCGCGAGGCGTCCACCGGCAAGCTGTGGCTCTACCCCGGCACGGGCACCGGCTCCGTCGGCTCCCGCAAGCTGATCGGCACCGGCGGCTGGAACGCCATGAGCCGGATCACCGCCGTCGGCGACCTGACCGGCGACCGCCGCTCCGACCTGCTCACGGTCGAGAAGGCCACCGGCAAGCTGTGGCTCTACCCCGGCACCTCCGCCGGCACCCTCGGCTCCCGCAAGCTGATCGGCACCGGCGGCTGGAACGCCATGAACGCGCTCGCCGGCGTCGGCGACGCCAACGGCGACGGCCACCCCGACCTGTACGCCCGTGAGGCGTCCACCGGGAAGCTGTGGCTCTACCCCGGCCGCACCGGCGCCCTCGGCGGACGCGTCCTGGTCGGCAACGGCGGCTGGAACGCCATGGCCGCCCTTCTGGGAGTGGGCGACGTCACCGGCGACGGCCGCTCCGACCTCGTCACCACCACCACCGGCAACTACGTCGGGGAAGAGTGCCGGGGCGCCGGCTGCCTGCTCGTGTACGCGGGCCGCGGCACCGGCGCGCTGGAGCGGGGAGTCGTGACCGGCACCGACTGGTGGAACCTGAACGGCGCCTTCTGAGCCGCGGACGGAACCCGCTGACCGCACCGAACAGCGCGAGGCGCTCGACCGGAACCCTCCAGCCGAGCGCCTCGCGCGTACGTGGGCGTCAGAACGTCAGAACAGGCCCTTGAACCCGTTCCAGCCGCCGGTGCCGATCAGTACCCGGCCGCCGTACGTACCGGCCCCCGTGGAGGCGTACCGCCACAGCTTCCCGGCGGTGTCCCGCGCCAGCAGATCGGCGCGTCCGTCCCCGGACAGGTCACCGGTGCCGACGAGAGCGGAGTAGCCGCCCCACCCGCCGCCGACCCGCACCCGCGGGGTCACGCCACCGGTGGAGGTCCCGTAGTACCGCCACAGCACACCGGCGGAGTCGAGCCCGAGCAGGTCGCCACGCCCGTCACCGTTCAGGTCCCCGGCCCCGGCGATCCGCTTGTACAGCTTCCAGTTGGTCTGGATCCGCACCCGGGGCTTCAGCCGGTGATCGGCCGTCCCGGCGTAGAAGTAGATGTCGCCGGTAGACGCCTGGCGGGCGATCAGGTCGACGAATCCGTCCCCGTTCACATCACCCGGCGACGTCAGCTGGTCGTACTGGGCCCAGCCGGCGCCGATCGGCGTGTACGGCGACGAGGCGGTGACGATCTTCCCGCACCCCGGCCGGTAGGCCCGCAGCTGGTCGCCCACCCGGACGAGCACATCGGCGCACCGGTCGCCGTCCACGTCCCCGACGGGCACGAGCACGGAGCCGGCGGCGAACGTGTCGCCGGAAGCGGCGATCCGGGACGACAGCGCGCCGGTCCCGGTGCCCCGGTACAGCGACACGGCCCCGGCCGTGTCCGTCGCCAGCAGGTCGCCGAACCCGTCGTCACCGGCCATGTCGCGCCACACGGCGGCACCGCCGGTCACCGGCACCGTCCCGGAGGCGGAGAGGTCCGCCTGGACGCCGTCGGCGGGCTTCGCGGTCAGGGTCCAGGTGTAAGCACCGTTCGGGACGTACGCCCCGGCCGCGTCCCTGCCGTCCCACGACGGAGCGACCAGACCCCGGGCCTCCCCGCCGGACAGCGTCCGCACGGTCTTGCCGGTCGCCTTGTTCTTCAGCGTCAGCGACCACGACGCCGCCGGCTTCGACAGCCACCAACGCGGCTTCCACGCGCCGGCCTTGATGTCCAGGGCGGGCGTGTCGGCGTCGATGACGGCGATCCGGGAGGCCGGGACGCCCGACGGGACGATCCGCACCCGGCGGTCCGCACCCGTGTAGGCGACGTGACCGCCGAAGCGGTCGACGGTCCACCCGGACCGGCGCCCGGTCCGGTCCCCCAGCTCGGCGGCGGTGACGACCACCCGCCGCGGCAGGTCCGCCTCCGTGCCGCCGGCCGGGAGGCCGTTGTGCAGGTCGACGAGGGTGAGGCCGGCCGCGTCCGAGTGGCGGACCAGGTAGCCGTCGCCGAGGAGCGACTTGGCGGCACCGAGCCTCAGGGAGCGCTTGGCCTGCCGGTCGTAGACACCGCCGCCCCTGTAGTTGGGCCAGGAGTCGTCGCACTGCCAGTACACCCAGCGGCCCACGGCCTGGAGCTCGCGGGGGACGCACCCCGCGTCGAAGCTCTCAACCGCGGCACTGGTCGACAGGTTCTTCGCCGCCACCGTGGTCGGCAGGCCCGAGCCGGGGTCGTCCCAGCTGCCGTCGGCGCTCCACAGGGTGTCGCCCCAGACGGAGGCCGCGACCGGCTCCCGCTTCATGAGCACGCTCCCGGCGTCGCCGTCCTTGAAGTGGAGGACCGCCTGCTGACCGCCCCACGCCTGGTCCACGACACCGAACCGGCCCGAGAGGTCGACGAGTTCCGGGCTGCCGAGTCCGGAGGTCACCCGCGGCCCCCAGGAGGCGGCGCCGTTGCGGTAGAGCATGGTGACGTCCTGCTCGGTTCCGGCCTTGCGGCCGTGGTGTCCGTCACCGCTCGCGAACATGGTCACGCAGTAGCCGCTCTCGGCGTCGCCGCAGTCGCTGTCGCGGCCCGCCACGAGGCCGTCGACGGTCGAGTTCAGCTCCTCGGGGCGGCCGGAGGTCTTCAGCCAGGTGCTCCGGTAGCCGCCGACGTAGGTGTGCGGCATGAAGAGCTGCGAGTCGTCGGCCGTGGTGAGAATGCCGCTGCCCAGCGAGATACCGGCCGGCTCGGCCTCCCGGTCCTCGATGTCCGCGAGGCGCTTGCGGGCGATGGTGCCGTCCGCGGCGGGGGTGAGGAGGTAGTACCCCCAGTCGAGGGGGCCGCGGTCGGTCTCCTCCTCCGCGCCGGTCACCAGGAGGGAGCCGTCGGGCGTGCGGTGCAGGGTGGGGGAGGCGACGTCCAGCAGGGGCTCCAGCAGCGTCCCGTCGAGGTCGTGCAGGAACAGCTTGTTGCCCCGGTACTCGTTGTTGCCCGGGTTCGGCCGGGAGACGGTGACGAGGCCGCCGGCGAAGGGCCGGACGGTGTCGTCGTAGGAGATGTCCCGCAGGTCGAGGGTGGTGGGCTCCGCGTCCAGGTCGTCCCGGCGGTACACCTGGGCGGCGTAGGGCTCCGGGGCGCCGAGGTGGAAGACGGTGTCCCGGTCGAAGGAGACGCTCTCGCCGTGCGTGGCGAGCGCCTTCACGGCGCCGGTGGCGAGGTCGACGACCCACCACCCCTGGGACATGGTGGTGTCCTCCCACTTGATCGCGCGGACGGCGACGGACCGGGCGTCGCCCTCGCCGACCGAGAGGTTCCAGCCCTCCGGCAGACCCTCCAGCCTCTGGTCCCGCACCTCGCCGTTCTCCACGCGCAGCAGGTGCAGGCCCGTCGCGGCGTTCTCCGGACCGGTCCGGGTGATGACGGTGTCGCCGTAGGTGGCGACGTACGTCTGGCCGTCCGGGATCGGGACCGTGACCGCCGGCCCGCCGTCGGCCACCCGCTGGAGCGTCACGTGCGGGGCCGGGGACGGCGAGTAGAGGGCGACGGTGTCGGAGCCGTGGCCGAAGTCCGCCGGGTACGCGGAGAAACGGAAGTCGTCCACGTCGTAGGAGAGGGGCTCGGGCAGCCGGTGGTCGAGGACGGTCGTCGCACCGGTGGCGTAGTCGATCCAGCGGAGCCGGTCGTCGCCCTCCTGGGCGGTGAGGAAGCCGGTCTCGCCGGCGTTCAGGACGATGGTGGCGCGGGGCACGAAGCGCGCGCCCGGGCTGATGACGACGGGATCGGACAACGCGCCGGGGGTTTCGGCGGCGGCCGTCCCCGTGGCGGCGGCCGTCCCCGCGGCGGTGCCTGTTGCGGCGGTCACGGCGAGCGTGACGGTGAGAGCGATACGGCCGAGCGCATGCCGGTGGCGCCGGGCCCGCCCGTTCAGCGGACGATTCACGAAAGAGTCCCTCCCCAGGGCAGTCGACGCAAGGGGGGCGCTCATGGAACCGCCGCTCATCCCCGCGCGAGCAGGGCGACAGTAGCAGGGGGAATCACCACAGGACAGCCGGGTTTCGAACCCGTTCAAGCGCCGACGGCGCTCCGCACCGGCGCCGCCGGCGGCCTCCGCCGCCGCGGCGCCGATGCCGGCGTCCCGCACCCCGGGCCCGCCTTGTGGGCGCCGGCGAGCGCCACACCGATCCCGCTCGGGCGCGATCCGGCGGGTCCCCGGTCAGGCCGGCCCGGCGAGGCGGTCGTCCCCCCGGTGGACGGCCGGCGGCCTCGTCCGGACCGGCACGTACCATGATTCGGTTCCCCGCGAAGGACGTTGACGTAGACAGGACGGTGTGTACCCAGGGTTCTGTGACGTCCATCCGTCCCTGTATCTCGTATCAAGGAAAGCGGCACAGATGACCGACCAGCAGATGGTCCGCCCAGCGGCAATCAGTGGCTTCCCCGAGTGGCTCCCCGAGGTGCGGATCGTGGAGCAGCATTGGCTCGACGTGGTCCGGGCCGGCTTCGAGAGGTACGGGTTCTGTTCCGTCGAGACGCCGTCCGTCGAGTCCCTCGACGTGCTGATGGCGAAGGGCGAGACGTCGCAGGAGGTCTACACGCTGCGGCGTTTGCAAGAGGACGCCGCGGACTCCTCGGACTCCCGGCTCGGTCTGCACTTCGACCTGACCGTGCCGTTCGCCCGTTATGTGGCGCAGCACTTCAACGATCTCGTGTTCCCGTTCAAGCGCTACCAGATCCAGCGGGTATGGCGCGGTGAACGGGCTCAGGAGGGCCGTTTCAGGGAGTTCACCCAGTGTGACATCGACGTCATCAACATCGACCACGTGCCGCTGCACTTCGACGCGGAGCTGCCGCGGGTCATCCACGACGTGATGACGGGCCTGGACCTTCCCGAGTGGGCTCTCGGCATCAACAACCGCAAGGTTCTCCAGGGTTTCTACCAGGGACTGGGCATCGACGATCCGCTGGAGGTCATCCGTACCGTCGACAAGCTGGACAAGATCGGCGCCAAGGGGGTCGGCGAGCTGCTCTCGGTCAAGGTGGGGCTGACCGACCGGCAGGTCGGAGCCTGCCTGGAACTCGCCTCCGTGCGTGCCACGCACGCCACCGTCACGGATGCCGTGCGGGCCGTGGGAGTGCGTTCCGACCTCCTCGCCGAAGGGCTGGACGAGCTGGCGTTCGTCATGGACTCGCTGCGGGATCTGCCCGAGGGCAGCGTGGTGGCGGACCTGTCCATCGCCCGGGGTCTCGACTACTACACGGGGACCGTCTACGAGGGGAAGTTCAAGGACTGGCCGAACTACGGCAGCATCTGCTCCGGCGGCCGGTACGAGAACCTGGCGGGGTCCTTCATCCGCCGCAGCCTGCCCGGCATCGGCATGTCGATCGGTCTGACCCGCATCTTCGCCAAGCTGCTCGCCGAGGGCCTGGTGACGACGGGTCCGTCGTCCCCGAGTGACGTGCTGGTGGTGCTGCCCTCGGACGAGCGCCGCGCCGCCGCCGCCGAGGTGGCCGGCAGGCTGCGCGGCCGGGGCCTGAACGTCGAGCTGTACCACCAGGCGGACAAGGTGGCGAAGCAGATCCGGTACGCCTCCCGCAAGGGCATCCCGTTCGTCTGGTTCCCCCCGTTCTCCGAGGACCGGGAACACGAGGTCAAGGACCTCGCCACGGGCGAACAGCGCAGCGCCGACCCGGAGACGTGGCAGCGTTCCTGACGCGCATGCCGCCCGCGGAGCGGGACACCGCGGACCTGGCGTGTTCCCGACATGGCAGGTTTGGGACGCCTGCAAGGCTGGAAGCGGGTGGGGCGTTCGCCAAGGATGGGGTCGGGACGCCGAGGGCGTCCGTTGACTCTCTCCAGGGCTGGTGCGCATGATGCGGGAATTCACACAGGTCGACATCGAGACCGGGTGGGGCGCGCGGCTGACGGTCTTGCGGGAGGACGCCAGCCATTACGGTGACGTGCTGACCTCCGGAGTGAGCTGGGAGCACGAGACCAGGCTGCTGCGCCTGCTCACGAGGCCGGGGGCGACGGTGCTGGACGTGGGCGCCAACTACGGCTACACCGCCTCGCTCTTCGCCCACCACGTGGGCCGGCACGGGCGGGTCGTCTCCATGGAGCCGGAGCCCGTGATGGCCGGGCTGCTCGCACGGAACATGGCCGCGAACGGTCACGACAACGTCGAGATCGTGGCGGCGGCCGCCGGGGCGGCGCCGGGCAGTCTGGAGCTGTGGCGGAGCGCGACGAACCTCGCCTGCCACGCGCTCAACCCCAGTCTGGTGCCCGCCCCGGTGGACTCCGTGACAGTGCCCGTGATCACGCTGGACGACGTGTGCGCGGACCGCCTCGCCGGACGGACTTTGGACCTGCTCAAGCTGGACGTGGAGGGCTGGGAGCTGGAGGCGCTCAAGGGTGCCCGAGGCGTGCTGGAGACGGCCCGCCCCGACATCTGGCTGGAATTCTGGCCGGACGGTCTGCGCGCCAACGGGCACGACCCCGCGGATCTCCTGGGGCTCCTCCGTGCCATCGGCTACGACCTCACCGGTCACGATCTCGTGACCGGTGAGGAGGTGCCTGCCGCCGGGGACGCGGCGATCGACTACTGCGACGCGGCCGGCGAGGTCCTGCGGGCGGAGGGCCGGACCGATCTGTACGGCATCGTCTACCTCCACGCCCGGCACCCGGGCCGCCAGGCCGCGTAAGCGGGGTTCAGCCGGCCAGGCTCTGGAGGGAGGACTCCGTGATGTCCAGTACGCCGGCACGCGTGAGTTTCACCGCCGCCTGGAAGCGGGTCTGCACGCTCAGCCGGTCCAGCAGCTGCGAGATCTTGCGGCTCAGCGTGCGGGTGGAGACGCCGAGCTGCCTGGCGATCGCCTCGTCCTTCGTTCCCATCGCCATCATGTGGATGACCATCTTCTCGGACGGGCTGAGCAGATGGCTGACCTCCTGCCGCTCGGAGGATGCGGTCAGCGGTGCGGCGGCGGCCCAGTGGAACCGGAACACGGCGCGCAGCGCTCCGATCACCTGGTGGCTGCGGATGGCGAACGCGCCCCGCGCGGTGTCCTGGGGGTCGATCGGGAGGATGGCGAGGTCGTCGTCGATCACGAGCATGCGCAACGGCACGGCGGGAGCGACGCGTACGTCCGCCCCGTGCCGGCCGACCTCGGTGAGGTACTCGTGCAGATGCGGCACCGCGGCCAGGTGGTGGGCGTAGATCGCCTGGAGGCGGACTCCCTGCTGGAGCGCGGCGACATCGCGGTGGATCATCTGGTCCACGAGCTCCACGGGCGGTACCCCGCCGGGGTGCATGGCCTGTTCCTGCACCCTGGCCTCCAGCGTGTGCTCCTCGATGTAGTCGTTCACCGCGGCCCCGCTGGGCAGCAGATCGATGGTCGCCTCGGGGCTCGGTCCGGTATGCAGCGGGAACTCCCGCAGCAGGGCCAGGATCTGTTCCTGACGATGCGCCCGTTCCCGGATCCACCCCTCGGTGAGTTCCCGTTCGAGTGACATGAGGCGCGAGAGGGCATTCCCGGGCCGCACTACCTGGTATCCGGACGGGTGGGAAGGGGCCGGTAGCAGAAGCCCCATCTCTTTCAGGCGCCGGATCGCCTGCTCCGCTTCCAGGGGTGAGCACGCCATTTCCTCGGCCACGTCATCTGGTTCCCACGAACATCGGCCGCGCGCGGTGCGATACAACACCTGGCTCAACGCCTCTGCGGAATCGGTGCCTGCTCCCATGAACAACCCCCCTTGAATACGTCTCGTATTCATTGCCGGCCCTCCGGACGGGGCCGGCATTCCTGCTGGCCGGGGCGCCAACGGCCCCGGCGGTCGCCCGTGACAGTACACCAACCATCTGCGTTTTTTAAGTGTTTGTTGCGGATTCAACTTTACTTCCGGTGTGTGGCACCTCCTTCCCGGTGCGGCGGGTGCTGCCTGGGGTGTCTCGGATCGTGAGATGTCCTGCCGTCGTGTCCGGCAGGCGCCAAGGCGAAAGGACGAAGTCGAGAAAGCTGGACCCGCCCCTCTTTCTCGGGCGATGATTTCGTCACCGAGCGGGGAGCCGCCCGGTGTTCCGAAAAAGGCAGTCCAATGCGCAAGGAGGAATGATGCAACTTCTTATCAATGGCTGGTGGTAAACGCCCGGCGAATCTCAGGCGGTCTGTTGGAAATCTGATGGGGGAAACGGTGGAAGGTGTACTGGGCAAGCGGTATTGGACCCTGTGGTCTTCCGCCACGCTCGCGAACCTGGGCGACGGGATGCGTATCGTGGCGCTCCCCCTTATCGCTTATTCCGTCAGTGACGACCCCGTCGACATCACCTTGATCGCGGTATTCGCCGCCCTGCCGGGGCTGCTCGTCGGTCCGCTCGCCGGCGTCATGGTCGACCGTCTCGACCGGAGAGGGGTGATCGCGGTGGCCCACGGCCTGCGCGCCCTGCTGGTCCTGGCGTTCGCGCTGCTGGTTCAGGACGGAGAGACCGACCTCCTTTCCGTCTACGCACTGGCCGTGCTGCTCCCGCTGCTGGAGGTGTTCGCCGACAGCGCCGCACAGCCGCTTCTCGCGGAGCTGCTTCCGGAACGGCTACTGGAGAGGGGCAACTCGCGCCTCTTCATCGCACGCATGCTCGCCCAGGACGTCCTGGGCTCCCCGGTCGCGGGATTCCTCATCGGGGTGTCGGCGAGCCTGCCGTTCCTCGCCAACGGGGCCACCTTCGCGGGCGCCATGGTTCTCGTCCTCATGGTGCGCGGGCCCGCCGCGCCCGTCACGGGCCGACCCGGTGCCCGGCCGCGCATCCGGACGGGGACCATCCGCTCCGCTGCCTCCGGGGTCGGCCGCGACCTGCGCGAGGGGGTCGCCGCCATCTGGCACACGCCTCTGGTCCGTGCCATCGCGCTGACCTCCGCGGCCCTGAACTTCGTCCTGCTCACCGGGTCGGCCCTGCTGGTCGTCTACGCCAAGCAGGACCTGCGGCTGACGGACGAGGAATACGCCCTGCTGTTCACGGCGGCGGCCGTGGGCAGCGCCCTGGGCGGCTGGGTCGCGCCGCGCGTCGCCGCCCGGCTCGGCACGGGTCCGACCATGGTGCTGTCCCTGGTGGGCGTCGGCATGTCGCGCGCCGCCTTCGGCTTGGCCCCGGGGCTCTGGCTCGCGCTCGGTTCCTTCTTCGCCATCGGCGCGGCCACCTTCGTCTACAACGTGGCGGTCACCTCGTACCTGCAACGGGTCACCCCGCACGCGCTGATCGGACGGGTGTACGCGACGACCCAGGCGGCGAGCTACGGAGCCGCCCTGCTCGCCGCCCTCACCGCCGGCGTCCTCGCCCAGGTCACCAGCGTCCGAACGATCATGCTCGCCGGCGGCATCGCCGCGATCGGGTGCGGCATCGCGTGCAGGTGGACGACGCCGCGGGAGCGCGGTCGGGACGAGGAAGGAACCCCCCTCCCGACCGTGCCCGGTGCCGACGGCCGACCCGAGAAGTGATCGACTGAACCGGAGAGATGCCCAGATGCCACAGTCTCAAGACGTACTCGTCCTTTCGAAGAGGTCCGCGGGCGGGGTCCGCCACGTGGCGGAGCTGCTCAGGAACCTCGGCAGGCGGCCGGTCCTGGTCTCGGAGAACCCCGACGACATCAACCGCGACGCGTGCGACGCCCATGTGGTCGTCGACTGGGACGGCGCGAGCCTCCCCCGGGCGGTGACGGCCGTCGAGGCCGCCGGTGTGACCCCAGCGGGCGTGGTCAACCTGGTCGATCCGCTCATCGGCTGGCAGGCCCGGCTCGCCCGGCACTACGGCTTGCCGGGCGGCGAAAGCGCACGCGAGGTGCTGGTCAGCAAGGCCGGGGTGCGGGCCGGGATGCGTCGTCTCGGGCTGTCCTCGCTCTGGTTCGACAGCGGCCGGGCAGGCGCGTACGACACCTCGGCGGTGCCCGCCTACCCGGTCGTCGTGAAGCCGTGTGTCGACTCGGGCGCCTCGCGGCTGGTGCGCCGGGCCGACGACGAGGAGGAGCTCGGGCGGCACCTGCGGGACATCGCCGGCGCGGCCGGACCGGATTTCGAGATCATCGTCGAGGAACACATCGACGGCGTCGAGATCTCGATCGACGGTCCCGTACTCGACGGCGAGTTCCACGGCCTGTTTCTCGCCGACAAGAGCGCGCGCGATGAGCGGCGCAACCACGACACCGGCGTGCTGGTCTCTCCGCTGCCCCCGGGCGGGGTACGGGCCGGCGCCGACACCGTGATCGGCAGGGTCAGCGCCCTGTGCGCGGACCTCGGACTGGCAAGGGGCTGGCTGCACGTCGAGGCCCGGGTGGCCGAGGACGGCTCCGCGGAACTGATCGAGATCAACCCCCGGGTCGCCGGCGGCGTGTATCCCGCCGCCATCCGGCGGACCTGCGGCATCGACGCGGTCGAACAGATGATCCTCATGGCGCTGGGCGAGGAGGACCCCGCTCTGCTGCGTACGGTGAAGCGCAACGACGAACTGGTCGGTCTCGTCAACGTCGAACCCCGCGAGGTGGGCTTGGTCGTCGACGCCACCCCGCTGGAGCGCATGACGCGGCTGCCCGGTGTGGTCGACGGGTACGTCTGGGACGGCTTCCGGGTCAGCTCCCTCGACCACGAGAACTTCTTCGCGGCGTTCCTGATCACCGCGGACAGCGAGCCGGCCCTGCGCGAGACGGCGGTTCGCGTCCTTTCGGAATTCTCCTTCCGGATCCAGTAGTCCGCCCCACCCGTCGGCCCGGTCCTTTTCCCCGCCCCCATCGCCTTCTCCGCCTGGATGTGCCATGCCTTCCTCCGCCGGACACCCTCACGTAGTCATCTGCAAATGGAGCGAACCGCTGGTCCGCTGCATGCTCGACCTCACCCCGCACGTCTTCCTCATCCTGGACCATTTCGACACCACGTTCATGAATCCCGACCGGGAACTCCTCACCCAGGTCGAGCGGGTGTACGAAATCAAGGACTTCGACTCCCTGGAGGAAATGGCGGCGGTCGCCACGGACCTCGTCGTGCGGGGGGTGGCCGTCGACCACATCGTGAGCTTCACCGAGTTCAGCCAGTTCGGCGCGGGATACCTCGGGGTGCTGCTCGGGCTGGCCGACGACCCCCTGTGGCACGTCTCCTTCCGCGACAAGCGGCTGATGAAGGAGCGTGTCCGCCGGGCCGGCGTCCCGACCGCCGACTGGGTCACGCTGGCCGATCCCTCCCGAGCCGACGACGTGGCCGCCGTACGCGACCGGCTCGCCTTCCCGATCGTGGTCAAGCCGGTGGCCGGCTCCGGGACCATCGGCGCGGTCAGGGTCGACCACCCGGACGAACTGCGGTCGGTGCTGGAGGGCATCGCGCCTGACCCGCATCTCAAGTCACACCAGCTCACGGCCGAGGAGTTCGTTGCCGGAAGCGAGTTGCACGTCGACGCGCTGTGGCACGACGGCCGTCCGCTCTACCTGCTCATCAGCACCTACTACCGCCCGCGACTGGCCCTGCTGGACCCCGACGCCGCACCCGGGCCCGACGGGACCCCGGAGGACGGCAGCTACCTCATCACCGAGGACGAGGCTCCGGAGTTGTACCGGCGCGTGACCAAGCTGCACCACGAGGTCAACTCGGCGCTGGGCATCACCCACGGCGCCACCCACCTGGAGCTCTTCGAACGGCCCGACGGCGAGCTGGTCTTCTCCGAGATCGCCTCCCGCATGGCGGGCGGCTGGATCGGCGCCGTGATCAGCGAGTACCTCGGCTACGAGATCCACACGGCCATCGCCCGTGCCACGGTGACCGGGCGGATCCCCGAGCCCCGTCCCAGCAAGCCCTGCCTCGGGGCACTCCATCTGCGCCCCCCGCGGGCGGGACGCATCGCGGCCATCCCGACCGTGGAGGACATGCTGGCGGTCGACGGCGTTCTGCGGGCGCAGCGGCTGCGCGGCGTCGGAGACCGTGTCGAACGGACCAACCCCTCCGAGTGGTGCGCCTTCGTGGTCCTGGGCGCCGACAGCCGCGAGGAGTACGAGGCACTCGCCCGCCGCGTCGCCGGCGAACTGAGGACCGAGGTCGAGCCCCTCGGCTGACCCCCTGCCACGCCGTCTCCCGGCAGGCACGAAGCCCCCTCATCCAACCTCCCACGAGCGAGAACCCGTCACAAGAGAAGGAGAACAGCGCATGTTCAGCGTCAACGAGATCGAGAAGATGGACTACAACCAGCTGATCGGCGTGGTCCGGGAGACCAACCGTCCGCCGGGCGGTATGCGCAGCATCGCTCAGATCGCGCGGCACGGCTTCCTCTCCCGGGACTCGCACGTGCTGGAGATCGGCACCAGCACGGGCATCACCGCGGTGGAGCTGGCCAAGCTCGTCGGCTGCCGCATCACCGCGATCGACATCAACGAGGAGAGCCTGGTCGAGGCCCGCCGCCGGGCCGAGGCGGCCGGTGTCGCCCACCTCATCACCTTCGAGCGCAAGGACGCCACCGACACCGGTTATCCGTCCGGGCACTTCGACATGGTCTTCTGCGGAAACGTCACCTCCCTCATCCCGGACCGTGACAAGGCCCTCACCGAGTACACGCGGGTCCTCAAGACCGGCGGCTTCATCGGCGCGATCCCGATGTACTACATCGACGTCCCCTCCGACCAGCTGGTGGCCGACGTGCGCGCGGCCATCCAGGTCGACATCACACCCCTCTACCGCGACTTCTGGATCGACTTCTTCGTTGGTGCCGACCGGCACGAGTACTGGCTCCAGGACTACCGCTTCGACGCGGTCCCGGCCGATGAGGTCGACCGGTTCGTGGACGACATCCTGCGCCGGCCGCACCTGGACCAGCTGGACGATGACGCACGCGAGCTGCTGGGCAAGCGGTACCGCGAGCAGATGCAGCTGTTCCGCGTGAACCTCAGTCACATGGGCTTCACCACGCTGCTGGTCCGCAAGGAGCCGACGGACGTCGAGCCCGAGCTGTTCACCTCCACCGCGCTGTAAGGACCGCTCATGACCACGTGGCCGCACGCCCTGACCAAGGACGCGACCGTCGCGGTGTGGGCCCCCAGTTCACCGGCGCCCGTCGCCTTTCCCAGGCGGTTCGCCCGGGGGGTGCGGGCGCTGCGGGAGGAAGGGTTCACGGTACGCCCGCTGCCTTCCTGCGCCGCAGCCGACGGGGTGTCGACGGCAGACCCCGCCGCACTGGCCGCAGAACTGCACCGGGCGCTCGAGGACCCCGCGTGCGACGGCGTCGTCGCCGCCGTCGGAGGCTGGACGCTGATCAACGTACTCCCGTACATCGACTGGCAGCTGGTGGGTGATGCCCGCAAGCCGCTGATCGGGTACAGCGACCTCACCTCGCTGCTGAACACCACCGCCCGGCGTACCGGCCTGGTGGCCTTCCACGGACCGATGGTGATCTCCGAGTGGGGCGAGGCGGCGGGCGCCTGGGAGTACACCAGGGCGGAGTTCCGCGCCGTCACCGGTCTGGACGGACGCTGGGCTCGCCGTGTCCTCACCGATCCCGGCGCCTGGTCGGACGAGATGC
Source organism: Streptomyces sp. NPDC052020 (assembly GCF_040680575.1). NCBI lineage: Bacteria > Bacillati > Actinomycetota > Actinomycetes > Kitasatosporales > Streptomycetaceae > Streptomyces > Streptomyces sp. NPDC052020. The sequence goes on from NZ_JBFAWY010000005.1 coordinate 218,073, forward strand.
TCTGGTGGGACAAGGAGGACGACCGCCCGCGCGCGCCCCGCGCGGGCGGCGAGCGGCTCCGTACGGTGCGCGCGGGCGTGACGGAGGCCGAGGGCGTCCTCTGGGGCGGCTCGCTGGCCGTGCTGTCGCTCACCCTCGGTACGCCGTACGCCGACCCGGCACCGGACGGCCTGGTCTTCCTGGAGAGTGAGGGCGTCGCCCCGGACGAGTTCGCCGCCCGCCTCGCGCAGTTGCGGCAGGCCGGGGTCTTCGACCGGGCGGTGGGCGTGCTGGTGGGCCGGATCGGCAGTCCGCGACCGTGCCTGAGCGGGTTCACCGACTACGACCAGGTCCTGCGGGACATCGTGCCCGCGCACCTGCCGATCGCGGCGGGCTACGCGTTCGGTCACTCGACCCCCATGGCGACCGTACCGGTGGGCGCGAGGGCACGCCTGCTCTGCGCGGAGGGGGAGGACCCGCGCCTCACCCTCTTGGGCCCGGCCGCCTGATGGGCGGCTACAGCCCGCGCGGCAAGGGATGGGCCCGTCTGACGTCGGAAGAGCCGTACCCGGGACGGGCCGGTGGAGCCGTCCCGCAGACAAGATTGGATCAATCGATGAGCATCACCACACAAGGACGCGAGGAAACCGCGGCCAGGCAGCTCGACATCTCCATGCCGGGATTCCCCGAGTCGCTGCCCGCGGATGTGATGTTCGAGCAGGACGTCATCCGTACGATCGGCCGGGGCTTCGAGGCACGGGGCTTCCGCCCGCTCGACTCGGCCTGCATCCAGCGCCAGGAGGTTCTCGTAGCCGGCGGCGCCCAGTACCTGGACGGGGGCATCCCCGAGTTCGCCTTCACCGTGCAGGAGCCTCCCGAGTCGTACACCGGAGCCAATCTGGCCCTGCGCTACGACCTGACGGTGCCCGTATCCCGCTTCATCGCCGAGCACTCCGCGCGCCTGTCCTTCCCGCTGCACTGCTATCAGATCAACAAGGTGTGGCGGGCCGAGCAGATGCCCACCGCCACGCACTGGCGCGAGTTCTACCAGTGTGACGTGGACGTCATCGGGCAGGGTGAGCTCAGCCTGCTCTACGACGCGGAGATCGCCAATGCCCTGGTCGGCGCCTTTCAGAACATCGGCGTCGACGGCTTCACGGTCCACATCTCCAACCGCAAGGTGCTCGCCGCGCTGCTGGACAGCCACGGCGTACGGGTGCACCGGGCCCGCGCGATCGTGCAGATCCTCGACAAGGGCAACCGGCAGCCGGTGGAGCAGACCGTCCAGCAGCTGGCGGCGTCGGGGATACCCGAGCACGTGGCCGCGGACCTCGGCCGGCTGGTCGCCTCGCCCACCTTGTCCGACGCCCGTGACCTGCTCAAGCTGCGCGGTGCGGAGCTCGTGGGCGTGGACGAGCTGGACACCGTGATCCGGGCGGCCCACGACCTGGGCATGCCCGAAGACCACCTGGTCCTGGACTTCTCCATCACCCGGGGACACGACTACTACACGGGAACGGTCTTCGAGACGTTCGCCACCGGACGCGAGCACTGGGGCGCGATCGGCGCCGGCGGCCGCTACGAGGACCTGCTCAAGCACGTCAACGGCAGGAGTTATCCCGGGGTGGGGATGTCCGTGGGCCTCGCACGGCTGATGGGGCTGCTGCGCGAGGACGGCGTGCGCAAGCAGCGCGGCCTGCGCCGGGACGCGGTGACGGTCGTCCGGCACGAGGGCGGGGACGCGCAGACCGTGCTGGAGACCGTGCGCCGGCTGCGGGACGCGGGGCTGTCGGTCCAGGCCGTCTTCGACCCGGTGGACGGGGCCAAGGCCCTCGGCATCGCCGAGGAGGCCGAAGTGGCCCGACTCGTCTCGGTCCTGGACACCGGAGAGGCCACCGTCAGGTGCATGGCCTCCGGCGCGGAGCGGCACGTGACCCGGGACGGGATCGTCGCGGCCGTCACCGCGGACGCTTCCTGACCCGGACGAACGTCGGCGGACGGCCGAGCCAGGGGCGGCACACCGCCCCGGTTCGGCCGCCGCCCGGAGGCGAGCATGACCATCCAGCGCTCCGCGCGCACCGTTGTGACGGTGGCGGCCGGCTACCTGGCAGTCCAGTTCTGGCACACCTTCCGCGACCGCAACACCTGGCCGTTCTGCGCCTACAACATGTTCAACTACGACCTGCCGGAGCGTCGGCACCAGATGAGGATCGTGCTCCACGACGCGGACGGAGGCGTCGTCGGGCCGACCGACCCGTGGTGTCTGCTTCCGGTGGAGTTCTTCCGGGTCATCTCCATCCTGAACAAGCTCTTCTTCGTCACGGAGGACCGGGAGCTGCGCACGAGGTTCTGTGAGCGGACACTCGCGCTGATCAACGAGACCCCCTGGGACGACTTCGACGAGGTGCGGGCCGCCCCGCGGTCCCCGACGGCGGCCCCCTTCCAGGCCCTCGACTTCTATCTGGTCGAGGTCGACGACACCTGCGACGCCTTCGACCGCACCTCGGTGTGCTCGGTACGGCTGCTCCACCGCCACGATCCGCGCGGCATCGCCGCGGACAAGGACATCCGATGGCATCTACAGGAAAGGTAGGGGAACCCACTATGGGGCGTTCCGAGCCCGCCGCCCGCGAACCGGTGACCCGGCTCGCCGGTCACTGGCTCACGGCCGTGACGTCGGCTGGACTGGGCCAGCAGGGAGCGGCGGACCGGTTGCTTCTGTGCCGTCTCACCACAGGAGCCGCGGTACTGCGCACGGTGTGGCACCTCCCCCCGGGCCGGTTCCTCGCCGACTACCAGCCCTTGGTCGACCAGGCCGCCGGCAAGCGGGGGAGCGGCTGGACCCTCCACCCCCTGGCTTACGAGGCACTGCGCTGCGTCGCCGCCGCGTCGACCGGAGCCTGGATGCTCGGCGCCAAGCACCCCGCCGTCAAGATCACCGCCAACGCCTCCTTCGCGCTGCTCCAGCGACGGGTGGTCGCCCTAGACGACAGCCTGTACAGCTACAACAGCCACCTCAACGTGTTCCTGGGCCTGCTCTCCCTTCTCGACGACAGTGCCGAACCCGGTAGCCGGAACCCGCACGAGGAGTACGCCGCCGCCCTGCTCACGGCCATGCAGGCCTACTACGCCACCATGTACCTGCAATCCGCTCTGGCCAAGCTCACCGCGGTGGGCTGGAGGTGGGCGCGGGGACGGACGCTGCGGGGAGCGTGGGCGGAACTGGGGACACCGACGGGCAAACGCCTGTCGGCGATGAGTCCGGAGCTGGCGCGCGCCGCGTCCACGGCCGCGCTGCTCTACGAACTCGCCTTCGCGCCCGCGCTCGTCGTGCTGTGGAAGCGCAAGGCCCTGCTGGGGCTGTCCTCGGCGGCCTTCCACGGCGCGATCAAGGCCACGCTGGACATCTCCTTCTGGCATCTGTCCTGGTTCTCGGTACCGCTCTTCACGGCACCCGCCGCGTCCTCGCGCGCGTACCGGCGGCTGCTGGCGGCCGGCACACGCAGCGCGCCGGCCGGGCGCCAGCTAGCGGTCGTGGGGGCGCTGGCCGGCGCCGCTCCCCTGGTCAGGTCCTGGCTGAAGAGGAGGCGTCGCCGTGTTTGATCCGGCAGCACTGGTGTCGTCCGAGACGGCTGTCGACCCCTACCCCGTCTTCGCCCGGATGCGCGCGACGGAGCCCGTCCACTGGAACCCGCCGACCAACTCCTGGTACGTCACCACATACGACCTGGTGTCGCGCATGCTGACCGAGCCGACCCTCTCGGCCGTGCCGGGCGACTACACGGGACGGCCGGACCCCGCCGGCCTTCCCGAGATCAGGCGGGCGGTCGCGTTCTTCGAATCCTGGATGGTCTTCAGCGACCCGCCCCACCAGACCCGCCTGCGCGAGGTGGTGGCGCCCGCCTTCCCGCGCCGCACCGCCGAGGCATGGGCGTCCCGGGTGCGCGACACCGCACATGAACTGCTCCGGGAGATCCGGCCGGGCGAGGCCGACCTCCACCAGGCCTTCGCCGCACCCCTGGCCGCGCGGCTCACCTGCGCCGTGCTCGGCGTGCCGCCCGGCGACGTGGACCGGGTCGGTGAGTGGTCGGCCCAGCTCATCGGTTTCCTGAGCACGCCGACGGCGGACCCCGCACGGGCCCGTGTCGCCCTGGCGGCCGTCGACGAACTCCGCGGCTACCTCCAGGACGTCGTCCTCCCGCGGCTGCTGGCCACCGCGGACGACCGCCTGGTCCCTCTGCGCGGCCTGGCGAAGCTGGACGCGGACGAGGCGCTGGCTCTCTTCTCCCAGTTGCTCACGGGAGGCATCGACCCGGTGGCGAGCGCGCTCGCCACGGCGGCGGACGTACTGCTGCGCCGCGACCCGCGAGAGTGGGCGGCTTTTGCCGGACCCACCGCTGTGGACGCGGTCGTGGAGGAGGCCCTGCGCTACGACGCCCCGTTCCACTTCGTGCCGCGCACCACCACCGCCCCCGTGGAGATCGGCGGTCACCACGTGCCCGCCGGTCAGCGTGTCGTCTTGGTGATCGCCTCGGCCAACCGGGACGAAGCCGTCTACGACCGTCCGGACACGTTCGACCCCGGCCGGGTGGGGCCACGCCATCTGGCGTTCGGACTCGGCAAGCACTACTGCCTCGGCGCCGTGCTCGCCCGGGTCGTCCTGAGGGAGGGCCTGGGCGCGTTGCTGGCCTGGTTCGAGGCCGTAGGCCCGCGTGCCGTGGAGAGCGTGCGGTCGCCGGCGTTCGGCGCGACCACCTGGCAACGAGTGGCGATCTCCGTCTAGAGGACAACAACCGGATCGTCGGAAGCGAACTATGGCTATTCACACGGCCGTCGTCGGTGGCGGGCTCGCCGCTTACCGGGCACGTGACACCCTGAGACGCTGCGAACTCTTCGCCGCGTACACCGAACGCGATGTCAGTGAGGCACCGGGATCGTCGCCGGAGGCCACACGGAAATGGGCCGACCTTCTCGACAGCCCGGAGATCGAGCTCGTCGTCCTCGCGGTTCCGCCCGAGCACCGGGTGGCCCTCAGCTCGGCGGCCCGTGCCGCCGGCAAGGCGGTGCTGCTGGAAGAGGGGCCGCCGCTGTCGCTCGCGGAACTCGACCAGCTCGACGAGGGAGGCGCCGAGGGCAAGGCCGCCATCGGTATGGTGCTTCCGCTGCGCGGGTTGCTGGCCCTCGACCAAGCCCTCACCCGAGTGCCCTGGACGACGCTGGCCTGCGGCGGGCTGCTCGTCTCCGAATATGTGCCGGTTCCGGCTCCGACGCCCGGACCGGGGCGACGGCCAGGGGCGGCTCCCGCCCGTGCCCGATCCGTCCCGCAGGACGTCCTGGGCGCGGTCAGCCCCTACCTCGACCTCGTCTGCCAGCTCTTCGGCAAGCCGGTGACGGCGCGGGCCGAGGGCTTCGAGGCCGGGGTGGCCGCCGGCTCCGTGGAGTTCGCCAGCGGGGCCCGGCTGTCGCTGGCGGTCACGATCCGGTCCGTGGTCGGCAGCGTCCAACTCAGGCTGACGGACACCGAGCGGTCCGTACACCTGCAAGGCCGCGGGCTGTGGGTCGAGGACGCCTCTCGAACGGTGCTGTATCCCGTGCCTTCCCCGGGCGAGCTGCGTGTGTCGTCGTACCGGGACATGGCCCGCCGGCTGCGGTCGGGGCCGGCCGCCGGCGATCACTCGCCGCAGTCCACGCGCCTGCTGGCCGACTGTTTGGCGCTGCTGTGGCCATGAAGCCCCCCGCCGCTGTTCCCACCATGTGAGAAGGGGGCCGCGGGTGGCGGCGACACGTCATGGCGACCGCCCGCACCGCCGAAACCTGGACCGGCCCCAGGGCGGCGAAAAAGTATGGGACTGGCGGATCTCGACGGCAAGAGCACGTCATCACGCAGGAAACGACGGAGGAGAATCATGCCCATCGCGTCCGGGGAAACCATCAAGGCTCCACGCTCGTGGACCCGCCCGGAGAAGCATTACCTGGCCGTTCTGGAGGACCCCTGGTACCGGTCCCTGACCGTGCTCCAGGACATCGTGACGCGCTCCACGACGGAGTTCTGGACCGCCAAGGGCGCGCGCAACCTGCACCTGCCGATCACCACGGGCTCCATCTCCAGCCCGATGGGCCGCGGCAGCGACAGCTCACCGGTGGAAGTGGAACTGGAGGGCGTGCACACCTACCTGGCGGACTCGATGCAGTTCATGCTCGAGTTCGGCTGCCGGCTCGCGCCCGAGGGGGCGTACTACCTCATGCCGTCCTTCCGCGGCGAGGCGGCGGACCAGACGCACCTGTGCCAGTTCTTCCACAGCGAGGCGGAGATCGCGGGCGGGCTCGAGGACGTCATGGCCGTCGTCGAGGAGTACCTGAGGCACCTCGCCTCCTCCCTTCTCCTCCACGGTCGGCAGATCGTCTCCGAGATGGCCGGGACCGTGGAGCACCTGGAGATACTGGCGGGCAGCGGCGCACTCCCCAGGGTCTCCTTCGACGAGGCGGTCGACCTGCTCGCGGGCGAGCCCGACACGGTCAACGTGCTGGAGCCGCAGTGCCGCAGCCTGACCCGCAAGGGTGAGCGCCTGCTCATGGACAAGTTCGGCGGTTACGTCTGGCTGACGCATCCGGACCACCTCAGCGTGCCCTTCTACCAGGCGTTCTCCCCGGACGACCCGGCCAAGGCACTGAGCGCGGATCTGCTCTTCGGCATCGGGGAGACGGTGGGCGCCGGTGAGCGCCACACCGATGTCACCGATCTGCGACGCGCGCTCGCGCTGCACGAGGTCCCCGAAGACGCGTACGACTGGTACGTGACCATGAACGCCCGGCATCCCCTGCGTACCTCCGGATTCGGCCTGGGCGTCGAGCGGTTCCTGCTGTGGGCCACCCAGCACGACGACATCCGGGACCTGGCGCTGCTTCTCCGCTTCAACGGAACGAACATCCTGCCGTGACCACGTCCCGGGCGTCGGCTGAGACAGGTGAGCCGTCGCCGGACGGCGACCAGCGCCCGCCCCTCGGCTTCGGTGACGCCATCGACCACGAACCTCCCCCGATGGAATGTGTCCGCCGCTGGATCCACCCGAACGGACAGACGAGGTGACCGGGCTGACCGGATCGCGAGGCACCCGGCCCTTCGGCGGTACGCCCTCCCAGGTCGCCGACCTGGATTGACGACACGTAAGGCCCAGGTCGTCCGACCTGGGCCTTCGGTCATGGGGCGGGAGAGGAGAGCCGCTCGGGCCCGATCCGGCGGGTGTCAGGCCGCCCAGACCTCGGCCTCGTCGGCCGGGACGGTGGTGGCCAGGCCCAGTTCCTTGCGGGCGGCCACCGACTTGTTCGGGTCGATGCCGGTGAACGCCGGGTCGTAGGCGAGGTAGAACGCGTCGGCGTCGGCGGCGTTCGCGGCCTTCTTCCAGTCGCCGGCCGCCTTCGTCAGCGTCGAGCGGAGCTTGCCGACCTCCGTGCCCTCGATGCCCTTCAGCCCCTTGACGTGGGCGTCGAGGGCGGCGCTGACGGCCTTGGCCTGCGCCTTGTAACCAGCCAGGTCGTCCTCGACGGTCTCCTTCTCGGGCTGGTTCGCCCACAGGGCCTCGTAGACAGCGTTCGAACCGTTGAGGTACGTGAGCTGCTCGGGCTTGAGGGACTTGGCGGTGTCCAGCGTGCCGCTGAGCGTGCCCTTCTCCGCGGTGTAGGTGCAGCTCACCGCGCGGTCGCCCGTCGTCCAGCTCTCCTTGGTCGGGGTGTAGTAGAAGAGGGTGGCGCCCTTGGGGAGCGCCCAGGTGTCCGGGGCGTACTTCTGCGCCTCGACCGGGCAACGGGTGTCCGCGATCGCCGAGATACCGTCGTCGCCGGGGAACTCCTTGCCCTCGTCGATCGCGAATTCGCCGACGACCTGGCCCGCGTGCGCCTCCTCGCAGGGCACGATCTCGACGGTGTACGCCGTCCCCTCGGCCTTGCCGGTCGGGTTGTAGCAGTCACCGATGTCCAGCGAGAACACCGAGCGCTGACGGGCCACCTTCTTCGCGCCGTCCTTGGCGCTGTCGACGGCGTCGGTGACGTCCGAGCATCCCGTCGCGCCGATCGCGAGCAGGGCGGCAACGGCGGATATGCCGCGAAGGGAACGATAGGGGGCGCGGACTGCCATGGCGTGTACATCCTCTTATGTGATCTTTATGAGGGGCATGCGGATCGTATGCCATCCGCCGCGGCCCGGTTGGCCGAGGCCGGCCCCTCACCTCATCGCGGCGTCTTTGACTCGTGACGGGCGGCGAGGGTTGTAACCGGGTCGCGGGCCGCCCGCGGCCGCGACCCGGTTTCCTCGGAACGCACCCGGTGCCGACGGCCACCGGAACAGGCGGTGGCGGGAGTGACCGCCTGCCGCCGGGACGTCGTCCACCCTGTCGATGGCCTGCGGGGGCCGGGGACGGCCACGGCCCCGGCGGCCCGCGCGGCCCACGGCTGGCCCGCGCGGCCCACGGGCCGGCCCGGGGGTCAGGACGCCGGCTCCTGGTGCGCGGGAGCGACGAGGCCCTGTCCCCACCCCCCGTCGACGGGCAGTTCGACACCGGTGGTGAAGGTGGCCTCGAAGGCCAGGAAGAGCGCGGCCTTCGCCACTTCCCCGACAGTGCCGTTGCGCCGCAAGGGCGTGCTCGTCTCGCCCTGCTTGAGGAAGGCGGCCCGCTGCTCGGCGGTCAGGCCCACGACGCCCATGGTCGGGGTCTCGATGAACCCGGGCGCCACCGCGTTCACCCGGATGCGGCGGGGCAGCAGTTCGGCGGCGAGCACCTGGGCGATGGCCCGCAGCGCCTCCTTCGACCCCGAGTAGGCGCTGAGGCCGGGGAAGATGACGTCGTTGGCGACGGTGGTGAAGACGAGCGAGCCACCGTCCGACAGCAGCGGGGCCAGTCGCTTGACGGTGAAGAAGGACCCCTTGGTGTTGACCGTGAACTGCCGGTCGAAGGACTCCTCCGTGGCCTCCTGGAGTGTCTGGAACTCCGCCGTTCCGTGGTTGACGAAGAGGGCGTCGACACGGCCGAGCCGCTCCTCGACGAGCGCGCCGAGCGCGTCGATGTCGGCCAGGCTGGCGGCGTCGGAGCGGACGACGTGGGCCGATCGGGAGGCCAGTTCCGTCCTCGCCTCCTCCAGCGTCCTCTCGTTGCGTCCGGTGAGGACGACCTCGGCGCCACCGTCGAGCAGCGCCTTGGCGATCGCCAGCCCCATGCCGTGCGTACCACCGGTGATGACGGCCTTCTTGCCCGTGTACGTGTTCATGATCCCTGCCTCTTTCCTGCGGACCGTGCGGACGGGGATCACGATGGCCTCGCGCGCTGGAGAAGTTCCGACGGACTTCTGACGGACTTCCGACGGGCTGCTGGCGTCCGCTGCTCCCGGCCCGACCTGACGGCCCGTAGGCCGGTGCGGGACCGGGTTACGCTCGCCGCATGCGTTTCGGAGTACTGGGGCCGCTGGCCGTGTGGACGGACGACGGCGAGCCGGTGCCGGTGCCGGAGCGGAAGGTGCGGGCCCTGCTGGCCGGGCTCCTGGTCGAACCGGGGCGCGTCGTACCGGCGGACACCCTCGCCGAGGATCTGTGGGACGGCCGCCCGCCCGCCGACCGGACGGGTGCGGTGCAGACCCGGGTCTCCCGGCTGCGCCGCGCGCTGGCGGCGGGCGGTGGCGGCCGTGACCTGGTGTCGTACCGGGCGCCGGGTTACGTGCTGCGTGTGGAGCCGGAGGCGGTGGACGCGGCACGGTTCACGGCCCTGACCGCACGGGCGCGGACCACCCCGGAACCACACCACCGGGCCGCGCTGCTGACCGAGGCCCTGGACCTGTGGCGGGGGCCCGCGTACGCCGACTTCCGCGACGAGCCGTTCGTACGGGAGGCCGTCACCCGCCTCGAAGAGCAACGGCTGGCCGCTGTGGAGGAACACGCCGAGACGCGCCTGGAGCTGGGCGAGCACGCGGTTGTGGCAGCCGAGCTGACCGGCCCGCTGGGACGGCACCCGCTCCGCGAGCGGCTGCGCGCGGCCCACATGCGCGCCCTGTACCGGGCGGGCCGGCCGAGCGAGGCGCTGGACTCCTACCACGAGCTGCGCCGGCTGCTCGCCGAGGAGCTCGGCCTGGACCCCGGGCCCGCCCTGACCGGCCTGTACGAGGAGATACTGCGCCACGAACCCGAGCTGAGGGCCGTCGGCGCCGCGATCGCCGCACCCGCCGGCCGGGGGGACGACGAGCCCGCCGCCGGCCCGCGCCCGCGGACGAACCTCCCCGTGCCCGCCACCCCCCTCATCGGCCGTGAGAAGGAGGTCACCGGGATCGGGGAGCTGCTGTCCACCGGCCGGCTGGTGACCCTGACCGGCCCCGGAGGCGTGGGCAAGACCCGACTGGCGCTGGAGACGGCGACCCGCGTCATCACGGGCCTGCCCGACGGCTCCTGGCTGGTGGAGCTGGCGGGCCGCGGCCGGGCCGGGGAGCCCGGCCCGCGGTGCACGGCCGACGAGCTGGCCGAGGCAGCCGCCACGGCCCTGGGCATCCGCGACGACACCGGAACCCCCGGCACGGACACGACCGAGCGCCTGACCGAGGCACTGCGCGACAAGCGTCTCCTGCTTCTCCTGGACAACTGCGAACACGTCATCGAGGCCGCCGCCAGGCTCGCCGAGACGCTGCTGCGCGGTGCTCCGGGCATCCGGATCCTGGCCACCAGCCAGGAACCGCTGGGGATCGCGGGCGAACGGCTGTGGACGGTCGAGCCCCTCGACGAGCCGGACGCCCTCCGCCTCTTCGCGGCCAGAGCCGCCGACGCGTCACCCGGCTTCGTCCTGACCGACGGCAACTCCCCGGCCGTCGCCTCGATCTGCCGGCGTCTGGACGGCATCCCGCTGGCCGTCGAACTGGCTGCCACCCGCATACGGGCTCTGGGCGTCGAGCAGTTGGCCCGGCGGCTCGACGACCGGTTTCACCTGCTCACCACGGGACGCCGGGACGCGCCGACCCGCCAGCGGACCCTGCGGGCGATGATCGACTGGAGCTGGGAGCTCCTGACGGCGGCCGAACGGACCGTCCTGCGCAGGCTGGCCGTACACGCCGAAGGCTGCACGCTCGAAGCCGCCGAGGCGGTGTGCCCGGGAGGCGGTGTGAAGCCCGCGGAGGTCCTCGACCTGCTCGCCCGGCTGGTGGACCGCTCCCTGGTCTCCGTCACCCACGGCGAGCACGGCCCGCGGTACCGCCTGCTCGAGTCGGTGGCCGCGTACTGCCTCGAAAAGCTCGACGAGGCGGGCGAGACGGCGGCCGTGCGCCGCGCCCACGTCCGCTACTACACGGACCTGGCCGTGCGGTCCCAGGACGGGCTGCGGGGCGCGCGGCAGCGCCACTGGCTGCGGCGGCTCGACCCGGAGGCGGCGAACTTCCGCGCGCTCCTGGACCATTGCGTACGGAACGCGATGCCCGACGAGGCGCTGCGGCTGACCCGGGCTCTGTCCTGGTACTGGTTCCTGCGCGGACGGACCGGCGAGGCCGTCCGCTCCCTGACCGCCGCCGTGGCCCTCCCGGCGGACCGCTCCGCACGGCGGGCCGCGCACACCACCACCGAGGCGTGGCTGGCCGCCTTCGCCATGCTGAGCGGGGAGCGGGGATCCGGCGCGCGGCTCGGCCCGATCGCGGACGCCCTCGACGTCGCGGACGCCTTCGACGACCGGGAAGAGCGGGTACGGGCCCTGTGGGTCCTGGGGTTCGCGGCGTGCCGGATCGGTGACCCGGCGGAGAGCGAGAGGCTGATCGAGGGGGTCCTGACGGGCGCCGCCGAGCTCGGTGACCGGTGGGTCACCGCCGCGGCGCTCAGCACGCGGGGCGTACTGCGGCAGGTGCGCGGCGGCCTGGCCGCGGCCCGGGCCGACAGCGAGGAGGCGCTGAGGGTCTTCCGGGACCTGGGTGACGGCTGGGGCCAGGTGCAGGCCGCGGCCGTGCTCGGCGCGCTCGCGGAGATCACCGGGGACTACGAGCGGGCCTCGGCGCACCACCGCGAGGGGCTGGAGATCAGCGAGGAGCTCGGGATGTGGACGGAGGCCGTACGGCGACTCGTCGAACTGGGCAGGGTCGCCCTGCTGTCCGGTGACCACGGTCAGGCGGAGCGGTTCCACGAGCGGGCCCGTGCTCTCGCCGTCCGCCACGGTGACCGTCCCGGTCAGGAGATCGCCGAGGTCGGTCTCGGCCTGGTGGCTCGCCGACGTGGCCGCCTCGACGAGGCCGAGGCGTACCTGACCGGCTGGCTGGAGTGGAACCGCCGGCTGGACAGCGATCACGGGACCGCGTTGATCCTGGCGGAGCTGGGCTTCATCGCCGAACTGCGCGGTGACGCCCCGGCCGCCCTGGCCCTGCACCGCGACGGCCTGGCCACGGCCCGGCGCACCGGTGATCCCCGCGCGGTGGCCCTGGCTCTGGAAGGGCTGGCGGGTGCTCGCGCCCTGGCGGGCAACCGCCGAGGCGCGGTACGGCTGCTCGACGCGGCCACCGCGGTCAGGGAACGGCTCGGTGCCCCACTGCCCGCGGCCGAGCGCGGGGACGTCGACCGGATCCGGGCCGCGATCGGCCCGGCGCCCGTGGAACGCTCCCCGGCACGGGACCCCGGGCGGGAAGCGCGGTGACCGAAGCCGCGCGGCCGGCCCCGCCTTCTTCGAGATGCCCAGGTGCCGGGCGACCGCCCGGATCGGCATCTGATCCGCCCGGTGCAGGCGATGCATCTCTGCCCAGTCCTCCATGAGGTCACCCTTCCTCCTGACCTTCATCACCAATGTCAGAGTCAGACGAAGATCACCAAGCGGCTCACTTTTGAGTGCGCCGCCAGAGGGTCAGCTTTCGGCCGTTGCCGAGAGGAGCGGCCACGGGGCCTGACTGGTCGGTGCCGTCACTGACGTCGACCGCAGCTTCCGATCGTTAAATCGGGTCGTCATGTCCTCAGACAGCCGCCCCCAGGTGCCGTCTGCTGCCACAGTTGTTTCACGCGAGACCCCCGCTGTGAGCCGAGCCCGGCTGATGAGTCTGGCTCAGCACGTACCGCATGGGTACAGTTTCAACACGGCTAGGGATGGAAAACATCCTCAGAGACTCCGAAACTGCACTCAACGGGTGATGTGATCATGCTACTCAGGTTCCGTGTGACCAACCATCGATCGATCCGAGACTCCACTGAGCTAGTACTGACGAAGTCGAGCTTCGAGGGCGTGAGGCCGGCTGACGGCGACTGGAAGTCTGTGACGAACCGAATCGTAGGCATTTTCGGGTCTAACGCATCTGGAAAGACGAACTTGCTCCATGCGATTCATTTCGCCCTTGACGCCATCAGGAAATCTGCCGCTTGGGGTGAGGAAGAAAAATTTCCGTATCACCCATTCATCTTGGATAGTCTCTGCGCACATCAAACATCGGCCTACGAATTCGACTTCACGCTTGACGAAATCAGGTATGAGTACGGGTTTGAGAGCGATGTTGAGGGAGTAAAGGCAGAGTGGCTCGCAACCTTCCCTGAAGGACGACGCAGGGTTCTTTTCGAACGATCGGGCCCCGAACCCGGGGCTTACACTTTCGGTCGATTCTTGAAGGGAGAGAACGTTCGCATCTCCCGCATGACGGGACCGAAAAACCTTTTCTTGTCGGTAGCCGCTAAGTTGAATCATGCCGAAGCGAAACGCGTGCACCGCCGACTTACTCGACACATCCAGTATGCGGCTTACTCGGAAACTCAACAGCAGGGGAGAATTAGCGCGATTAAGAAGTGGATGGAAAGCGACTCAGTTCGACAGAAAGCTGAAAGCCTATTGAAGTTCGCGGACCTCGGCATTTCCCGGCTGGCAGTCGAAGATGTAGAACTTTCCCCTGAGATGCGGAAAATGTTCACCACTGTCGCCGAGCAGGTGTTCGATACGTTCCCGAATGCTCGAGTCGCTAAGGATGATTTCCTAGAGTCGTTCCTTGCGGATCAGCAGCGTAAAATCAAGTTCTGGCACAAAGGCGGGGACGGAGGAAAGAATTATGTTCTTGACATTGAGAGCGAAAGTAGTGGGACGGTAGCTTGGCTGTCGCTCGCAATCCCGGCGATACGAGCTATCGATAACGGTCAAGTCTTCGTCGTCGATGAGATCGACGCTAGCTTGCATCCTCGCCTCACTGCTGCCTTCATCTCTCTCTTCAGGGATACAGAGATCAATACTAAGGGCGCCCAGTTGATTTTCGCCTCGCATGACACGTCACTTATGGGCCACCTGGCCGGAGGTGCCTTGGGAAAGGAGGACGTCTGGTTCGCGGAGAAGGGTGTTGACGGGGCATCTGAGTACTTCCCCTTGACGGACTTTCCAGTCAAGGCTGATCATAACCTGGAGCGCCGCTACCTAAGCGGGCGCTACGGGGCGGTACCTGCCGTCTCCTGGGAGGATCTGCGTGCTTCCTTGGTTGTAGGAGATCATGAGTGAGTCGCCGTCAGGTTAGAGGTTCGCAACGGATATCTAAGTCCCGCGGCAAGAGACAGGTGAACAAGAAGATTCTGATCGTCGCGGAAGGGGTCAAGACTGAGCCTCAATACTTCGAAGGCCTGGCGTCGCACCTCAATGCTCAAGCGGTGCATGTGATATCAATCAAGCCCATCGGGACTGGCCGAGACCCCTTGAGTGTCGTTCGTGAAGCCGATCAGCGCCGTAGCCGAGAGGCCCAGAGCGGTGATGCGTTTGACTCTGTCTGGTGCGTGGTCGATGTGGATGCCCATGCAACCCTTCCTGCCGCGTGCAAGCTAGCCTCTCAAAAAGGGCTAGATATTGCTGTAAGTAGTCCATGCTTCGAGATTTGGCTACTTTGGCATTTCGAGGAATGCACCGCGTGGGTCACCGCCCACGCGCTCGCGGAGAAGCTTAAAAAATATGCCATCTCAGGCAAAATCTTGCCCTCTAATTTCCCTTATGGAAAATATGTTGAAGCCAAGCTGAGGGCTGCAAAGTGTGACGATATTCAGGTTAATCACAAACCGCCGAATCCCAGTTCCTCAGTGTCTGAGCTTGTCGCCGAGTTGGAGTTGGCATGTAAGGGTAGGACTCGTAAGGGCTCGTAAGACCTGGGTGTCTCCCACCTTCATGTCCGCAGCCGCGAGCGCGTCGCAGAGGCGGCGTGCGTCCGCGCACCGGTGCGCGGGCTTGAACCTGCAGAAAAAGTTGCAACTCACTCTGGCGGGTGGGGCGTAAGTTGTACACGCGTGCCGGGAGTTCGGTGTCCTGACGGTGTGCGAGGGGCAGGAAGAGCACTGGTCGGATCGTCGAGGTGATGCGGGTGCTGGTACGAGTCCGTGACACCGTGTATAGCTCGGTGCGTAGCAGGGCTCGTCTGGTGTCAATTCCGCCTACATACACCCATTCCTAGGCTTCGGCGAGGCGTCCGAGTCCAGTGCCGGGATCATGCGGAGTGCGACCGTTAACCAACGGTCCGTCTGGGTGGCGGAGTAGGCGTCGGACGACGCCAGCAGTGCCGGCGGGCCCTGCTCGGCCGGGTTTTCCGTCCAGCACGAGTACTCACGTGGGCCCTCTCCGTCGGGCCCCCTCGGTATTTCGACACCACATGCGAGGTGTCGATCAGGTACTGTGCGGCGTTCATCGGCGGAGTTTCCCTTGTCCTCGAAGAGGTCGAGATCGAAGCGCCCTCTTCCGCCGACGCCCGCAGGCGGGTGAGCGCCAAGGCCCGCCGCCGGTTCTCCATCACCTCGCGAAGCGCGGTGTTGACCGGGGTGGTCAGACGGCATCGTGGACGGACGACACCGCCTGGCCCCGCGTACCCGCGCGAACGAGCGCTGTGCTCGGCCCGGCTCGGTCGGATGCCTGGTCAGCGGCGGCTTCGGGGGAGCACACAGTTCCGCCGCGGCCCTTGGCCCCGGCCGCGGCGGACCTGCGCGGCTGACGCTGAAGGTGGCACTGCCGGTGACAGTCTCCGCAGGACTGCCGTCAAGGGGGATCTGGCTGGGCGGACCCGCGCATCCGAGGCTGAGGGCATGACCACCGCTGATACCACCACGAGTGCCGCAGTCGCGCAGTCAGGCCGTGTTCGGATGACCGGGCGCCAGATCGCCGCCTTGGTGGTGCTCCTGGCCTCGCAGTTCATGATGGCCGCCGACTTCTCCGTCCTGAATGTCGCGCTGCCCGAGGTGGGCACCGCCCTCGGGTTCTCCACCGGCGGCCTCCAGTGGATCACCACGACGTTCGCTCTGTGCGCCGCCGGATGCACCCTGGTCTTCGGGCGCGTGGGCGACTATGTGGGACGCCGGCGCATCTTCACCGCCGGAATGGCCGTCCTCGCCGTCTCGTCCCTCGTCGGTGGAATCGCGGAGTCCCCCACGATGCTGCTGGTCGCCCGTACCCTCCAGGGCCTGTCGACCGCCGCCGTCACGCCCGCCGCGCTCGCCCTGCTCACCACCGCCTTCACCGAACCCGCCCTGCGCACCCGCGCGCTCGGCCTGAATAGCGTGATGATGAGCTCCGGCTTCAGCGTCGGCGCCATCCTCGGCGGTTTCCTCACGGACATGTTTTCCTGGCGCTGGGCGTTCTTCATCAACATCCCCGTGGCCATCGCGGCGATCCTGGTCGTGCCGCTGGTCGTCGATGAGAGCCGTGCCGAGCAGCGCACCCGCGTCGACCTGCCCGGAGCCCTGCTCATCACCCTTGGCTTGTTCTCCGGGATCTACGGCGTCACCCGGGTCGGCGAGGAAGGCTTCGACATCATCGCCGGCGGGACCCTGATCGTCGCCGCCGCCCTGATGGGCGTCTTCTGGGCCGTGGAGAGCCGCACCACCGACGCCCTGGTGCCCGTGCGGGTTCTGAAGAAGCCCGACATCGCCTTCGGTAACCTGGCCGCCCTGTTCATCTTCGGCGGCGAGACCGCGCTGATCTTCTTCACCGGCCTGTACGTCCAGGACGTGCTCGGACTCTCGTCCCTCGTCGCCGGTCTGGTGCTGCTCGGTATCGGCGTGGGCCAGATCATCGCGGGCACCGTCGGTCCGCGCATCCTCCAGCGCGTCCGGCCGCGCACCATGCTCGGGGTCTCCTTGTTCCTCCAGGGCGCGTTCATGCTGCCCGCGCTGTGGGCGACGGCTGACTCGCGCTGGCTGATCCCGTTGATCGCCACCCAGTTCGTGAACGCCTTCTTCTCCATGACGGCGGCACTGTCCTTCATGGTGATCGCCACCTCCTCCATCGATTCCGACATGCAGGGCATGGCGACCGGCATGGCCACCCAGAGCCAGCAGGTCGGCATCGCCATCGGCATCCCGCTGATCAGCGCGGTGTTCGCGGCTGTCATCGGGCACGGCACGGTGACCGTCGCGGAGGAACTGGAGGGCATCCACACCGCGATCGGCGTCGCCGGCGGCTGCCAGGTCGTGATCGGCCTGCTGCTGTGGGCGGCCCTGCGCCGCAGGACGGCCCTGCCGGGCTGAGGCCCGGGCAGCGGCCCGCGGCCGGGAAGACGGTTCCCCCCCCGTCCCGTCTTCCCGGCCGCCGTGGCATACCTCACCCGGTACCGAGCGGCATTGCCGACCCCGTAGGGCACTTCATAATCGAAAGGGTGGAGCACATCGTGAACACGGATCTCGGCAGCTACCTGCGGCAGATGCGCGAACGCATCCGGCCCGAGCAGATGGGACTGCGGTCCAGTGGCTCCCGGCGGGTTCCGGGGCTGCGGCGCGAGGAGGTGGCCGCGCTCGCGGGGGTGAGCCAGACGTACTACACACGGCTGGAGCAGTCGCAGACCGCGCACGCCTCGCCGCAGGTCCTGCTCTCCATCGCCCGTGCCCTGCGACTGAGCTCCGACGAGCGGGACTACCTGCTCAAGATCGGTACGCCGGTGCCGGACCCGCACGAGCCGGCGCCGCGCCTGGACCAGGTCAGCCCGTACACGAGGATGCTGGTCACCTCGCTCGATAACGTGGTGGCGGCCGTGCTGAACTACCGCTGCGACATCCTCAGCTGGAACTCCCTGTACCACCGGTTGTTCGCACCGCACCTCGGCTTCCGGGCTCCCGAGGACCCCGATCAGCGGCCGAACGTCATCAAGATGAACTTCCTCGATGACGAGGTCCGCGCGCTCTACGCGGACTGGGCCACGGAGTCGGAGTCGAACGTGACGTATCTGCGGTTCATCTCCGGAAGCCACCGGCACGATCCGCAGTTGGCCGAGCTGATAGGTGAGCTCACCATGCGAAGCGAGGAGTTCGCCGAGTTGTGGTGCCGTCAGCGGGTGTCGAACTGCGTCGAGGGCACCAAACTGTTCGACCATCCGGTGGTCGGCGAACTGGAGTTGATGTACCAGTCGGCGGAGCTCCAGGACGGCAACATCCTGAAGTTCTACCACGCGGAGCCGGACTCCCCGCACGAGGCGGCGCTGCGGCTGCTCACGGTGGATCTGAACTCGGTGCACCACGGCTGACCTGCGAAACGACCGCACCCCGGCTCAAGCGGGCCGGGGTGCGGTCGTTCGGTGGGGGCAGGTGGTCAGGTCCGCCGGAGCGCCGTGACGCCCCAGGTGAAGCCCGACCCGGCCGTCGCGACGATCACGAGGTCACCCGAGCTGATCCGGTTCTCCCGCTCCAGCTCCTCCAGGGCCTGGAGCGGATCGACGCCGCCCAGGTGACCGTCGCGCTCGTACTGGAAGACACTGCGGGAGGCGTCCACACCGAGCGCGGCCAGGTACTTGCGGTGGGTGTCCTGGTTGCCATGCGTGACGAGGAAGTACGCCACGTCGGCCACCTCGCCGCCGATGTCGGCGAGAACCTTATGCGTCAGGGTCGTGAAGTTGTCCAGGAACGCCTCGCCGAGGCCGTCCAGTTTCTCGCCCCGTTCGACCTTGACCTCGCCGTCCTTGATCTCGCCGTAGTAGGAGTCCACCCACTGTGGGTCGGTGTGGTGGGACCCGCCCAGCACCTCGTACCGGGTGGTCGTGGCGTCCGCGGTGAGCAGTACAGCGGCCGCGCCGTCCGCGAAGTTGAACAGCTCGATGTAGCCGGTGCCGTACTCGACGAGTTCGCTGAGCCGGTCCGCGATGACCACCAGCGCGTACTTGTGCGTACCCGCCCGGACCTGGTCATCGGCCAGCTGTACGGCCACCATGCCGGCATTGCAGAAGTTGGAGACCTCGTAGCAGTGCGCCTGCCTGATCCCCAGCTCGGCTGCGATCTTGGCCGCGGGCGACCAGAACGGTGTACCCCATTCGCTGGATCCCGCGTAGAGGACGAGACCGATCTCGTCCAGCGGCACCGGGCTGCGGTCCAGCAGCCGGGCCGCGGCATCCCGTCCCAGACCCCAGGCGGTCTCGCCCTCGGCCAGCACGGAGAACTTCCCCGACGGCAGGATCTGCCCCAGCTTTTCCAGGCCGTACCCGGACTCCCGGCTGACTTCGTCGACGCTGCGTTTGCCACTTGGCATGGCCAGGGCGTAGTCGGCTATTCCCACGGTTTCTCCATCTGCCTGTCAGACGTATTCCACGACGGCGTGCGGCACATAGGGCGCCTCGAGCCGGGCCACTTCGGCGTCCTCCAGCTCCAGCTCCAAGGCGGCCACCGCGTCCCGGAGGTGATGCGGCTTCGTCGCACCGACGACGGGTGCGGTGACCGCCGGCTGCCGCAGCAGCCAGGCCAGGGCCACCTGCGCCATGGGGACGCCCCGCTCGGCGGCGATCTGCGCGACCACCCGGGCCACCGCACGGTCGGCCTGCTCGGTCGGGCCGTAGAACCTGTCCTGGATCGGGTCGCCCGCCGTGCGCGACGATTCCGTCCCCCAGTCCCGCGCGAGCCGGCCACGGGCCAACGGGCTCCACGGGGTGACGCCGACGCCCTCGGCCAGGCAGTACGGCAGCATTTCCCGCTCTTCCTCACGGTTGATGAGGTTGTAGTGGTTCTGCATGCTCACGAACCGGGTCCAGCCGTGCAGATCGGCGACGTACTGCGCCTTCACGAACTGCCAGGTGTGCATGGACGAGGCGCCGATGTAGCGGACCTTGCCGGCGCGCACCACGTCGTGCAGCGCCTCCATCGTCTCCTCGATGGGCGTCTCGTAGTCCCAGCGGTGGATGATGTAGAGGTCGATGTAGTCGGTGTCCAAGCGGCGCAGGCTGGCGTCGAGCTCGCGCATGATGGCCGAGCGGGACAGGCCGCCCGACAGCGGCTTGGCGTCGAGCTTCTCGTACACCTTCGTCGCGACGACCACATCTTCGCGACGGGTAAGTTTCTTCAGCGCACGGCCGAGGAACTCCTCGCTGGTTCCGAGGGAGTAGATGTTCGCGGTGTCGAAGAAATTGACGCCGAGGTCGAGGGCCTGCGCGAGGAAGGGCAGGCCCTCCTCTTCGGGCAACGACCACGGATGGGTGCCGAGGCCGGGTTCGCCGTAGCTCATGCAGCCCAGCGCAAGGCGGGACACCTTCAGGCCGGAGGAGCCCAGTCGCACATACCGCACGTCGTCGCCTCAGCCCTTGACCTTGTCCCGCACCTCGGTCAGCCGGTCCCAGGAGGCGTCGGACTCGTCGAGTGGGATGTCCAGGCTGGCCAGGTACATGGCGGTCATGGCACTGTGGCCGGCGAGGTGGGTCACCTCGGCGATCTCATTCTGGGAGTAGTACGTGCGCAGCTCCCGGTACGCTTCCTCGCTCGCCTTGTGGTCGACCATGCAGTCCGTGACGTAGCGGACCAGCGCGGCGCGCTCGGCCGGCATCTCGTCGTACAAGGCGTCCTCGATCGCCTTGATCTCGGTGTCGTCCAGACCGGCCTTCCTGGCCAGCGGGTAGTGCAGCAGGCGCTCGAACTCGCTGTCCCGCAGTCTGGCCACGCGCAGCACGATCACCTCGCGGTCCAGCAGGCTCAGCAGCCCGACGGTGAAGGTGGCGCCGAGCGCGAGGTGGGCGGCGGCCGAGTTCTTGGTCAACAGCAGCGCACGCGTCAGGTTGGACTCGAACTTCTCATACACCGCGCGCTGCTCGGGCGTCATGTCGGCGACTTCGGTGAGGGTGACGCGGGAGGACATGCCGGGCTCCTTGTGTCGTGGAGGGGATGAAGGGGTCATGCGGATACGGGGGTGAGGTCCGCCGCTGCGGTCTCGTGCACATGGCGGGCGAGGGCCCGGGTGACCGTGTGCACGCAGGTCTCGGCGGAGCGAGTGTCCAACGGGACGAGGGCGTCCACGTGGCCGTCGGGCCGGACCACCAACGCCTGCGCCTCGCGCGGCAGTTTGCCGAGCAGCGAGCCGGGCGGCCGGCCGCCGAGGTCGGTGAGCGCGGCGCCGGACACCTTGGCACGCAGCGCGTCGACGAGCTGCGTCCAGTGCTCGTGGCGGTACTCCAGTCCCGGCCACAACAGGACCGTGAAGCGGTCCACGGCGAGCACGGGCTGGGTGCTGGACTCGCGCCAGCCCAGCGGCAGCCGTTCGCCCGGCACCAGGGTGCGCCGCCTCGGCCGTGGCCCGTAGTGGGTGTCGATCTGGGCGAGCCTGGGCGCGAGGACCTTCTCCAGGGTCTGCGTCGCCGTGCCGAGCCGGTAGACGGCGTCACGCGCCAGAGTCTGGTGCCGGGTGGAGTACAGCCCGATCCGGGCGAGCCGGGTGGACAGCGTGGCCACCTGGTCGACGGCCGGCCGGCGCTCGGTGTCGTAACTGTCGAGCAGTTCGGGGCGGTAGTCGCCACGCACCACGCCGGCCAGCTTCCAGCCTAGATTGACCGCGTCCTGGATGCCGGTGTTCAGGCCCTGCGCACCGGACGGGCTCATGGCGTGCGCCGAGTCGCCGGCCAGGAAGACGCGGTCGCTGCCGTACGTGCTCGCGGAGCGGACGTGCGCGGTGAAGACTCCGCTGAAGCGCATCTCGCCGAGCCGCCGCGCCCCGGGGACGCGTTCGGCGAGCAGTTTCTCGAAGAACGCGCGGTCGGGTGTGTCCCCGGTGTAGTCCTCGGGCACGCTGGCGCCGACGCGGAAGATGCCGTCGCCGAGCGGCGCCAGCACCATGTTGCCGGTCCGGGTCAGGTAGTACGCCGCCTCGCTGCTGGTGGTCTCACCCAGGATCTCGGCGTCGGTGATGGCCAGCCGGGTTCTGAGGGTGCGACCCGCGAACCGGAAGCCGAACGCCTCGCGCACGACGCTGTTGTAACCGTCGGCTCCAACCACGTAATCGTAGGTACGGGTCTCCTCGGTGCCGTCGGGCAGGCGGAGCCGGCAGTTCACCGCGTGCGGGTGCCGGGTGCCGTCGAGGAACGTGTGGTCGTAGTCGATGCGGCCGCCGAGCTCGGACAGATGCTCTTCCAGGATGGCCTCGGTGCGCCACTGCGGGATGGTGATGGCGAAGGGATAACCGACACCCCGCAGCCGGTCGAAGCGGACCAGGCCGATCATTTTCTTGTTCGAGTAATAGTTCATCTGGTCGAAGTAGTGCCCGCCTTCGACCAGCTTCCGGCCCACGCCGATCCGGTCCAGCAGTTCGAGGATGCGCGGCCACAGGATGGTGGCCCGGGAGTGCGGGCTCTGCCTGCGGAGCTTGGAGATGATGTCGGCTCGCACCCCGTGGCGCAGGAGCTCGGCGGCGAGCACCATCCCCACGGGGCCGGCCCCGACGACGAGAACGCGCGGTCGCTGCATGTCGCTCACCACGGCTCAGGCGCCGAGCGCGCTCAGGCGGTGGACGTGCGGCGGGCGGACGAACGCGCCCTCGGTGCGGGCGAGGAAATCGGCGACGTAGGGCTCCTTCATGTGCGCGTCGATGGCCCGCTGGTCCGCCCAGTCCTCCACCAGCACGATGACGTTCTGGTGCTCCTCGGACCGGAAGGCGTCGAAGCGCAGCGCGCCTTCCTCCTTTCGGGTCGCGCCGCACAGCTCCTGGAACGCGGAGGTGACCGAGTCCATGCGGTCCGGTACGACGTCGAAGAGAACGGTGATTTCGATGCTCATGCGTGGGCCACTTTCTCGGCGGTGAGGGTGTCGAGGTCGATGAAGGTGAGAGGTGCGCAGGGCCGCTCCGTCCCGGCGCACTCCTGGGGGGCGGCGTTCCACCAGCGCAGGGCGACCCGGGGACGGCCCTGGGCGGTCCACTCGGTGTCCAGGCAGACCGCGCGGCAGGTGCCGACCATGACGTGCGGCACTTCGGCGCGGGTGGCGGCGAGGGCTCTGGCCACCAGGTTCAGCACCCCACCGTGCGTCACCACCAGGACCTGCCCGGCGGTCCGTTCCGCGATGAGCACATCGTGGAGCGCCGCGCAGAAGCGGGCCCGCGCGGCGTGGCCGCTCTCGCCGCCCGGCGGGGCGTAGCCGGGGTCGTCCAGCAGACGCCGCATGGTCGCCGGGTGGCTCCGGGCGAACTCGGCGCGACGCAGCCCGTCGAGGCGGCCGAGATGGCGCTCCCGCAGGCCGTCGATCCGGTGGTGGGGTACGTCGAACCGGCCGGCGGCGTACGCGGCGGTCTGGGCCGCCCGTGCCATCGGCGAGGAGTAGACGGCTGCCCAGCCGCCGGGCGGCAGCGAGCGGGCGGCGTGCTGCGCCTGCCGTACCCCCTCGTCGTTGAGCGGGACGTCGGTCTGGGCCTGGAAGCGGTCGGCGGCGTTGCGGTCGGTCTCTCCGTGCCGGAGCAGTACGACGCGCACGGCTCAGAGGGTGGTACCAGCGGCCATCGGCGCACCGAGGGCCTCGATCGCGCGGGCGGCTTCGGCAATGGTCTGCTGGGCGCTCAGGACGCCTTCGGCGATGGAGACGCCGAGCCGCTTCTCCAGCAGCAGCGACATCTCCAGCAGGGCCAGGGAGTCCACCGCCAGGTCCTCGAAGACGGTGCTCTGGGCCACCTCCTCCTGCGGTATATCGAACTTGCCGGTGAGGATCTCGATGATCATCGTGGACACGGAACCGGTCATGGGTCACCTCGGAGTATGTGGGCGTACGGGAGTCGGGCAGGCCGGGCCGACCCGGCCGGCCGGGGGTTCAGCCGACCGGCAGGTCGGGCCAGACGAGGGTGGCCGAGCCCCAGGTGGCACCGCCGCCGAAGGCGGTCAGCAGCACCCGGTCACCGGCCGTGAGGGTGCCATCGGCCAGACCGTCGGCGAGGGCGAGCGGGATGGAGGCGGCGGATGTGTTGCCGACGCGCTCAATGTTGAGTACGGCGCGCTCCGGCGGCAGCCCGAGTTGTTCGGCGACGGCGTGGATGATGCGGGTGTTGGCCTGGTGGCCCACGAGCCGGTCGACGTCGGCGACCTCCCAGCCGGTACGGGCCAGCACGGTGCGTGAGGACTCCGCCATACGGCGCACCGCGGTGAAGAACACGGATCTGCCGTCCATCCGGAAGTACCGGTCCTCCGGACGTGCGGTGCCGCCCCTGGACCGTTCCTCGGCACCGCCTCCGCGCACCGTGATCAGGTCCGTCATCGAACCGTCGCTGCCCAGGTGGACGTCCAGTACGGCGCCCGGCTCGGTGCGTTCTCCAGCCCGCAGCAGCACCGCGCCCGCCCCGTCGCCGAAGATCACGGCAGTGGTGCGGTCCTCCGGATCCAGGATGGTGCTGAAGGACTCGGCGCCGATGACCAGCGCCCGCTCGGCGAAGCCCGCGGTCACGGCACAGGCGCCGGCCTGGAGGGCGTAGACGAATCCTGAGCACACGGCCGCCACGTCGTACGCGGGGACGCCGGTCAGGCCCAGGCGGGCGGCCACCACCGGAGCCGTCGCCGGACACGGACGGTCAGGGGTGGTGGTGGCGACGATCACCAGGTCGGCACCGTGCGCACCGGCGTTCTCCAACGCCCGCTCGCCGGCCTCGACGGCCAGGTCGCCGGTGCTGGTGCCCGGGTCGACGACATGACGCTCGGCGATGCCGGTCCGGGTGCGGATCCAGTCGTCGGACGTGTCCAGCCGCCGGGAAAGCTCGTCGTTCGTCACCACACGCGGGGGCACGAAGCCGCCCACGCCGGCGAGTACGGCCGCCCGGGTCATGCCGCCACGCTCCCTTCCGGGAGCTGGTGGGCGACCGCCGAGCGCACGTGGAGGCCGGCGAGTTCGGCCACCACGTCCAGCGTGCGCCAAGTGCCGCCGCCCATGTGCAGCAGACCGGGCTCGTCCAGCCGGGTCGTCACCGGTATCGCCTCTGTGGGGCGGTCCGGGCGGGAGGCGGTCAGCGTGGTCTGCCGCATCCACAGGGTGTTGCTGTCCTGGCGGCGCATGCCGTCGAGGTCGTAGAGCATGATCTGGGCGAGCTGGAGGGCCGTGACAAAGGCGTCGATCAGCGACACGGACGGTTGGTGCGCCCCCTCCATTCCCGCGGTGGGCACGGACGCGCCGTCCTCGTGGGCGACGGTCAGCACGGCGTCGGCGCGCAGCGCCCGGTGGTCGACCGCCACCCCGCGGATGAGCTGCCGCCGGGTGGTGAACCCGGTGCCGAAGTAGCGGTCCGGGGCCGGGCCGAGGAGGGCGTCCAGGCCGGAGTAGGCGTGTGTGTCCCGCACCGTCCCCGTCGGCGAGGCGTGGACGACCTCGCAGCGTACTCGCATCGTGCCGACCGCGCAGTCGACCAGGGACACCGCACGCCCTGGCTCGCCTGTGAGGGGGTGGGTGCGGCGCAGCGTCGCCTCGGCCGGCAACCGCTCCAGGTCCTCCTGCGGGGTGCCGCCGGCCGTCACCCGCACGCGGCGCAGCCAACCGTCGCGCAGATCGGTGACGAGGCCGGTGAGGCACGCCTCGGCCAGTTGGGCAGCGACGACGAGGCCGTCAACGGTGCTGAAGTGGGGGCGCAGATCGGTGCCGGCCGCCTTCTTCGACCAGTCGGCCGGGTAGCTGACGCTCACGGAGGAAGTGGCCCGCACGGCTCCGCCCGTGCCGCGGGTGAGGCGCAGTTCGCCGATGTCATAGCCGACCCGGCGAAAGCCCAGGCCGAAGAACCGCTGCTCGGCCGGGCCGAGGTGATCGTCGACGGACGCCACCGCGGTCGGTGCTGAAGTCGGGGTCATCGGTGCTCCGTTCGTCGGGATGGGTCGCGCGGGGTCCACCGGCCGGCGGCCGGGTAGGCGCCCGGCCCGCGGCGATCGCCGCGCCGGATGGCGCAGGTGAGCCGTGCCGTGCACGTCCGGTTGCCGGAGTCGTCGCTGATGACGATCTCGTACGAGGCCATGGCCAGCCGTTCGCCCAGGGGCTGACACACTCCGGTGACGGTCCCCGAGGAGACCCAGCGGTGGTGGGTGCAGGAAAGGTCGACGCCCACCGCGTTGCCACCGGGGCCCGCGTAGAGAAACGCGGCGAGGGAACCCAAGGTCTCGGCGAACACGGCGTTGGCTCCGCCGTGAAGAATGCCGACCGGCTGGCGATTGCCGGAGACGGGCATGGTGCCTACTACAAGTCCCGGCTCGCAGGTGAGTATTTCTATGCCCATGCGCCGGGTGAGTTGTTCTCCTTCGTACGCGCTGTCGACCCGCATCGGGCCGAGCATCATGTTCGGCATAAGGGTCTCCGTCTGTTGATTGGCCCGCACCAGCGGGCCAATACAAGTCAAACATCGTGGTGCGACCGGCAACAGGTTCATGGCCTGTTGCTGCCAAGCCACTGGCGCTTTCGCCGAACCTGGGAAGGCTTGTCCTGTTGAAGTAAACCGGCTGAAACCCGGGGATGCTTCAGTACGTCGCCCACGGCACCTGGGTGACCATGGAGTTAAGAAAGAGGAAGGGAGCGCGGTCTCAGTGCAGCGCGTTTCGCTCGGCGGGCTCGATGTATCACGCATCGGCCTCGGAGCCATGTCGATGTCCGACTACTACACGGGAGCGAGCAGCGACGAGGGGGAAGCTGTACGCACCATCCGAAGGGCCTTGGACCTCGGCGTCAATCTCATCGACACCGCCGAGATCTACGGGCCGTTCGTCAACGAGGAGTTGGTCGGACGGGCGATCGCCGGGCGGCGCGAGGAGGTGGTGATCGCCACCAAGTTCGGGCTGGTCTCCCATGACGGCGCCGGTCCCAACGTGCTCGACAGCTCACCGGCAAATGTGCGCAAGGCGGTGGAAGGCTCGCTGCGGCGCCTGGGAACCGACCGCATCGACCTCTACTACCAGCACCGCGTCGACCCGGACACGCCGATCGAGGACACCATGGGCGCGCTGGCCGAGTTGGTGCGGGAGGGAAAGGTACGGCACGTAGGACTGTCGGAGGCCGGCCCGGACACCATCCGGCGCGCCCATGCCGTGCACCCCCTGACGGCGGTGCAGACCGAGTACTCGCTGTGGACCCGCGAGCCCGCTGAGACACTGCTGCCGATTTTCCGCGAGCTGGGCATCGGACTCGTCGCCTACTCGCCACTGGGCCGGGGGTTCCTCACCGGCGCGATCCGCTCTACCCAGGAGCTCGCCCCGGACGACTTCCGGCTGACCACGCCCCGGTTCGCCAAGGGCAACTTCGAGAGGAACCTGCGGATCGTCGACGAGGTGGAGGCGGTGGCCCACAGCGTCGGGGCCACACCCGCGCAGGTGGCGCTCGCCTGGCTGCTGGCTCGGGGGGAGGACATCGTCCCCATTCCCGGCACCCGGCGTGTGAGCCGTGTCGAGGAGAACGCCGCCGCGGCGACGGTCGTCCTCACGGCCGAGCAACTGGCCCGGCTCGATGCCCTCACCCCGCCGGCCGGCGAACGCTACGCCGACCAGGACCTGGCCCGCACGGGGCTGTAGCACCGAGGGGCCTGCCCAGGAAACGGTGCGGGTCCGCGGTGGCCCTGCCGATCGAGCCGGTTGCCGGCCCCCGTCGGACCTACGGCCTTCGGGTCAGATCCACTGCCTTCGGGCCGCTTCCACCCCCGCCTGGAAGCGGCTCTGGGCACCCATCCTCGACATCATGCCGGCTACGGTCCGGCGGACCGTGCGGACCGACAGGCCGGTCCGGCGGGAGATGGCCTCGTCCGTCAGTCCCTCGGCGAGAAGCGCCAGCGCCTCCCGCTCCCGCTCGTCCGGACCGGACGGCCCGGCCGTGCCGACGCGGCCGTCCGGCGGTGCGCAACTCACCCACACCTGGTCGAAGAACGCCTGGTGGGCTCTGACCAGAGGCCGTCCGTGCAGGACCGCGGCCGAGGAGTCGCCGATCCCGGAGTCCGAGGGCACGATCGCCAGGTTCCGGTCGGCCACGGCCATCCAGACCGGCAGGTGCGGCAGGGCCCGCATCTGCGCCCCGGTCGCCGCCATGCGCCGCAGGTCCTCGGCCTGCGCGGGATCGCGGGCGACGTCCGCCACGTACAGCACGCGCACCTGTGCCCCATTGCGCACGAGCTGGGCGGCGAGCAGCGCCGCTCGCTCCCGCACCCGGCGGTCGTAAGGGTGACGAGGCAGCGCGAGCCGTAATTCCCGCATCGTGCGGAGGCGCAGGGTGTCCAGCAGGTCCGCCACGGAGTCCGAGTCGGTCAGTGGTTGAAACGTCGTCTGGCTGTTGTCGGATCTGACGAGCATCTGGCTTTCCATGTCACCATTCCGCATTATGAGATACACGGACTTGGCACGGACCCCCCGTGCGCCCTTCGGCGCGACCCTGGCCACGTGACAGCAGCAGCTCAATGGGTCACAACTTGCGCCTAAAAGAGGCTGCAAGGGCCATTGAAGGTTGTCAAGCGGCAAAAATTTGCCGCTTGGCGGTCAACTTTTCCTGTGTAGAGTGGCCATGAGGATGGGCGCCGTTACGCTGGCATCAGAGCTACAAAGCGAGCGCCTGGACGGTAAGCGGGGAGGAGGACCTGGGCGGTGACAACCAACTCGGTCTTTGATACATGGGGGAGCATTAGGCGGAATCTCCCTCCCTGCCGGAACGCGACGATGCGTGGCCCGGCGTTCCAGAGTTCGCGGCACACTGGTTCGTGCTGCACGCACGTCAGTAAATCAGTGAGTGTCGGATCGTCCGGACTCCGGAAGAGTGCGAACCTCAACTGTGCGAGGTATAGCGCGGCCTGTTTATTCCAGTCCACTATCTGCTCACGTGATTCAGGATTCAGTAGGACCCAGCGCATTAGATTGGCTTCCGGGTCACGGACCCAGGGAAACCACTGAGCCATGAGCGCGTTGTAGGCGATGAGATTCCACGCACGGTCGATGAGGTAGGCGGGGAACGTCGACTGAGCGTTGACCAGCTCCTTGAGCGGGCCGACCCTGCCCCCGTCGTTCATCGACTGCCTGTCGTCCGACACCTCGGTTACCCGGTACCAGTACAACGCTGTACGTTCGTCGGGGCCAAGGACCAGCGCGTCCGCGAGTACGGTCAACGTGTCGGTCGTCAGCGGGACTTGTGCCCCGCTTTCCAGCGCGCGGTACCAGCGCTCGCTAACGCCCATCCGCTGGGCGACCTCCCTCTGCGGCAGGGCCTTGCCACGCCCGAGTTTCAGCCCTGCCTCGGTGCGCCATGCGCGCAGAAGGTTCGGAAGGTCGGTGAGCTCCAGCTGGAACTCCACTGGTTCCAGTATGTCTGAGACGTGCGCCTCCGTCATGGTCCCCCGTTCGTGTCAGTCATCGAACAATCCACGCTAACCGGAGGCGTCATTGACTCCTTCGAACATGAGTGTGCCTCGGTTCGTGTTCGTGGTGCAGTCGGTCGAGGGATCTTTGGGAAGAACTTAAAGAAGTCGCCAGAGACGAAGGGGAGTCTCATAAAATGCTTGTCATGTCCGCGCCAAGACGGGTAGTCGTTACCGGATTGGGCGCCATCACGCCGCTCGGCGTCGGGAGAACATCCCTCTGGGAAGGACTGCTCGCCGGCCGCTCGGGTATCCGGGCGCTGACGGAGCCCGAGTTTGCGGGTCTTCCGGTCCGGATCGCCGGAACGGTGCCGGTCGATGCCGCCGAACTCCTGCCAAAGCCACAGGCGCGGCGCATGAACCGGGCTGCGAGGCTAGCGGTGGTGGCGGCTCGCGAGGCATGGCGGGACGCCGGGCTTCCCGAGGGCGGCACCCGAGATGGTGGGCTGAACCCGGAGCGGGTGGGCGTGTGCGTCGGCACCATCATCGGTGGCACCAGTGTACTGGTGGAGGGCGACCGCCGACTGCGGGACAAGGGCGCCCGGGCGGTGCCGCCACTCACCGCGCCCATGGCCGTGCCCTCCCAGGCGGCGTCCCAGATCTCGCTCGACCTGAGCATCACGGGGGAGGCCCGCACCGTGGTCAGCGCCTGCGCCTCCGGCACGGAAGCCATCGGCCAGGCCATCGACCGCATCAGGTACGGACGCCTCGACGTCGTGCTCGCCGGCGGGGCGGAGGCCGCCGTGACGCCCGAGGTCATGGCCGCGTTCTCCGCGATGCGAGCGCTGTCCGCTCGCAACGACACCCCCGAAGCCGCGTCCCGGCCCTTCGCCAAGGACAGGGAGGGGTTTGTGAACAGCGAGGGCGCGGGTCTGCTGCTGCTGGAGTCGGAGGAACACGCGCTGGCCCGGGGCGCCCGGATCTACTGCGAGGCCGCCGGGTGGGGTCTGTCGGCCGATGCGCACCACATGGCCGCACCAGACCCGACGGGCAGGGGAATAACGGCCGCCCTGCGGCGTGCGGTCGAGGACGCGGACGCCGACACTGCCGACGTGATCCACATCAACGCACACGCAACCGCGACCGTCGAGGGCGACCTCGCGGAAGCTACCGCCCTCAGCACCGTCTTCGGTGACGCGGACGGCGTCGTCCCCGTTCCGGTCACCGCTCTCAAGGGAAGCCTCGGGCACCTTCAGGGCGCCGCGGGTGGTGTGGAGGCGGTGGCCACGGCACTCTCTCTGCACCACGGGATCATCCCGCCGACCATGGGCTGCGACGACCTCGACGATGCGATCCCGCTCGACGTCGTCGCCAATTTCGCCCGCCCGCTGCCTGAGCGGGGCGACCTGGCCCTCAGCAATTCGTTCGGCTTCGGCGGCCACAACGCGGTCCTGGCGCTGCGACGTCGGTGACGTCATGGTCGGCCGGTGGGATACCACTCTCTCCGGCTACTGCCCCGCTCCCCGGGGCTGCCGCTTGCGCGGTACCGATTCCAGGACGAGGTCGTAGGAATGGCCGACGAGGTCCTCCACCGTCCCCGGGGTGATGTCCTGCCCCGCGCTCACGGAGATCCAGTGCCGTTTGTCGAGGTACCGCCCGGGAGCAACGCAATCGTGCTCCTGTCGCAGGGACCGTGCGAGGTCAGGCTCGGCCTTGACGGTGATGATCTGCTCGTCGGGGTCGTCCGTGACGATCAGGAAGACCTTCCCCGCCACCTTGTAGACGTCCAGCTTCTCGGTGAACGGGCGCCCGTTGCTGACGCCGGGCAGTTTCCTCGCGGTGCCGCGCGCGACATCCTGGAGCCGTTTTCCGGTGATCGTCATCGTCGCGCGGCCCGGGCGTGGGTGCCGTACGTTTCCGGATCGACCGGCTGCTTCGTCCGGGGAAGGTTGCCGACCACGAGCCGGTAGGACTCGGTGACGAGCTCCTCGACCAGCTTCTTGTCGAGCGAGTCGCCGCCCTCAAGCGTGATCCAGTGCCTTTTGTTCATGTGGTAACCGCGGGTGACGTCCGCATGCGCCTCACGCAGGGCCTCAGCCTCACCCGGCTCCGACTTCAGGATCACGACCGGTTCGCCGGGCACGCTGGTCATCAGCATGAACACCTTGCCGTGTACCTTGAACACTTCCCAGTCCGGGCCGAAGGGATGCTCCAGCCGGGCTCCGGGAAGTCGCTCCGCGCACTCGGCGGCGAACGTCTGCAGGGTCGATCCGTTCACGAGCGTCTCCCTTCCTTCCTGGGGCGGTAGCGGGCAGGGACGCCGACCACAAAAGCGGCCGGGCGCCCCATGAGGGCGGGGCGCGCTTCCATCCTCTCTCCAAAGCGGGCAAAACGGGCAGAGCTTCCGTCTTCGGCGTTCGCGGCTGACGCGGCTCGGGTGGCGGGTCGCCGACGGCGGTGGCTCGGCGCGCCCGCGACGCTGTTCGCGCCGCGGGACAGGGCCTTCGGGCATGGAAGACGCGCTTACGGGAGGACGATGTCGCGGCCGGGTCCGCCTTCGAGGGAGTCCTTTCCGGTGCCACCGCAGACGAGGTCGTCGCCGCCTTCGCCGTCCAGTGTGTCGTTGCCGGGGCCGCCGAGGACGATGTCGCGGCCGTCCCCGCCCATGGCGTGGTCGTCGCCGGGGCCGGCGTGCACGGTGTCGTCACCGCCGTAGCCCTCGATCATGTCATCGCCCCGGCCGCCCCACATCCGCTGGTTGCTGCTGTCGCCCATCAGGTGGTCCATGCCGTCGCCGCCGTGCAGGGCGGCGGGTCCCATGACCATGTCGTTTCCCGCGCCGCCCAGCACCGTGCGGGCGGTGTGGGCGTGCAGTTCGTCGTCGCCGGGGCCGCCGCTGACGGTGCCGATCCCGGGGGTGAAGGCGGCGATCGTGTCGTCGCCGTCGCCGAGGAAGACGTCGATCCTGTCGGGCCGGGCGCTGTCGGCGGGCAGTTCGCAGACGACGGAGGTCGTGTCCTCGGCTCTGGAGTACGCGCAGTGGTCGCCCGGTTCGAGCGGGACCACGTCGCTGACGCCGATCCGCCGGATCCCGTCGCTGGTGTACATCGAGAATATGTTGAGGTTGTTGGTCTGCCCCGCGGCGGCGGTGAAGACGATCGACTGAGTCGCCCAGTCGGCTCCGACGCGGGCCTTCGCCTCGGCGGCGGGGGCGGCGGCCGCCGGGCCGACGGCGAGGCCGGCGGTGAACAGGGTCACGGCGACCGCGCTGACGGCGGTTCGGTTTCGGTTCATGAGACCTCATTTCGGTGGAGTGACGGTGGACCGACCTGCTTGGCGTGATGCTGCCGGGGACCGGGCGGACCCGGTCGTGGAGGCAGTCTTCCCCGCTGGTCCGGATCCGCAAGACCGCGAGGTGACGCGGTGCCATGGTGAGCCGCTGTCCCGGGAGCGGTGCTGGCTCCCGGATCACGGCGGATTGCCTGCTCGCTGACCGGCCGTGTGATCAACTCCGTTCGTTTCATTGACATTTCACTCAGAGGACCTACCGTTGGGAGCGCTCCCATTACAGCCTTGCCACTGGAAGGAGTTCCCCCCACATGCGTAATCACAGTCCCTTAACGGGGCGTTCGCGGTGGTCCCTCCGCCGGCCTCTCCAGGCGCTCGTCATGCTGTTCGCCTTGGTCGCCGGCGCACTGACCTGGTCGGCCCCCGCCCAGGCTCACGGCACCATCGTTGGCCCCGCCTCCCGCGCGTACCAGTGCTGGAAGACGTGGGGCAGCAACCACACGAACCCGGCCATGCAGACCCAAGACCCCATGTGTTGGCAGGCCTTCCAGGCCAACCCCGACACCATGTGGAACTGGATGAGCGCGCTCCGCGACGGCCTCGGTGGCCAGTTCCAGGCGCGGACCCCCGACGGGACG
The DNA here is from genome assembly GCF_040680575.1 of Streptomyces sp. NPDC052020. Classification (NCBI taxonomy): domain Bacteria; kingdom Bacillati; phylum Actinomycetota; class Actinomycetes; order Kitasatosporales; family Streptomycetaceae; genus Streptomyces; species Streptomyces sp. NPDC052020. The sequence goes on from NZ_JBFAWY010000005.1 coordinate 251,401, forward strand.
CTCTGCAGCAACAACCTCTCGAGGAACGCGAGCCTGGACAAGCCCGGGGCGTGGAAGACCACCACCGTCGGCAACAACTTCTCGGTCCAGCTCTACGACCAGGCGTCCCACGGCGCCGACTACTTCAAGGTCTACGTGAGCAAGCAGGGCTTCAACCCCAAGACCCAGACCCTGGGCTGGGGCAACCTCGACTTCATCACGCAGACCGGCCGCTTCGCTCCGGCGCAGAACATCACGTTCCCCGTCCAGACCTCCGGCTACACCGGACACCACATCGTGTTCGTGATCTGGCAGGCCTCGCACCTCGACCAGGCCTACATGTGGTGCAGCGACGTGAACTTCGGCTGAGCCGGGGAGCGCCGCACACGGCACCGGCCTCTGCCGGGCGCCGGTAACCCGCCGCCCGGCCGACCGAGCTCCGTCGGGACAGGGGACCCATAGGGTCACCCTGCCCCGACGGGGCTTCCCGCGCTCCTGGTAATCCAGCCGCAGTCACTTCCTGGCCTGGTCAGGGGCGACGTCCGCAGTGCAGTGGGCGGGTGGTGCGCCGGGGGCGGTCTTGCACGCCCCCCCCAACGAGTGGATCGGGAAAGCGGCCGGCCCCTGATACGAGTGCCTCCCAGCCTGGTCGATGAACACGCGAACGCTGGCTGGGACGGAAACTCGACGCCCCTTTCCTCCGCACCGGCCACCGCTTTGGCCGTGCTGACCCGCGGCGCCGGATGCGGGACCTGTGTGCCTGCTGCCCCCCTCGAACCGCGAGAACAGCCGGCAGTTGGCGGAGTTCGCCGGGCACCGCACGCCCGACGGCCTCCAGCGGTTGTCAACGGAGCGACCTGGACCGCTGACGGCGTCCGCGACGACTCGCAGTCGTACGTCGCCGAGCACCTCGGCGATGACAACGGAGTGCTCGTCATCGACGAAACTCCGGCCTCGACGACGCTCATGGACACCGCGGATACGACGAGTTGGCTGGAAGTCACCTCTAGACGGAAAGCGCGGCGCTCACTCCGAGCAACGCTTCAAGTTCGGCCACCGTGGTGGCTTCATCAGTCGCCAGGATGGTAGTGATACCCAGGGCTTCAGCAGGCGGCAGGTTCCGAGGATGGTCGTCGACGAATACGCATGCCCGCGCAGGAAGCCCAAGCCGTTCCAACGTCAGCTCGTAGATAGCAGGGTCGGGTTTCGCCATGCCGACCTGCTCGGAAATGACGCGCACATCGAACAGGTCCCAGATGCCGGTGCGCTGGTACGGGTTGAAGGGGTCTGTGCCGAAGCTGTTCGACAGGAGAGCGAGACGGCACCCCCCGCTCTTGGCAGCGCGTGCGAGCGCGGCCATGCGCCGAGCCGGGGGCACCGCGGCCCAGGCGCGCCCCATCAGGTTGTCCGGTGCGACATGGGCACCGAGAAGGGCTGCGGTGCGTTTGTTCCACTCCTCCTGGTCGATCTCACCGATCTCCAGCGCCGTGTAAAGCCGCCGGCCTTCAGGGTTGTCGTTGAGGGTGGCGCGCCACGCTTCCGGGGGAAGCCCTTCCGACTCGCACCAGGCGCGGTGCACGGCGAGCGGATCGGCGGTCAGCACGCCGGCGAAGTCCAGGATGAGCCCTTGCCCGGCTTGGCGGTTCGCGGTCCCCACGGGCTGCGGCATGCTGCGTGCTCCCTCTCGCTCGGCCTCCTCATGAAGACGCTACCGCGCGGCGGACGCACGGATGCTGCACAAGCCGCAGGACTTGTACGGCGCGCGGGCCCCGCTTCGGGTGGTGTGCCGAAGGACGCACTCAGCACTGCCGCATTCCGGCGTGGTCGCCCCCGCTGCGTGGTCCCTACTGGCTGGCCGTGCAGCACGGGGACCCGTGCGGGCACGACCGAAGGACGCTGACTCAGCCCTGGCGTGAACAAGGAGTGGCGGGAAGAGGTCACCGCCGGTTTCGATGGTCACCAACCGAAGCTCCGGCTGAGGCGACGGAGAGGTGAACCGGCGGCACTTCAGGCACGAATCTGGCACGCGGCGAACGATCACCGTGCGCAGCAAAAAAGGCCCAGGTCTCGGACCTGGGCCTCCCACTGGAGCGGGTGACGAGAATCGAACTCGCGCTCTCAGCGTGGGAAGCGACGGCGCTTGGGGAGGCAGGTAGTCCCTGACCCGGGTGTATTCCTCTGGTGCGGCGCCCAGGGGCGCGAGGTCGCACCACTGTCGACCGTGGTTGTCTGCTCTCACGGGCACGCCAGGGGCACGCGGCGCGAAGAGCCCGTTCGATGCCGCAAGGCCGAGGGCCGTGGCTTCCTCGTACCGGCCGAGGCTCGCCCTTGGTTCATTTGCCGGCTTGGGGGCCGCCCCGCGTGTCCTTCGCCAAGGTCGCCGAGTACCAGAAGCGCGGAGCCGTCCACTTCCACGCGGTCATTCGCCTCGACGGCCCCGGCGGAGCCGACACCCCGCCCCCGTCCTGGGCCACCGCCGACCTGCTCACCGACGCCATCCACGCGGCAGCCACCAAGGCACGCGTCGACGGCCCGGTCATCGACCACCGCGCCCACACCTTCACCTTCGGCCGCCAACTCGACGTACGCACCATCCGCTCCGCCGACTTCAACGACGGCCAGGAGCTGACCGAGCGGGCCGTGGCGGCGTACATCGCCAAGTACGCCACCAAGGGCGCCGAGACCGCGACGGGCGTCCTCGACCGGCCGCTCAAGTTCGCCGCCGAACTCGCCCAGCTCGACATCAGCGACCACGCCCGCCGCCTCATCCGCACCGCCTGGGCCCTCGGCGCCCGCAAGGACCTGGAACACCTCCGCCTGCGCGCCTGGGCCCACATGCTCGGATTCCGCGGCCACTTCTCCACCAAGTCCCGCCGCTACTCCACCACCCTGGGCGCCCTCCGCGACGCCCGCGCCGCATGGCGCCGCGCCCAGGCAGCAACCGACGAACGCCCGGCAGACACGACGTACGTCCTCGCCCACTGGGTCTTCGCCGGCACCGGCCTGTCCGACACCGAAGCCTGGCTTGCCGCATCCCTCGAACCCGCTCCCGGTACGGAAGGAGAGCCCACCGCATGAACGACCGCTACCTGTCCGTGGACCAGGTCGCCGAACTGCTCGGCACGACCGCTCGCTTCCCCCGGCGGCTGATCGAGGAGCGGCGCATCCGGTACGTGAAGGTCGGCCGTCACGTGCGCATCCCCGAGAGTGTGGTCGAGGAGTTCATCAAGGCTCGCACGGTGGAGCCGCTGAGGCGTCCTCGTACGCGCTACGGGCGGGCCGCCTGATGGCCAACAACAAGGGCAAGCGCCGCCGTTTCGGTGCGATCAGGCGACTTCCCTCCGGCCGCTATCAGGCGCGGTATCCCGGACCGGACGGTGTGATGCGCCCGGCGCCCGAGACCTTCGCGACGATCGCCGACGCGGACGACTGGCTCGCGGAGAAGCAGGCCGAGATCCGACGGGGAGAGTGGCGGGACCCGGAGGCCGGTGCGGTGAGCTTCCGGGCCTACGCCGACAAGTGGGTGGAGGAACGGGAACTGGCCCCGCTCACCCGGGATCTGTACCGCTACCTCCTCGACAGGTACCTGGCCGCCTTCGCCGACTCCGACCTGGACGAGATCACGGCGCCGCTCGTGCGTGAGTGGCGGGCCGAGCGGCTGCGGGTGACCGGGGCCAAGACCATGACGGCCAAGGCATACCGCCTCCTGAAGGCCATCATGGAGACGGCCGTGGACGATGAGCTGATCACGCGCAATCTGTGCCGGATCAAGGGCGCCGGCAAAGAGAAGGCGGCCGAACGGCGCATTGCCACCGTCGCCCAGGTCGACGCGCTCGCCGAAGCGGTCGGGATGCGGTGGCGGCTGATGGTCTACCTCGGTGCCTACGGTTCGATGCGGCCGGAAGAGCTGGCCGGCCTGCGCCGCCGGGACGTCGACCTGGAGAACCTGCGGATCAGGGTCCGCCTTGCCGAACCCGAGCGGATGAACGGACGACGCGTCCGGGCGACACGAAGTCGGAGGCCGGAACCCGGACTGTGATTCTTCCCGCGTTTCTTCGCCGGGAGCTGCGCTGGCACCTGGAGTCGTACGCCGAGCCGGGGCCGGACGGGCTGGTCTTCGTGGGGGAGAAGGGCGCCCCATTCCGCCGTAGCACCTTCGGGCGGAAGTGGCGTAAGGCACGGGAGATCGTCGGCATGCCCGAAGGCTTCCGGTTCTACGACCTCCGCCACACCGGGCACACCCTCTCCACCCGGTCCGGCGCCACCCTCAAGGACACGATGGTCCGCGCCGGGCAGTCCTCCGAGAAGACCGCGCTGATCTACCAGCACTCCGACGAGGAGCGGCAGGAAGAGGTCGCCGCCGGCCTCGACGCCACCGTGCGGAAGGCCCGGGCGGAGGCTGCCAAGAAGGCGGCCGACAAGCGTTCTGGCACGGATCTGGCACGCGGCGACTGATCACCGAGCACAACAACAAGGCCCAGGTCTCTGACCTGGGCCTTAAGCATGGAGCGGGTGACGAGAATCGAACTCGCGCTCTCAGCTTGGGAAGCTGCGGGCATTTGGGGCGGATAGGGCTGCTGAACTGGGCGTTCGCCCGACACTAGGTCTCATCGTCCCTGGTCGCTTTCACCGTGGTTGCCCGCTGTTCCCCGCTCCATATGGTGCGCTTGTGGTGCGTCGGCTGTGTCCTGACCTGGTGCCGTCGGCTCGTCGGCTCCCCCATACAGATCGGCGCGGAGACGCTCCTTGGCCGCTTCAAGGCGTGGGCCGTAGTCGGGCATGAAGATCTCGCTCAGCGTCTTGTCGAGCGTTCCGGAGATCGCGTAGATCGGCGACCAGATGGCGCGGTCATGCACGATCCCCTGAAGGTCGTCGGACTGGAACATGACCTGGTAGAGCCAGTCCGACAGCACGAACGCTTGATCGCGCGTGAGCCTGATGGTGATCGCTTCCTCGTCCACACTCTCAACCTAGCTGCCTCGACTGGCGGTGTCGTGAGCCGGCGCTGCCGTGAAGGCCACTAAAAATGACGACCCGTCACCGCTCCAATTGCGCCGTGATCGGCTAGGTCCGGTAAATGCGTCGCGCTCCTGCGAAACTCTGTCCATGGACGCAGGGTTGGCAGCAGTACTGGGCGCTCTCGCAGGGGCCGTTGCAACGACGGCGGCGGCACTCGCTACGGGATGGTCCGCGCGGGAACAAGCGAAGATCACAGCGCGCGGTGAGCACCGGCGACAACGGCGCGACGCCCGGCAGGCGGTCTACGAAGAGTTCATAGCCACGGTCAGGGAACAGATGGCTCACGCCAGTCCCTTGTTTGAAGAATCCCCGCCAGAAGACCAGGAAGAGTTGGATCGACACCTCCAATCATCGGGAGTTAGAGATCCCGCTTCACTGCTGACCGATGCCTACAGACTTCATACTGACGCATTGAAGGTTCTTACCCGCGTCCAATTAGCTGGCCCTAAAGACGTGACGACAACCGCCAAGTCTGTCTGTAACCGTTCTTTCGCTTTGACTTCCTCGTTGGCGTCACTTATCAGTACGCCTCGCGAAATAGATGCACTCCGGAGATCTTTCCGTCAGGCCGAGGAACGCTTACTGAAACTAGATATGGGGCTGGATGCATTCATCGATGCCGCACAGGCTGCCTTGGATGACGACGGCACGACAGCGTGATCACCATTCCCGCGAGTCACCGCAGCCGGGGACCCTGGACGCCTAGGTACCGCCCTACGGGCTGCGTTGCCTTTAAAAGTTCGATCTACCCTCGTCTTGCTCCCGACTCGCCTCGGGCACAGTGCCGGACGCGGTTGCCGCGTGTCGCTGCCGTCCACGCTCGTTGACGTCAGCGTTGGATATCAGCGGAACAGCTTGGGCACCGGGCAGGCTTCCAAAGACCCGTCCGGCCGGTCGGCCCAGCGCCACCAGACATGCCGACCGGCACACCCCCAGAGCAACCGGCAGGCGCGCCGGCCATCGTCCTCCCGCGGGGAGAGGACAAAGCCGCCCGCCTTCATGGGCTGGCTGCACTCAGGACAGTCCGGAGCGAAGTCGGTCATGCGGCGCACCCTAACGGAGCGACCTCTTCGTCCAGAAGCAACTTGGGCGAGCGTCCGACCTCGGGCTGGTGCGCGTCTCACCTGCCGTGATGGTCCGCAGGTGCGCGTGCTTGTCCACCGCTGTACGTTGGCGTTGTCACGCAGTCAGACACTCATCGTTGTCACGAGCCCAACCGACCGCCTCGAGGTTGACGCCCACCTCACACTCGCCCGTTGGTGCCCGCTGCTACTCGTTGCTGTTGGTGTCCGTCGTTGATGTCGGCTCGCTGCGCTGACGGGCGTGACGTTGGCGCAGTCGCCGTATCGTCAAGCCCGACAGGCTGATCAGTACGCCGCTCAGCACGTTGATGACAAAGTCTTGGATCAATGACCCCATGAAAGCGTGGGCGCGCTAAAGGGCCGGACTGCGCACCGCGCTCCTTGCATGCAGACGTCAGACGAGTGAAACGACGACGCTGGAACAGCCCCGGCCCGAAGCAGAAGCCAGCGAGAACGGTGACCATCCGCCGCTCGTGCTGGGTTCGGTCTTGAGGTATTCAGGGAGATGACTGGGCAGTGGGCGGCCCGGTTGCCGCCACGAACCGCCCTGTTGAGCAAGGGCATCGACAACGCGTACGTTTCGCTGCGCTGCTGCGCGAACACCTGTGATCACGGATTGCCGAGAAAAGGGCTCGGTTACGCCGTTGCGAGGGATCACAACGAGCGACAGGGTTACGACGGTTGTGAACCTCAGTCCACACTCAAAGCACTGGCGGCGTCGACTGACTGAAGTGCCGCTGCCGTCTTCACTGATCGTTACAACGGTCGTGGGCGCAGAACACGAGGGACACTGCATGGGGCGCCTCCTCGGTTAGGGCAACTCGACGGCACCACTGTAGAGCCCAGGAGCGGTCTGTGTGCTCGAATGGCCAGCGCGCTCGGAGCGACCGGTTGGTTGGCAAGAAACACCCCATCTTGCCCGACCGCCACCCCTGGGGGGAAACCCGTTCCGCTAGAGCCCCCTGACCTGCGGTTTCGCTGCTGAGAGGGCGCGGCACACCTGTCACTGTCGGTCACCGTTGGTCGGCCTCGGGGACCCTCGGACGGCCCAGGGACGGCCCAGGGCTGGGAACCGCTCACTCAAGCGACTGGGTCGCCACCCGCAGCTGCTCGCTGTGAAGCCAGGTGAAAGTGCGATCCGGCTCCAGGCGTGCTTCTCCCCAATGGATCACGTGGATGCCGCCCTCCGGGTCGGCGGTGAAGAACAGGCAGACCAGCGAAGGTCTCGTGCAGATTCTCGTACTCCTCGGTCGTGTACTCGTCATCCAGCGGGAAAAGGCCGTCCTCCGGGTCAGGCCCGTGACTCAAGAGCATGCGGCGGCGGGTAGGGGAAGCGTCAGCAGCCAGGCGCGCCCGTTCAAGAGGCCTGAGCCGGTTGGCGTACTTGAAGGGAAAGAGCGCATGGCCGTTGATGACGGCGTACTCGTACCCGCGTAGATCCCGCACGGCTTCTCCCAGCTCCCGCGCGATGTCCGCCAGGTTCTCGCGCACTGCCTCCGCCAACGTCGAGCCGTAAGGGCTGCGCTTCTTCAGCCTCGCGGCGAGGTGTACTGCATGAGCACGGGTGTGGGCCCGAGCCAGTTGCTCCGGGCTCGCTTCGACGAGCCTGCTGGCATGCCGCCCAAACCGCTCCACGGCCCAACTCGACGGCTCACCCTGGTCGCCACCCAGCACGGACATGCAGAGTCCCCCTCCCTAGTCACCCGCCTACCAACTGTGTGGCACGTGCATGAAGCATCAACAAGAGGGCGGATCCGGCCAAGCGGCGCGAAGGGGTCCGTTGAAGGCGCAACGGCAGGAGCTTGCAAGGCGCTGGAATAGTACGTGAGCGATCAGTCCGTGACCCAGGGGGCTTTCGCAGAAGCTTCTGACTGGTGAGGTCACTTCTCAATGCATTCGACACCCGAAGCGATGCCTGTAGCGCCGGCGGGTTCGTGAGTCGCCCTCGGGAGGTGAAGGGGTTGCGCGGTTCCGGGATCAAGAGCCGCCGGGTCATGCTTCACTGAAGCATGACGGATGGCTCCTCCCACACAGCAACGGTCGCAGACAGCATCGGCTACTTCGTTTTTACGGCTGGCGGATCCAGTCGCATGGATGTGCACCAGGTTGCGCACAAAATCCTAGAGGCGGAAATCGCTGAAACAGTCGGCTCCCCCAGTGACCCTGAAGTGCGAGTAGCACCTCGATACGCAGAATTGTCCAATCTGATTCACCTGAGCGAGTCCTATGGACAACTTGCATCCGATTTGCGCGGCGGTAGACCATGGAGGTGGATACGCAGACATCCTCGACAAGCAATAAAGATGGCACCCCTGATTCTCGGATCGATTTTTTCCGAATCCGCACGGACTAGTTACGCTTCCTCGCTTGAAGAGGTAAGTGAACGCACAAGAGAAACTGAGGATTTTATCCGGAGATCCGTTGCTGAAGCACAGTTCATAAATGCGGTTCAGCACACGATCGAGCAGGACATGTACAGGCCAGACTACCTGAATAGCGAACCTTACCTTAGGTTGCACCTGAAGCCAGTCGTAGTATGGCTTAACGTCTTGAATGGAGGCATCGAAAGGGGAGCCGAGGATTACACTGAGGGCGTATACGCGAATGCCACATTGCTCCTTCACTCATCCGGTGTGATTCAGATTCAGATCGCGCTCAAATTTCCTCGCAACATATCGACCGTCGAGCTAGAGCGCATGCAGTTTGGCGGAAGTGCAATCATATCTGCCGCCGAGTATCCTGAGGTGTTGCTTCGCGCCGCTACGCCTAGCCGAGATCTTGAAGAACGATTGCTGGGGCACTGGATTGAAGGCGAGAGGGCGGGAACTCGGTGGCGCAGGTGCCGTTTTCAGGATCCCGCATCCGTGGCCGACCTGTTTACGGCCTACCTAGACGCCATTTTTAATCTCGCCGTCAACGAGCCATCTAGCGAATGGCTGTGCCACCCTGTAATTTTCGTAAAAAAGATCGATTGCTGCGAATCTGAGGAGCAATTTCGTAGTCTTCATTCCGCCGAGCTTGTCTCGTTGCTGGCGCGCTACACCTCCCGACGTGGCGAAAGAGGGGAAGCGATTTCGGAACTCGTACCACGGGACCGATCACTAGACCTTGACCACTCGATTTACATGGGTGCGAGTCACACCATCTCTATCCGGTGGCCTGAGTTCTCTGGTCCCGAGGAGTACGCCGGGCATCTAAATCACATCATTGTCGTCGAGTGCGCGCTTTTGCAGTACTGGCAAATTAAGATGATCGATGAGCGAGTTGCCGGGAGTGCTGGCCATTTGAGGGAGATCGCCCAACTTCAACAAGATGCAATCTTCGGAATGAGAGAGTATCGCAATTCACCTTTGTCCTACGGTACGGCCAGAGATGCCGCCGGCGCTATTTTGCATGGACTAGGGGCGGATCGCCTTTACGGGCACACGCTTGAATGCTTGAGTCAACTTCAGCAGCTTGTCGCAACGCGCGATTCGCAGCGTTCTGCTCGGCGCGCTAATACGCTTGCCGCCACAGCTGCTGTAGCAGCAGCGGTTCTGGGTCTTCCCGCCGTAGAGGACACATTGAGCGTAGCAAAAAAAATTCCACCAACGGGGATTTGGGGAACCGCGGCTGCTCCCCTCAGGGATCTCGCTGCCCAGGGAGCTATAGGCGCCTGGAAGGGTTACATCATTTTGCTTGCGACTGTCCTTCTGTTCGCGCTCGTTTGGAACAGAATCTACAAAAGAAGGATGTCGAAAAGGAAGCAACGAAGTACTGCAGGCATGAAATGGCCATGGGGCACTGTGACGATTACACGCCAAGATGAATAGTTCTCAAAATGCGGCCATATGTCGCAGCTGAAGGTAGCCCGTACATACGCGCGGTAGGTCGACAGAACCTAAAGATTTGACTAGGTCGGTGGAGCGGCTTTGGGCTGGAGCTGCTTTGGGGCGAGTGATCATGGCCCCGTAAGCTTCCGGCGCGTCGGGCAGTCTGTGGACCTGCCCGTTGAAGCACGACGTTGGGGCCATGATCTTAGAGGCTCGCCCCAAAGTGGCTGCCTAAAGCCGTGGAGCCGACCGCCCCAGCCACAGAGGGTGTCTTCCCACTTCTTCCCACTTCCTGCCCGCTGCCGCCAGCGCGCCGCCGGGCGGGGCCGCCGCTGGCGAAGACAGGGCGGCGGCCCCGCCGTACAGGCGGTGCGCACCCGCGCCGTGCGCGGGCTTGAACCAGTAGAGAAAGTTGTAACTCACTCTTCCGAGCGGGGCGTGAAGTCGTGAGCGCATGCCGGGAGTTCGGCACCCTGGCGGTGCGCGAGAGGCAGGAAGAACGCCGGTCGGATCGTCCAGGTGATGCGGGTGCCGGCGTGGGTCAGTGACACCGTGCAGGGCTCGGCTCGCAGCAGGGCTCGTCGGGTGTCGATCCGGCCGTCGTACATCCACTCCCACGCATCGGTGTAGGCGTCCGCGTCCAGGGCCGGGGAGATCGTCTGGAGGGCGACCGCTACCCAGCGGTCCGCTTGCGGGGCGGAGTAGGCGTTGAACGATGCCACCAGTGTTGGTGGGCCCTGTTCGGTCAGGCTCTGTGTCCAGCACTCGCACCAGAAGCCCCGTCTCGGTGCCGTCTTCAGCATCGGGAGTCTCCCGGGTGGGTGTCGGCCGGTACGTGCGAAGTCGCCGCCCGATGGGGAGGTGCTTCGGACGTATGGCTCGGTGCGGAGTGGTCGTAGCCGCCAGGTGTGTGGTGTTCGTGGTGGGGTTGTGGCTGTGGTCGGTCATCCGAAGGGTCGTGGGTGGAGCCGGTGATGAGCTGCCTGCCGGGTGCGGAGGGCAGGTCGATCTCGGCCCAGCAGCATTTGCCCCTGTGTTTCCGCTCGGTCCCGTAGCGGTCGGCGAGTGCGGAGACGAGGAACATGCCTCTGCCGTTCTCGCTGTACGTGTCCGGGAGACCGATCTTCGGCAGGGATGCACTGGTGTCATGGACCTCCATCCTCAACACGGGTGCCCGGGGGTACAGGGTCAGGAGGATGTGACTGGAGCCGGCGTGCTGTACGGCGTTGGTGAGCAGTTCGCTGAGTACGAGTTCGGCCCTCTGCAGCACCTCGGCATCCCACTCTCCACTCCAGCCCCCTATCGCGCGCACCGCTCGGTGCCGCGCATCGGTGACGGCGATAGGGCTGGCAAGTACCGGCAGGGTGAACTTGTGCGTGTCCATCAACGGCGGCCCTTCGTGAACGTGTGCGGCCGTTTCAGGCAAGCAGTCCGGCGCGGTCACCGGCCTGCACCGGTGCCGACGCTGCATCAGGTATGCAGGTTCCGCATCTCGGCGAGGCACGGCTGACCTACGCTCGTTGAGCAGGCGGGGTCAACGGCGGAAGGATCCGTGACAGATGGCCGCAGCGCACAGTGAGTCGATACGGATCGGCGAGGTGATTCGCCGTGCCCGGGTACTACAGGGCCGCTCGCAAAAGGACGTCGCCGCCTCGTTGGGATACCACCAGTCCAAGGTGAGCCGACTGGAGAGCGGGCGTGGCACGGACAACATGGGAGTGCTGCGTGCGGTTGCGGCGGAACTCCGCATCCCAGCATGGGAGGTAGGTCTCGCCGTCGCTCGTGAAGCCTCCACCGCCGACCCGGGAGCAGAAGATATGCAGCGCCGCACCTTCATCGCCGCGAGCATGGCCGTGAGTACCGCCGCGCTCACTGCTTCCCCCGATCCTCTCGTCAGTGACTCTCCCGCCTGCGACTCCTCTGACGCGCGTATCGGGCTCGTGCGGGCGCTGTTGCCGGGAACCAGCCCGGAGGGCACCGGTGCCTCGCTGGACACGAACTGCCTTCGTCTGCGCGTCGGCGCAGCACGCAGGCTCTTCCACCTCTGTGACTACGCAGGGCTGGAGCAAGTGCTGCCGGGTCTGATCGCGGACCTGCGGCAGGCGTCCGGCGGTACGGCGGGCAGCACCGACCTCTCGGGGCTGCTGGCCACCGCGTATCAGACCCTGACCAGTCTGCTGCTCAAGCAGAACGACCAGGGCAACGCCTGGCTCGCCGTCGGCCGGGCCATGACCGAGGCCGAGCGTTGCGGCGACCCGGTGGTCCTGGCGTCGAGCGTCCGCGTGCAGGCCCACGTCCTGGCGCGCGCGAAGCACCCGACCCAGGCTGTCAGCCTCGTCCGGCACACTGCCGAGCGGCTCACCGGGTCCTACGACCGCCGGTCTCCGCAGTACCTCGCGGCCCTCGGACTGCTGTTACTGCGTGGTGTCACCTCGGCCGGCAGCGGCGGGGACCGTGGCGCGGCGCGGGAACTGCTCACGGAGGCGAAGGAAGTGGCGCGCTACGTCGCGCTCGACCGGCCGGACGCCTGGGCCAGCTTCAGCCCCACCAACGTCGCCCTGCACGAGGTCAGCGCCTTGGTGGCCTTCGGTGACGCCGACCGCGCCCTGCGGACGGCCCGCCCGCTCATGCGCCGTCCCCTTCCTGTCCCCGAACGCCGGGCCTCTCTGTGGATCGACACGGCCCGCGCCTACAGTCAGCAGGGACGGCTCGCAGACGGCTACCAGGCCCTGCGCATCGCCGAGACCTGCGCCGCCCAGGACGTCCGCCGTCCTGCCGTCCGTGAGCTGGTCGCCGGCATGGCCGCCCGCGATCGCCGCCGTACCCTGCCGGAACTGCACCGATTCAGCCGCCGCCTGGGAGTCACCGCGTGAACGAGTCGAGCGCTTCGGACAAGAGGCCCTTCCTGTACGTCGTCGTCTGCGCGTGTGGCGTCGCTGCCGACGTCGACAGGCTGATCACAGCAGCACAGGAGCGACACTGGGACGTGGGCGTCGTCGCCACTCCCCGAGGCCTGGGATTCCTCGACACCGCAGCGATCGAGAAACAGACGGGCTATCCGATCCGCTCCGCTTGGCGCGCACCCGGCGATCCCCGTCCACTCCCGCCGGCGGACGCCATCGCCGTCGCCCCGGCCAGCTTCAACACGGTCAACAAATGGGCGGCAGGCATATCGGACACCCTCGCCCTCGGGATCCTCTGCGAGGCGTACGGGATGGGTGTTCCCACGGCTGTCCTTCCCTACCTGAACGCCGCCCAAGCGGCTCACCCCGCCTATCAGCGAAGCCTGGACCAGCTCCGGGAGATGGGCATCCTGATCGGCTCCTACGAACCCCACCAGCCCAAGGCAGGCGGCGGCGCCGACAGCTTCCGCTGGGAGGAGGCCCTTGACCTCCTGGCACCGCGGCTTCGTACCCGGTCGTCGGCCGGTCGGTGACCTTCACCACTGGCGGAGGTCACCCTGCGAGCCCCTTGTGGTGCGGAACTGGCACGCCTGTGGCATAGGCCCACCTATCACGCCGCACAACAACAAGGCCCAGGTCTCTGACCTGGGCCTTAAGCATGGAGCGGGTGACGAGAATCGAACTCGCGCTCTCAGCTTGGGAAGCTGATGTTCTACCATTAAACTACACCCGCGTACGTAAGACACCGGTCGGAACCGGTGTCCGGACGCTCGCCTACTGTACAACATCCCAGGCTCCCGGTGGTCACGCCGTGGGGCCTGCGCGCGTTGTCCGGCGAGGGGATCCGGCTGCGGGCCACCGGAGTTGGGGCGTACGGTGGGGGCCTCGAGGGAGTCGCGGGGTTCTGGAACGGGGTGAGGGAAGGGACTGGAGCGGCCGTCCGGAGGGTAATCGGCCGGAGGCGGGGCGGACTGCCCGGCTGGTCCCCGGCGGGCCCCGACGGGCCGCCGGGGAGGGAGCCGGCGGGACCTCGGAGTGCGCTCCGGCAGGGGTCTTGGCGCGGGTCTGGCAGGGGCCCCGACACAGCCCCCGCCAGGGACTCCGGCGCGCGGCAGGGGCCGCGACGGACCTCCGATCCGGACCCTGACGGGGCCTCCGGTCCGGACCCCGACGGGGCCTCCGACCCGGACCCCGACGGGCCTCCGACCCGGCCCCGGGGGTGGGCTCCGGCGGGGCGGAGTGCCGCCTGGAGAGTCGTTCCTTTGATCCCGTAGTGTGGCTTTTGTCGTCAGGGCAGTAAGCCAGACGCGGCTCTTGGGGAAGGGACTTCAGGACTTGATGGAGCGCACCGTCGTCCGCTGTGCCGATGGGCACGTTTTCAGCACCGCTTCGTTCCCGATGCAGCAGGCCGAGCGACTCGGTCCCGGGCGGCTCGTCCGCTGTCCGCGCTGCGCGCGGCTGCGCAGTGCCGTGCCCGTGAGTTTGGAGATGCAGAAGCACTAGCGGCAGCGCGATCGCGAGATCGTCCGGGCGCGCGGAGAGGCCGCGATTGTGGCTGCTCCGCGCGCCTTGCGTATCCTCGGGGCGTGCTTCTCTCAGACAAGGACATCCGGGCCGAGATCGACGCCGGGCGGGTACGGATCGATCCCTATGACGAATCCATGGTGCAGCCGTCCAGCATCGACGTGCGCCTGGACCGTTACTTCCGGGTGTTCGAGAACCACCGGTACCCGCACATCGACCCGTCCGTCGAGCAGGCGGACCTCACGCGGCTCGTCGAGCCCGAGGGGGACGAACCGTTCATCCTGCACCCCGGTGAGTTCGTGCTGGCCAGTACGTATGAGGTCATCACGCTGCCCGACGATCTCGCCTCGCGGCTGGAGGGGAAGAGCTCCCTCGGGCGGCTCGGGCTCGTCACCCACTCCACCGCCGGGTTCATCGACCCCGGGTTCTCCGGGCACGTGACCCTGGAGCTGTCCAATCTCGCCACCCTGCCGATCAAGCTGTGGCCCGGCATGAAGATCGGCCAGCTGTGCATGTTCCGGCTCAGTTCGCCGGCCGCGCACCCGTACGGGAGTGAGCGGTACGGGTCGCGTTATCAGGGGCAGCGGGGGCCGACCGCCTCGCGTTCCTTCATCAATTTCCACCGGACCCAGGTATGAGCGGCACGCGCGGCGCGAGCCGTGCGCGCGGCCTGGACGCAGCGACGACGCAGGCAGGACGCAGGTAATGAGTGACGTACGGGAGAATCTGAGTTACGAGCAGTTCGGCGTCGCCGTCCGGGAGCTCGCGCAGGCCGTCGCCGACGACGGGTACGAGCCGGACATCGTGCTCTCCATCGCCCGGGGCGGCGTGTTCGTCGCCGGCGGGCTCGCCTACGCCCTGGACTGCAAGAACATCCACCTCGTGAACGTGGAGTTCTACACCGGCGTCGGTACCACGCTGGAGATGCCGGTGATGCTGGCGCCGGTGCCCAACGCCATCGACTTCTCCGACAAGAAGGTCCTGATCGCCGACGACGTCGCCGACACCGGCAAGACGCTGAAGCTGGTGCGCGAGTTCTGCCTCGATGCCGTGGCCGAGGTGCGCAGCGCGGTGATCTATGAGAAGTCCCACTCGCTGGTGAAGTGCGAGTACGTCTGGAAGCGGACCGACGACTGGATCAACTTCCCGTGGTCCGTCCAGCCGCCCGTGGTCAAGCGGAGCGGGCAGGTGCTCGACGCCTGACGCCGGGGACGGCGGGAACGAACAGGGCGGGGGAGAGGACAGGGAAAGCCCCCGGCGACGACCTCTGGAACCGGAACCGAGGTCTCGCCGGGGGCTTCCGTATGGGCCTGAGCGTCTTCTAGAACGTGCCCAGCTTCACGATCGACAGCAGGGCGATCAGCTGGATCGCACAGGCGCCGAGCGCCTTGGGCCAGGGCAGATCGTGGGAGCGGCGGACCATGAGGGTCAGCAGGACGCCGGCCGCGATCCAGGTGGCCCAGCCCAGGATCTGGACGAAGGGCGCGTCGCCGCCGAGGAACATCGCGACGACCAGGCGGGGCGCGTCCGTGACGGACATGATCAGCATGGACAGGCCCACCGTGGGCTGCCAGGCGCCGTCGCCGCCGAGCTGGCGGGCCAGGGTGTGGGTGACCACGCCCAGGACGAAGGCGCTCAGGACCATCGCGACGGACGTCGTCAGCACGATCGGGATCGCGTTCGACAGGGTGGCGTTGATCGCGTCCTCGCGCGCGCCGTCGAAGCCGAAGACCGCCAGCAGGCCGTAGCAGAAGGTGACGACGAGGGCGGGGCCCCACATCGTGTAGTCCCGCATCCGCAGGAAGGTCTGGTTGGGCGCGGTGACGATGCCCTTCAGCAGTTCCTTCCAGGGCAGGCGCGGGCCGACCGGGCCGGCCGGCGCGGTGGCCGAGCCGGCGCGGTAGGTCTCGCCCTGGGTGTAGGGGTCCTCGCCGATCGAGAAGGCCTGGGTGTGGCCCGGGTTGTTGGCCGCGTAGGCCCCCTGCGGGGCACCCGGGGCGCCCGGAACGCCGCCGTGCGGGCCCTGCGGTCCGGGCGGGCCCGGCGGGTGGGCGCCGCCGTCGCCGAAGTACTCCGGCTCGCCGTGGCCGCCACCGCCGTAGCCGCCTCCGTTCGGCTGCGGCCAGGGGCTGCCGGGTGTGCCGGGACCGCCGCCGTAGGACGGCGGCTGCTGCTGCGGGTACGGCTGCGGTGCCGGGGGGTAGCCGTACGACGGCCCCTGCGGCGTCTGCTGCCCGTACGGGGGGTGTTGCGGTCGCGTCTGAGGAGCGCCGTTGTCCCGGCCGCGTCCGATCCTGAATCCAGCCACGTCTTCGAACGTACCTGTTCCCGGCGGGTGACGTGCCGGGCCCGGCCTTTCGGGCCGGGCTTTGCGGCCGAGCTGTGACATCCCTTACGGGGCATGACGGGGGTTCACCGGCGTGTCCCCTAGGGGGCGTCGGGGCCGCCCCGGAAACGGCGGCACCCCCAGGGCCCGCGCGGACGCGTGGACGCTGGGGGTGCCGGGGCGGCGGGGCGCCGGGTTCCCGGAAGGGACCGGTGTTCCTTACGGACCGGTGCCGGTTACTTCACCGGCTCGGGCTCCGGCGCGTTCGCGGAGTCCGCCGAGCCCGCGGGCGGCTCGTCCTCGTCCGCGGCCGGGGTCTTGACGGAGTCCAGCAGCAGCTGGGCGACGTCGACGACCTGGATGGACTCCTTGGCTTTGCCGTCGTTCTTCTTGCCGTTGACCGAGTCGGTCAGCATCACCAGGCAGAACGGGCAGGCGGTGGAGACGATGTCCGGGTTGAGGGAGAGGGCCTCGTCGACGCGCTCGTTGTTGATGCGCTTGCCGATCCGCTCCTCCATCCACATCCGGGCGCCGCCGGCGCCGCAGCAGAAGCCGCGCTCCTTGTGGCGGTGCATCTCCTCGTTGCGCAGGCCCGGGACCTTGCCGATGATCTCGCGCGGGGGCGTGTAGATCTTGTTGTGGCGGCCCAGGTAGCAGGGGTCGTGGTAGGTGATGATGCCGTCGACCGGGGTCACCGGGATCAGCTTCCCCTCGTCGACCAGGTGCTGGAGCAGCTGGGTGTGGTGGATGACCTCGTAGTCGCCGCCCAGCTGCGGGTACTCGTTGCCCAGCGTGTTGAGGCAGTGCGGGCAGGTGGCGACGATCTTCTTCGCCGACTTCGGCTTCCTCGACTCCGGCGTGACCTTGCCGTCGTCGTCCAGCTCCTCACCGAACGCCGCGTTCAGCGCCATGACGTTCTCCATGCCGAGCTCCTGGAACAGGGGCTCGTTGCCCAGGCGGCGGGCGGAGTCGCCGGTGCACTTCTCGTCACCGCCCATGATCGCGAACTTCACGCCCGCGATGTGGAGCAGCTCGGCGAAGGCCTTGGTGGTCTTCTTGGCGCGGTCCTCCAGGGCGCCGGCGCAGCCGACCCAGTACAGGTACTCGACCTCGGACAGGTCCTCGATGTCCTTGCCGACGACCGGGACCTCGAAGTCGACCTCCTTGGTCCACTCCAGGCGCTGCTTCTTCGCCAGGCCCCAGGGGTTGCCCTTCTTCTCCAGGTTCTTGAGCATCGTGCCCGCCTCGGACGGGAACGCGGACTCGATCATCACCTGGTAGCGGCGCATGTCGACGATGTGGTCGACGTGCTCGATGTCGACGGGGCACTGCTCGACGCAGGCGCCGCAGGTGGTGCAGGACCACAGGACGTCCGGGTCGATGACGCCGTTCTCCTCCAGCGTGCCGACCAGCGGGCGCTCGGCCTCCGCCAGGGCGGCGGCGGGCACGTCCTTCAGCTGCTCCTCGGACGCCTTCTCCTCGCCCTCCATCGTCTTGCCGCCGCCGGCCAGCAGGTACGGCGCCTTGGCGTGGGCGTGGTCCCGCAGCGACATGATCAGCAGCTTGGGGGAGAGGGGCTTGCCCGTGTTCCAGGCCGGGCACTGCGACTGGCAGCGGCCGCACTCGGTGCAGGTGGAGAAGTCCAGCAGGCCCTTCCAGGAGAACTGCTCGACCTGGGAGACGCCGAAGACGTCGTCGTCACCGGGGTCGGTGAAGTCGATCGGCTTGCCGCCGCTCGTCATCGGCTGGAGCGCGCCCAGGGCCGTCTCACCGGTGGCGTTGCGCTTGAACCAGATGTTGGGGAAGGCCAGGAAGCGGTGCCAGGCCACGCCCATGTTGGTGTTCAGGCTGACCGTGATCATCCAGATCATGGTCGTGCCCAGCTTGATCATGGCGAAGAGGTAGACCAGGTTCTGCAGCGTCGCGACGCTCAGTCCCTTGAACGCCAGTACCAGCGGGTACGAGGCGAAGTACGCCGCCTCGTAGTGGTCCACGTGGTGCAGGGCGCCCTCCAGGCCGCGCAGTACGTAGATCGCGAGACCGATGGTGAGGATGACGTACTCGACGAAGTACGCCTGGCCCATCTTGGAGCCCGCGAAGCGGGACTTGCGGCCCGGGCGCGAGGGCAGGCTCAGCAGCCGGATGACCATCAGCGCCAGGATGCCGAGGGTCGTCATCGCGCTGATGAACTCGATGTACAGCTCGTACGGCAGGAAGCCGCCGAGGACCGGAAGCGTCCAGTCGGCCTGGAAGAGCTGGCCGTAGGCGGTGACGATGGTCGGCGGCAGCGTCAGGAAGCCGATGGCCACGAACCAGTGGGCGATGCCGACGATGCCCCACCGGTTCATGCGGGTGTGGCCGAGGAACTCCCGCACCAGCGTCACGCTGCGCTGGTAGGGGTTGTCGGTCCGGGTGCCGGCGGGTACGGGCTGGCCCAGTCTGAAGTACCGGACGAACTGGCCGATGGCGCGCGCGAGCAGCGCCACGCCGACCACGGTCAGGACCAGCGACACGATGATCGCGGCGAGTTGCATGGAGGCTCCTCGGGCCTGCGAGGCGGTTCTGCGAGGTGATCGCGGTGATGGCGGTGATGGCGGATACGGTGCTGATTACTAAGCGGTAACTTACCCAGTCCGTCTGAGACTACCCGTATCTCCTGCCGCACTGTAGCCAGGCGTGCGGTGATCTGCGTCGCTGAGGCGACCCTGACCGCCCGGCCGCCCGTGCGCCCGGCCGGTCGGACGCGATGCCTCACTGGGGGGGGGCAGGTCCATTCTGACAAAAGACCGGCAAACTGGGATGTTCGGGTTCGT
The DNA here is from genome assembly GCF_040680575.1 of Streptomyces sp. NPDC052020. NCBI lineage: Bacteria > Bacillati > Actinomycetota > Actinomycetes > Kitasatosporales > Streptomycetaceae > Streptomyces > Streptomyces sp. NPDC052020. The sequence continues at coordinate 270,859 of NZ_JBFAWY010000005.1, forward strand.
CTTCGGCGGGCGAAGGGGGCGGGTGCCCGGGTGTCCGGGGGTCCGGGTGTCCGGGTGCGTCTGTGGGTCCGGGTGTCCGAGTGCGTCTGTGGGTCCGGGGGGCCGGGGGTCCGGGTGTCCGTCGACCGCGCGGTGGCCGCATCGCCCGTCGGCGCGTCCGCGCGCCTTTTCGCTTTCCGGGCCGTTCTCCGGATTTCCCCAGGTCGAGGCGCGGTTGCGCGTAAGGCGTGGATAAGAGTTGAGCCTGTCGGGCTCAGGTCTGTTGACCCAGACCGGGGCCTCGGGCACACTTGAGCCTGTTCCACTCAAGTCAGCTGGAGGAATCAACCATGGCACGTGCGGTCGGCATCGACCTGGGCACGACTAACTCCGTCGTCAGCGTTCTGGAGGGCGGCGAGCCCACCGTCATCACCAACGCCGAGGGTGCCAGGACCACGCCGTCCGTCGTCGCCTTCGCCAAGAACGGCGAGGTGCTGGTCGGTGAGGTGGCCAAGCGCCAGGCCGTCACCAACGTCGACAGGACCATCCGGTCGGTCAAGCGCCACATGGGCACCGACTGGAAGATCAACCTGGACGGCAAGGACTTCAACCCGCAGCAGATCAGCGCCTTCGTGCTGCAGAAGCTGAAGCGGGACGCCGAGGCATACCTGGGCGAGAAGGTCACCGACGCGGTCATCACCGTCCCGGCGTACTTCAACGACGCCGAGCGCCAGGCCACCAAGGAGGCCGGCGAGATCGCCGGTCTGAACGTGCTGCGGATCGTGAACGAGCCGACCGCGGCCGCCCTGGCCTACGGCCTCGACAAGGACGACCAGACCATCCTGGTCTTCGACCTCGGCGGCGGCACCTTCGACGTCTCGCTGCTGGAGATCGGCGACGGCGTCGTCGAGGTGAAGGCCACCAACGGTGACAACCACCTCGGTGGTGACGACTGGGACCAGCGCGTCGTCGACTACCTGGTCAAGCAGTTCCAGTCCGGCCACGGCGTGGACCTCAGCAAGGACAAGATGGCGCTCCAGCGCCTGCGCGAGGCCGCCGAGAAGGCGAAGATCGAGCTGTCCTCGTCCACCGAGACCTCGATCAACCTGCCCTACATCACCGCCTCCGCCGAGGGCCCCCTGCACCTCGACGAGAAGCTGACCCGCGCCCAGTTCCAGCAGCTGACCGCGGATCTGCTGGAGCGCTGCAAGACGCCGTTCCACAACGTGATCAAGGACGCCGGCATCTCGATCAACGAGATCGACCACGTCGTCCTGGTCGGCGGTTCCACCCGTATGCCCGCCGTCGCCGAGCTCGTCAAGGAGCTGACCGGCGGCAAGGAGGCCAACAAGGGTGTGAACCCGGACGAGGTCGTCGCCATCGGCGCCTCGCTCCAGGCCGGTGTCCTCAAGGGCGAGGTCAAGGACGTCCTGCTGCTCGACGTCACCCCGCTGTCCCTCGGCATCGAGACCAAGGGCGGCATCATGACCAAGCTGATCGAGCGGAACACGACGATCCCGACCAAGCGGTCCGAGATCTTCACCACCGCCGAGGACAACCAGCCGTCGGTGCAGATCCAGGTCTACCAGGGCGAGCGCGAGATCGCCGCGTACAACAAGAAGCTCGGCATGTTCGAGCTGACCGGTCTGCCCCCGGCGCCGCGCGGCGTCCCGCAGATCGAGGTCTCCTTCGACATCGACGCCAACGGCATCATGCACGTCACGGCGAAGGACCTCGGCACCGGCAAGGAGCAGAAGATGACCGTCACCGGCGGCTCCTCGCTCCCGAAGGAAGAGGTCGACCGCATGCGCGAGGAGGCCGAGCGCTACGCGGAGGAGGACCACAAGCGCCGCGAGGCCGCCGAGACCCGCAACCAGGGCGAGCAGCTCGTCTACCAGACCGAGAAGTTCCTCAAGGACAACGAGGACAAGGTCCCGGCCGAGGTCAAGACCGAGGTCGAGGAAGCGGTCGCCGAGCTGAAGGAGAAGCTCAAGGGCGAGGACACGGCCGAGATCCGCACCGCCACGGAGAAGGTCGCGGCCGTCTCGCAGAAGCTCGGCCAGGCCATGTACGCCGACGCCCAGGCCGCGCAGGCCGCCGGCGGTGCCTCCGCCGGTGCCGGTGAGGCCAAGGCCGACGACGACGTGGTCGACGCCGAGATCGTCGACGAGGACCGGAAGGACGGTGCCGCGTGACGGAGGAGAACCCGGGCTTCGAGGAGAAGCCCGACGTCCCCTCCGGCGCCACCCCCGACGACGCCGAGCCGAAGGCCGCTCCCTCCCCGGAGGAGGGGGCGGCCCCGGACGGGGACGCGAGTGACAAGGCGGGCCTGCTGGCACAGCTGGACCAGGTGCGCACCGCGCTGAACGAGCGGACGGCGGACCTCCAGCGCCTCCAGGCCGAGTACCAGAACTACCGCCGCCGGGTCGAGCGCGACCGGGCCGCGGTCAAGGAGATCGCCGTCGCGAACCTCCTGGCCGAGCTCCTGCCCGTGCTCGACGACATCGGCCGCGCGCGGGAACACGGCGAACTCGTCGGCGGCTTCAAGTCCGTCGCGGAGTCGCTGGAGACGGTCGCGGCCAAGCTGGGCCTCCAGCAGTTCGGCAAGGAGGGCGAGCCCTTCGACCCGACGATCCACGAGGCCCTGATGCACTCCTACGCGCCGGACGTCACCGAGACGACGTGCGTGGCGATCCTGCAGCCCGGGTACCGCATCGGCGAGCGCACCATCCGCCCCGCGCGGGTGGCCGTCGCCGAGCCGCAGCCGGGTGCGCAGACCGTCAAGCCGGCCGAGGAGAGCACCGAGGCGGAGGCGGACACCGCGGAGAACAAGGAGAACGGTGGCCCGGAGGAGGGCTGACGTTATAACGGACGCAGGGAAGGAGGGACGTCGGGGATGAGCACCAAGGACTTCATCGAGAAGGACTACTACAAGGTCCTCGGCGTCCCCAAGGACGCCACCGAGGCCGAGATCAAGAAGGCGTACCGGAAGCTCGCCCGCGAGTTCCACCCGGACGCCAACAAGGGCAACGCCCGGGCCGAGGAGCGGTTCAAGGAGATCTCCGAGGCGAACGACGTCCTCGGCGACCCCAAGAAGCGCAAGGAGTACGACGAGGCCCGCGCCCTCTTCGGCAACGGTGGCTTCCGCCCGGGGCCCGGCGCGGGCGGCGGCTCCTTCAACTTCGACCTGAGCGACCTGTTCGGCGGTCAGGGTCAGGGTCAGGGGGCCGGCGGCTTCGGCGGCGGGCTCGGTGACGTCTTCGGGGGCCTGTTCAACCGCGGCGGCACGGGTGCCACGCGCACCCAGCCGCGGCGCGGCCAGGACGTGGAGTCCGAGGTCACGCTCAGCTTCACGGAGGCGATCGAGGGCGCGACGGTCCCGCTCAGGATGTCGTCGCAGGCGCCCTGCAAGGCATGCTCGGGCACCGGCGACAAGAACGGCACGCCGCGGGTGTGCCCGACCTGCGTTGGCACCGGCCAGGTCGCGCGGGGCTCCGGCGGCGGTTTCTCGCTGACCGACCCCTGCCCGGACTGCAAGGGCCGCGGCCTGATCGCGGAGAGCCCCTGCGAGGTCTGCAAGGGCTCCGGACGCGCCAAGTCCTCCCGGACGATGCAGGTCCGCATCCCGGCCGGGGTGTCGGACGGCCAGCGGATCCGGCTGCGCGGCAAGGGCGCGCCGGGCGAGCGGGGCGGCCCGGCGGGCGACCTGTACGTGGTGGTGCACGTCAAGGACCACCCGGTCTTCGGCCGCAAGGGCGACAACCTCACCGTCACCGTGCCCGTCACCTACGCCGAGGCGGCCCTCGGCGGGGAGATCCGCGTCCCGACCCTGGGCGGACCGCCGGTCACGCTGAAGCTGCCGGCGGGCACCCCCAACGGCCGCACCATGCGGGCCCGGGGCAAGGGCGCGGTCCGCAAGGACGGCACCCGCGGTGATCTGCTGGTCACCGTGGAGGTGAGTGTTCCGCGGGACCTGTCGGGGAAGGCTCGTGACGCGCTCGAGGCGTATCGCGAGGCGACCGCGGGCGAGGATCCGCGGGCGGAGCTGTTCGAGGCCGCGAAGGGAGCATGAGGGAGATGGACGGCCGCCGTCCCCGCCAGCGCGGGGGTTTCTCACCGTATGAGCTGACCGAGGACACCCCGGTCTACGTCATCTCGGTCGCCGCCCAGCTCTCCGGCCTGCACCCGCAGACGCTGCGGCAGTACGACCGGCTCGGCCTCGTCTCCCCGGACCGCACGGCCGGCCGGGGTCGGCGCTACTCGGCCCGCGACATCCAGCTGCTGCGCCAGGTGCAGCAGCTGTCGCAGGACGAGGGCATCAACCTGGCCGGCATCAAGCGCATCATCGAACTGGAGAACCAGGTCGCCGCGCTCCAGGCCCGTGTCCAGGAGCTCCAGGACGCGCTCGACGGAGCGGCGGCGGCGATGCGCCAGCGCGAGGCGGCGGTGCACGCCTCCTACCGGCGCGACCTGGTGCCGTACCAGGAGGTGCAGCAGACCAGCGCGCTGGTGGTGTGGCGGCCCAAGCGGCAGCAGCAGTCGGACTGACGCGGCGCGCGCACGCGCGGCGAAGGGGCCCGGAGGGTGTCTCCGGGCCCCTTCGGCGTGCCGGCGTGCGGGCCGGCCGGGTCACCTCACAGCCAGGTGTCCCAGATGCCGTAGGCGTGTTCCCACATGACCTTCTCGGCGCCCGACGGGTCGCTGTAGACGGCCCGGTAGTGGTAGAGCCCGAGCCGGTTCTCGTGCACCTCCATGTCCAGGTGGAACTGCGGGTCGTCGGTCTTGCCCGTGGCGAGCGTGGTCCAGGAGGCGGTGGCCGGGTCCCACCGCTCGTAGCGGTAGTCGGTCCAGTTCTCGCAGGGCGGGGCGTAGAGCGTCTGGCCGCAGTGGACGAAGAGCTCCGGGTACTGGTCGGCGGTGACCCCGGTGCCGGACCAGCCCGGCGGGCGGGTGTCGGGCAGGGCGACGGTGATCTCCGCCGGGAGGAAGGACTCCGGTCCCTCGTCGTGCGCGGGTGTCCGGTCGATGGCGGCCACCCGGTAGACGTGCTCGCGGCCGTCCGGCAGCGTCGGGCAGTAGATCTCGGTCTCGGAGAGCGAGTCACCGCCCACGCAGCTGCGCTCCCACACCGTCCGTCCCGTCTCTGGGTCGGTGGTGCCCTGCCAGACGTAGTACGCGAAGGCGTCGTCCTCGGGCGACGGCTCCCAGCTCAGGTGCACGCCCATCGGGATCACCTCGGCGGTCAGGCCGGTGACCGGGGCGGGGCGCACGGTGTCGCCGGTGGTCGCCGTGACGGGCGCGCTCGGCGCGGAGGGGTGCCCGTGGCGGTCGATGGTGACGACGCGGTACTCGTACGTGGTCCTGGAGGCGCCCGAGGCGTCCACGCACTCCCCGTACACCACCGCGTGGGACCAGGTCACGTACTCCGGGTCGTAGGAGTCACGGGCGGGGACGGTGCGCAGGGACGGCGGCCCGGGCGGGCCGTCCCCGCTCGGCGGCGCACACCGCTCGACGGTCGTCGTCTCGCCCGTCGCCGGGTCCGTGCGCAGGACGCGGTACGACGGCAGGTGGGCGGCGTCGACCGTCCACGGGTCGGCGCCGCGCCAGCGCAGGACGACCGCGTCGCCCCGGCGGCCCGCGGTGACCTGGTACGGGGCGATGGCCTCCGTCCGGTCCGCCGTGCGCACGGTGATCCCGGCGGGCGGGGAGGGGTTGCCCGCGGCGTCCAGGGCGCGCACCGCGTACCGGTACTCCTCCGCGACGGCGGTCCGCTGGAGCGGCGCCACGTCCGTCGCCGTGGTGGCGGCGCCCGTGGCGAACGCGTCGAGCTGCTCGCCGGTGGTGGGGTCGTACTGCCACACCTCGTAGGAGACGGCGTCCTTCACCGGCGTCCACGTCAGGCGCGGGATGCCGTCCCGGTAGGCGGCGCGCGCGTCGGCGGGGGCCGCGGGCGGGATGTGGTCCCCCAGGGTGAGGGTGGTGGCGGCGGAGTACGCCGACCAGTTGCCGGCCGCGTCGCGGGCCCGTCCCCGGTAGGTGGCCTTCGTGCCGTCGGCGGGCTGCCCCGGGTCGCAGAAGGTGCCCTTGCCGCCGGTGTGGACGGTGGTCCAGGCACCGGTGGCGGGGTTCTGCCGCTGGGCTTCGTACAGGGCGCTGTCGGCGGTGGCGATGAGCTCGGGCCCGGCGACGGTGGCGTCGGTCGGGCAGGCGTCCAGCTCGATGGAGGGGGCCGCGGGCGGGGTCTTGTCGACGGTGGTGACGCCGAGGTCGGCCGTGCCCGCCGACTCGTTGCCGGCCTTGTCGAGCGCGCGGACCTCGTAGTAGTAGACCGCGCCGGTCTTCGGCGGGGTGTCGGTGTGCGAGGCGGCCGCCGTGGTGGTCAGCCGCGTCCAGGCGCCGCTGCCCTTCAGGCGGCGGTGGACGCGGTAGCCGGCGAGGTCCATCTCCTTGTTCCGGGACCAGGTGACCTTGGCCTTGCCGGTCGCCTTGTCGTACGTCACCGCCGCCCCGGCCGGGGTCAGGGGCCGCACCTTGTCGACGGCGGCGGCGGTCCGGGGGGTGTAGGAGAAGCGGACGTTCGCGGTGCCGGTCCAGTTGACGAAGTCGACGCGGAGGGTGTGCCGCCCGGCGGGGACGGTGACGTTGACGGTCTTCTTCACCGTCGACGACACGTTCTTCCACAGGTCGAGCTTGCGGACGCCGTCCAGGTACACCCGGACGCCGTCCTGGGCCGCGGCGGTGAAGGCGAACGGGCCGCCGGAGCCGAAGTCGCGGGTGACGGTCCAGCGGACGGCGACGTGGTTGGCCGGCAGGCCGGGGGCGGGGGCCCCGGAGCCCCAGTTCTGGTCGACGGCCGAGTCGCAGTCGGTCCTCTTCGGGGTGCCGGAGAAGGTGGTGTTCGCGTAGAACTGCCGCTGGTAGACGAGCGAGGCGCAGCCGGTGACCGCGGGAGCCGGGGTGATGCCGGCGGTGAGCAGGCCGCCGGCGGTGGTGAGCACGACGGCGGTCGCGGCGGCCGCGGTCATGCGTCTGGCTGGTTTCATTCGGTCCTCTGCTCGGCGTCGAAGAGGCGGGGTGCCGCCTTCCTGAACAGGACTCGTGAGGTGGGGGAGTGGTTGTACGGCGCCCGCCCGCGCGCCGGCCGCCCGCCGAGTGGCGGTCCCGGCACGGGACTTGGCGGCGGGAAGAGGCGGAAAGAGGTGGGTGGGGGCGGGCGGATGAGAGCGCGGGGGAGGGCGCGGGGTGGGTGCGGGGTGGGCGCGGGGAGGTGAAGGGAGTCGGGAGATGATTCCGCTGCGTCTTCACAATCTATGCGGAGCGTGGTGTTGTCATCTCGTTAAGTGGTTCCGCTTGACGCTGGGTGGCGCCGCCGCGTTGGCTTTTCAGTCACCTGGGGTGCGAAGAGTCCCCGTGTCCGGAAGGCGTCAGAAGTGAGCCCCTGCATGCGTCGTATCGCCCTGTCCGTGGCCGCGTCCGCGGTGACTCTTTCGCTGGCCTCCTGCGGTGTGCTGAACGCGACGGAGAGCGGCGGCGAGGCGAGCCCCACCAAGGGCGACGACATCACGGTGGGCCTGCTGCTCCCGGAGACGGCGAACACGCGCTACGAGCACTTCGACTACCCCATCTTCAAGAAGAAGGTCGCCTCCCTCACCGGGAACAAGGGCAGGGTCGCGTACGCCAACGCGCAGGCCAGCGCCGACAAGCAGGCCGAGCAGTTGCAGACGATGATCGACGACGGGGTCGACGTGATCGTGCTGGACGCCGTCGACGCGCACGCCATCGCGCAGGGCGTGCGCAAGGCCAAGGACGCCGGCATCCCGGTCATCGCCTACGACCGGCTGGCCGAGGGCCCGATCGACGCCTACATCTCCTTCGACAATGAGCTGGTCGGCGAGGCGCAGGGCCGGGCCCTGCTGGAGGCCCTCGGCGACAAGGCCGGCGGGTCGGCCAGGGTCGTCATGGTGAACGGCTCGCCCACCGACCCCAACGCCAAGCAGTTCAAGGCGGGCGCGATGTCCGAGCTGAACGGCAAGGTGACCATCGCCAAGTCCTACGACACCGAGGACTGGAAGCCGGAGAACGCCCAGGCCCACATGGCCGAGGCGATCGAGGCGATCGGCAAGGAGAACATCGCCGCGGTGTACTCCGCCAACGACGGGATGGCGGGCGGCGTCGTCAAGGCGCTGAAGGCGGCGGGCGTCACCGACCTGCCGCCGATCACCGGGCAGGACGCCGAACTGGCGGCGGTGCAGCGGATCGTCGCCGGCGAGCAGTACATGAGCGTCTACAAGCCCTACCCGCAGGAGGCGGAGAGCGCCGCGGAGATGGCCGTGGCCAAGGTCCAGGGACGGGACATCCAGTTCGACGCGCTGACCCGGGACAAGGTCGACAGCCCCACCCACAAGGGCATCCCGGCGCAGCTCGTGCCCGTCGTCTCCCTGACCAAGGCGAACATCGCGAGCACCGTCGTCGCGGACGGCATCTACGAGGTGTCCGACATCTGCACAGCCGCGTACGCGGCCGACTGCGCGGCGATCGGCTTGAAATAGCCACCCGCCCCGGAAATGTTTCTGATGATATGACAGCTTGCATCGGCGTGGTGACCCGAGCCCGGGACACAGCGGTGTGAACCGGTGATTCCCGGCTGCCGCCCCGTCAGGAGCCGTGTTGCGGGCCCGGTTTCCGCCGCGCATAGTTGCGCTGCGGAAGCGGGCTGGAACCGGGGGTGGGCTGGGTGATGGCCGGGCACGGGGCGGACGGGCATCCGCACGGTGCTGACCGACTGTGCGAGGCCGGGGACCGGGTGTATTCCCGGGCCGTGCGGCGCGGCCGGGTGTCCCGCCGGGACGCGGAGCCGGTGCCCTGCCTGCTGGAGCTCGCCCTGTTGCACCCCGACCCCGACGACATGGACTGGCTCGTGCCGACCTCCCCGCAGGAGGTCATGACCCGCCTGCTGCGGGAGGTGCGCGACGAGGTGAGCGCCGGCCAGCGCCGGGTGGACTCGGCGGTGGCGGCCTTCGAGTGGTACGCGGGGCTGGGCCGCCGGGCCCAGCCGGGCCAGGCCGTCCCGGAGGGCTCCGCGATCCGCGTCCTGGACGGCCTCGCCCGCATCCAGACCGCGATGGACGAGGCGACCCAGGCGTGCACGACGGAGGTGCTCACCGTGCAGCCCGGCGGCATCCGCCGCGAGCACGAGCTGGCGGAGGGACTGCACCGGGCACTGGCGCTGCGCGGGCGCGGGGTGCGGATGCGGGACCTGTACACGCATGTGGCGCGGCACGGCCAGGGCCTGCTCGGCTATCTGGAGCTGATGGGCGACGCGGTGGAGGCGCGCACCCTGGACGAGGTCGTCGACCGCCTCATCCTCTTCGACCGCACGGTGGCCTTCATCCCCGCCAACGCCGACTGCTCCATGGCGCTGGAGCTGCGCCACCCGGCCCTCGTCTCCTACCTGGCCACGGTCTTCGAGCGCCTGTGGCGGCTGGCGGTGCCGCTGACCGCGCCGCTGCCGGACACCGGCATCGAGGGCATCTCGCACCGGGAGCGGTCGATAGCGGCGCTGCTGGCGGAGGGCCACCAGGACGCGGTGATCGCCGAGCGGCTCGGCATCAGCGTCCGTACCTGCCGGGCCCACATCGCGCGTCTGTCGGAGACGCTGGGGGCGGCCAGCCGCACCCAGCTGGGCGTGCGGATCGCCCAGGCGGGCCTGGACGGGCCGCCGCGCCCGGCCGCCTTGCCCGGCGTTCCCGAGCGGGGCTCCCCGGGCGCCCGGTGAGGCGGCCGGGCCGGGCCCCTCACGCCTGGCTCTCCCGCGGCGACGGCCGGTCCCGCGGTTCCAGGATGCCCGACTGGGCGATGAGGTAGCCGAGTTGGGCGCGGCTGCCGCTGCCGAGGGTGGCGGCCAGCTTGGCTATGTGGGCACGGCACGTCCTGACGTTCATGCCGAGGCGGCGGGCGATGGCCTCGTCGACGTGCCCCTCCACGAGGAGCTTGGCGATGGAGTACTGGATGTCCGTGATGCCGCCGGGCGCGGGATCGTAGCGGCCCCCGGCGCTCAGCGGGACGGACCGGCTCCACATGAACTCGAAGACCTTGATCAGGTACCGGACGAGGCCGGGATGGCGGATCTCCAGGGCGACCTGCTGGTCGTCGCGGGTGGGGATGAACGCCACCGTCTCGTCGCAGACGATGAGGCGCTCCACCACCTCGTCGATCGTGCGGTACTCCGCCTTGCCGCCGGCCAGTTGGGCGACGTAGGCCAGCTTCTGCGGGCTGTAGCGCGCGGTGTGCTGGTAGAGCGTGCGGATCCGCACCCCGCGCTCGGTCAGCGGCTTGTCGCGCTCCAGGCCCTGGGCGAGGCTCCGTTCGGAGAAGCGGTCGTCGCTGGGCTGGATGGTGAGCATCTCGCAACGGCACTGCGCGGTGGCCAGATCCAGGGCCGCGTTGATCCGGCCGCTGCCCTCCAGCACCGTGATGGCGAGGGCGCTGCTCGCCGGCTGGACGCCGAGCGTCATGAACGGCTCGAAGGCGTCGGCGAGCCGGAGTGACAGCCGCCTGCGTTCGGCGATGTCGCGCTCGATGGGATCGAGACGCCGGGCGAGCGCCACCGCGGGCGGCACGGGGCGCAGCCAGTCCTGATCGTCCGGATCCGGGTGGAGAAGGGCGAACTCCGTCAGGCAGGGGGCGCACTCCGCGTCGGAGCGGGGGATCCGCCCGCTACGCAGGGCGTTCGCGTAGAGTCGGCTGCCTTCCTCGCACAGTTCGGTCACCGCGTGGGGATGTGCCGCCTTGGTCTGGTTTTCCACGAAATCTCCACCCCCCAGGGTCCTGAACATGCAGGAACATGATGCATCGATTGTGTGGCCATGACGTGTTCGAATGAGCCATCGTCTTACATGACGGGGGAAGAGAAGACTTACCTAGTGAGGACGAAGCCGACCATGCGTAAGAGACTGCTTCGCTCGGTGCTTGCCGCCGCTCTCTCCGCCGTTGCGGCCTTCGGTGCACTGAGTGGTTTTGCCGGAACGAAGGGCGACGCCCGGGCGGACAGCCACTGGCCGTCGATTGTCGTGAACTCGGAGCGTTGATGTGACGACTCCACCCGACGACCGGTCGTTCCGTCGCGAGATGGCGACGGCCTACCGTTCCGGCTGGCACTTCATCGACCTGGTCACCGCCATCCCCCACAGCGGTGACTCGCTGATGGTGACCGTCTTCGGTGAACCGGTCGTCGTGACGCGGGACGAGGACGGAGACGTACGAGCGTACCGGTGCCTGCGGCGGCCCAGGGGGGCGCCGCAGCCCGTGCGGTGTGCCATCCGGTACGGAATGATCTTTGTGAACCTGGACCAGCGGGACCACCGGCTCGTGCAGCCGGAGACCCCCGATGTGAGGACCATCTCGGCCACCCCCCGCAGTGCCTGACGCGATTCCCCCGTCGCAAAAGATCGCTCAGGTGCTTCCCCCCGCAGCGGCGTCACCGTGACCTGAACACGGTGACGCCGCTGACGTTTTATGAGGACTTCTTCCGACACCGGGCGATTGCCGGAGCGGCTCGAATTCGCCGGTGGCTCAGCCGCGCCCCATCGCCCGCTCCAGCGCTATCTCGATCACCACGCGGGACGGGTTGGGCGACGGCTGCCGCCCGTAGCGCTCCGCGTAGCGCCGCTCGGCCTCCGCGATCCGCTCCGGTTCGGTGCTGACCCGGGCCCGGCCCTCCAGTGTCGCCCAGCGCCGGCCGTCGACCTGGCACACGGCCGCCGGTATCCCCTCCGGGCCCGCCGCCAGGACGTTCCGCACCTTCGCGCTGGACTCGTTGGCGATCACCCGTGCCAGCCGGCTCCCGGGATCGTAGGTGACGCCGACGGGGACGACGTGCGGGGTGCCGTCCGGGCGCGGCGTGGTCAGCGTGGCGAGATGCCGCTCCTGCCAGAAACGCAGATAGGGCGCGTCCGGCTCGGCCGGATCGACGGAGTACGTGGGGGCCATGCCCGCAACCTAACCCGTCCCCGCCGCCATCCTCCCCTGGCCTCCTTGAGTGGAATAGACTCAACTTTGTGTACGTTTACTGAGTCAGCACTGGGAGATGTGGCCGTCAGCTGACGCTAGGAGGAGAACGCGAACGTGGACGCCGAGCTGACCAACCGGAGCCGGGACGCGATCAACGCGGCCAGCAGCCGGGCCGTGACCGAGGGGCACGCCGATCTCACCCCCGCCCACCTGCTGCTGGCTCTGCTTCAGGGGCAGGACAACGAGAACATCACCGACCTGCTCGTCGCGGTCGAGGCCGACCTGGCGGCCGTACGCTCCGGCGCGGAGCGGATTCTCGCCGGGCTGCCCAGTGTGACGGGATCCACGGTGGCGCCGCCGCAGCCCAACCGCGAGATGCTCGCCGTCATCGCCGACGCCCAGGCCCGCGCCCGGGAACTCGGCGACGAGTACCTGTCCACCGAGCACCTGCTCATCGGCATCGCCGCCAAGGGCGGCGCGGCCGGGGAGGTGCTCCAGCGGCAGGGCGCCGCCGCGAAGAAGCTGCTGGAGGCCTTCCGCAAGACGAGGGGAGGGCGCCGCGTGACCACCCCCGACCCCGAGGGGCAGTACAAGGCGCTGGAGAAGTTCGGCACCGACCTGACCGCCGCCGCCCGCGAGGGCAGGCTGGACCCGGTCATCGGGCGGGACCAGGAGATCCGGCGGGTCGTGCAGGTGCTCAGCCGCCGGACCAAGAACAACCCCGTCCTGATCGGCGAGCCCGGCGTCGGCAAGACCGCCGTCGTCGAGGGTCTCGCCCAGCGGATCGTGAAGGGGGACGTGCCGGAGTCGCTGCGGGACAAGCGGCTGGTCGCGCTCGACCTGGGCGCGATGGTGGCGGGCGCGAAGTACCGGGGTGAGTTCGAGGAGCGGCTGAAGACCGTCCTCGCCGAGATCAAGGACTCCGACGGGCAGATCGTCACCTTCATCGACGAGCTGCACACCGTCGTGGGCGCGGGCGCCGGCGGCGACTCCGCCATGGACGCCGGGAACATGCTCAAGCCCATGCTCGCGCGCGGCGAGCTGCGCATGGTGGGCGCGACGACGCTCGACGAGTACCGCGAGCGGATCGAGAAGGACCCGGCGCTGGAGCGGCGCTTCCAGCAGGTGCTGGTGGCCGAGCCGACCGTCGAGGACTCCATCGCGATCCTGCGCGGCCTCAAGGGTCGCTACGAGGCCCACCACAAGGTGCAGATCGCCGACAGCGCGCTGGTGGCGGCGGCGACCCTGTCCGACCGGTACATCACCTCCCGCTTCCTGCCCGACAAGGCCATCGACCTCGTCGACGAGGCGGCCTCCCGGCTGCGCATGGAGATCGACTCCTCGCCCGTCGAGATCGACGAACTCCAGCGTGCCGTGGACCGGCTGAAGATGGAGGAGCTCGCCCTCGGCCGGGAGACCGACCAGGCGTCCAGGGAGCGCCTGGAGAAGCTGCGCCGCGACCTGGCCGACAAGGAGGAGGAGCTGCGCGGCCTGGGGGCCCGCTGGGAGAAGGAGAAGCAGTCCCTCAACCGGGTCGGCGAGCTGAAGGAGAAGCTGGACGAGCTGCGCGGCCAGGCCGAGCGCGCCCAGCGCGACGGCGACTTCGACACCGCCTCCAAGCTGCTGTACGGCGAGATCCCGGCCCTGGAGAAGGAGCTGGAGGCCGCCTCGCAGGCCGAGGAGGAGGTCGCCAGGGACACGATGGTGAAGGAGGAGGTCGGCCCCGACGACATCGCGGACGTCGTCGCCTCCTGGACCGGCATCCCCGCCGGGCGGCTGCTGGAGGGCGAGACGCAGAAGCTGCTGCGGATGGAGGACGAGCTGGGCAGGCGGCTGATCGGGCAGACGGAGGCCGTGCGGGCGGTCTCCGACGCGGTACGGCGCTCCCGCGCGGGCATCGCCGACCCCGACCGGCCCACCGGCTCCTTCCTCTTCCTGGGCCCGACCGGCGTCGGCAAGACGGAGCTGGCCAAGGCCCTGGCCGACTTCCTCTTCGACGACGAGCGGGCGATGGTCCGCATCGACATGTCGGAGTACAGCGAGAAGCACAGCGTGGCCCGCCTGGTCGGCGCCCCGCCCGGGTACGTCGGCTACGAGGAGGGCGGCCAGCTGACCGAGGCCGTGCGCCGCCGCCCGTACAGCGTGGTGCTGCTGGACGAGGTGGAGAAGGCCCACCCCGAGGTCTTCGACATCCTGTTGCAGGTGCTGGACGACGGCCGCCTCACCGACGGCCAGGGCCGCACGGTCGACTTCCGCAACACCATCCTGGTGCTCACCTCCAACCTGGGCAGCCAGTTCCTGGTCGACCCGCTCACCAGCGAGACGGAGAAGAGGGAGCAGGTCCTGGAGGTGGTCCGCGCCTCGTTCAAGCCGGAGTTCCTCAACCGGCTCGACGATCTGGTGGTCTTCGCCGCCCTGACCAAGCCCGAGCTGGAGCGCATCGCGCGCCTCCAGATCGACCGCCTGGCCCGGCGGCTCGCCGAGCGGCGCCTCAGCCTCGACGTCACGCCCGGGGCCCTGGCCTGGCTCGCGGAGGAGGGCCTGGATCCGGCCTACGGCGCCCGCCCGCTGCGCCGTCTGGTCCAGAGCGCCATCGGCGACCGCCTCGCCAAGGAGATCCTGTCCGGCGAGATCAAGGACGGCGACACCGTGCGCGTGGACCGCGCCGGTGACGGGCTGATCGTGGGTCCGGCCGTCGCCAAGACGCTGTAGGACGGCCCGGCCCGTCACTCCGGCGGGTGCCGGGCGCCCCCCGACCGGCCGGATCGTGTCCGCCGATGGCAGACAGATCCGGCCGGGCCTTGCCACCCCCCTCCCCGGATGAGGGAGGATGGCGAGATCCGCACGAAGGGAAATTCACGGTGAGCATCGACCCGTCCTCGATTCCGAACTTCGGGGGCCAGCCCGAGCCGCAGCCCCAAGGACCGGCGGGCCCCGTCGTCCCGGATCAGGATCTCGTGAAGCAGCTCCTGGAGCAGATGGAGCTCAAGTACGTCGTCGACGAGGAGGGAGACCTCGCGGCGCCGTGGGAGCAGTTCCGCACGTACTTCATGTTCCGCGGCGAGGCCGACCAGCAGGTCTTCTCGGTGCGGACGTTCTACGACCGGCCCCACCAGATCGGCGAGAAGCCGCAGCTGCTGGAGTCCATCGACGACTGGAACCGGCGCACCCTGTGGCCCAAGGTCTACACCCACACCCACGACGACGGCACGGTCCGCCTGATCGGCGAGGCCCAGATGCTGATCGGCATGGGCGTGAGCCTGGAGCACTTCGTCTCCTCCACGGTCAGCTGGGTGCGCGCGGCGATCGAGTTCGACCGCTGGCTCGTCGAGCAGCTGGGCCTGGAGCAGGAGGTCAACGACGCGGAGAAGCCCGAGGACGACGAGTAGGCCGCCCGTCGGCCCCACGGCGTCCCGGCGCGTGCCGACGGGCGCGCGCCGTACGCGGAGAGCCCGGCCGGGCACCCACCCTCGCGGTGGCGTGCCGGGGCCGGGCTCTCGCGCGCGTACCGGGGGTCCCGCGCGGGCGGTGGGAGGCGCCGCCGCCCGGTCCGGAGGCGGGCGCCGTCCGTCCACAGCCTGTGGACGGACGGCGCCGGGAAGGGCCCGCGGTCAGCCGGCCGCCGGCCGGGGCGTCAGCGCCGTCAGCCGTGCCACGGCCTCCTCCAGCACCGCGGTGCGCTTGCAGAACGCGAACCGCACGAAGGGAGCGCCCTGCTCCCGGTGGTCGTAGAAGACCGCGTTGGGGATGGCGACCACACCCGCGCGTTCGGGCAGGGCGCGGCAGAAGGCGAAGCCGTCGTCGAAGCCGAGCGGGCGGATGTCGGTGGTGACGAAATAGGTCCCGGCGGGACGGAACACCCCGAACCCGGCCTCCGCCAGCCCCGCCGCGAGCAGGTCCCGCTTGGCCCGCAGGGTCTGTACCTCCAGGTTTAGATCACTTGGCAAAGAGCAACGCCAAAACCTCCTCAGCGCACCCCCACGACAGCGTGACGCCGGCGCCTCCGTGCCCGTAGTTGTGCACGAGCACGGTGCCGTCGTCCCGCACCTCTTCCTCCACACGGACCGTGGCACGGGTCGGTCGAGCGCCGACCCGGTGTTCCAGGACACGAGCCTGGGCGAGTCGGGGCTCGACCTCGGCACAGCGGGCGAGGATGCCGGCCGCCGCCTTGTCGTCGGGGGCCAGGTCGCCCTCGCCGTCGATCGCCGTGCCCCCCAGCACGAGGGTGTCCCCGTGCGGGTAGAAGCACAGGAGGTCCGGGGAGAGGCCGGTGTCCTCGGAGAAGAACTCGGTCAGCCCGGGGTTGGTGACGACGACGTGCTGGCCGCGGATGGGCCGGAGGTCAGGGTCCGGAACCAGGTCGCGTGCCCCGAGGCCCGCGCAGTTGACGATCGCCGAAGCCGGACCGGCGTCCGAGAGCGAGGTCAGCCGTCGCCGCTCGACCACACCTCCGGCATCGCGGAGCCGGCGCAGGAGGTGGTCGAGGTAGGTGGGCATGTCGATCAGTGGCACGGTGAACCGGTAACCCGCCGTGAACCCGGCCGGCAGTTCGGCCCGCTCGCACGGTCGGAAACCCGGCAGAGTGGTGGCCCAGTCCGGCGCGGCCTCGGCCGTGCGGGACGCCTCGATGCCACTGGTGAGCCGGACGCCCGTCCCCGGGTCCTGGGCCAGTTTCCGGAAGACCTCCAGGGACCGCTGCCCCCACTGGTCGACCTTGTCCTTCGGCTCGACCAGGTAAGGCCCCCACATCGCCCCGGCCGCCAGCGACGTGACCCCCGGCACCTGCTCGGCGATCACGTGCACCGAAGCCCCGGCCTCGGCGAGAACGACGGCCGTGGTGAGTCCAGCCACCCCGGCCCCGACGACGACAACGCGCTCCCCTGCGGTCATGAACCCCGACCCTAACGGCCGGGTTGCGTCGATGGGGCGTGTCGGGCGAGGGCGTCCTCCAGGGCCGGCAGGAAGCCGCGCACGTGAGGGTTGCGCTGTCGGCGGCGGAGGTCGGCGGCAAGCTGGTGGAGCAGCGCCGCGCTGCGCGGTGAGCGGACGACACCCAGGCGGTCGGCGGCGATCTGGCCGATCTCGCAGGCTGCCTCCAGGTCTCCGTGGGCACTGTGGCCCAGGGCCAGCCAGGCTCCCTCGAACATGGCTCGGCGCTGGCTGGGGTCACCGCGCGGGACGCCGTACGCCCCGGACCTGAGCATCTCGGTCCCCTGGGCGAGGAAGCGACGGCTCTTCTTTCCGCTCTCCGCCTTCTGCTGTGCACGACCCATCTGGATGAGGCCGTAGCCGGCCTGGCAGTCCAGGTGGTTGTCGGTGAGGAAGTACATCCAGCGGGGCTCTTCTTGGCGGCCGTCCCGGCTTGCGATCAGTTCGCGGGCAGCACCACGGGTGTGGGCGAAGTCGTTGTCACGGCCGGCGGCGGCGTACGCGTAGGCGAGCCGGGACAGGACGGACGCCCGGACGGCCAGCGGGGCGGCGTCGCCGGCACGGCGGGCGGCCTCGCCAAGGGCGATGGCGTCCGCGGGGTGTCCTCGACTGGCCGCCTGGAAGGAGAGGTCACCGAGGATGTGGGCACACAGGGCGAGATCGTTGACCTGGTGCGCGGCCCGGAGCGCCGTGACGAAGTAGCGCTGCGCCAGTCCGTGATCGGCCGCGTCGAAGGCCATCCAGCCGGCCAGCTGGCCGATCTCCGCGAGGGCGCGGATCAGGCGGCTCGCGACAGCCGGAGAGTGGCCGCCTTCGCGGATCAGCAGCCCGACAGCCCGGAACTGGGCTCCCACGTAGGGCAGGTGACGTGCCCCTCCGTGCTCGTCGTCGAGCAGCTGGAGCATGGGGAGGTGCTGTTCCACTTGGTCCACGAGCGGATCGGTGCCGAGCGACGACGTCATTCGAGGCGGGTACTGGCCGCGTCCCGCGGTGCCGTCGAGGTACTGGGCGACGATCGCGAGGAGTCCCGCGCCCGAGATCGCGAGGAACCTGCGGCGGTCGACAAGCCCTCCGATCACCCAGTCCTCCACGATCGCCTCCATGCCATGCGCGGTCCAGGGCCGCGCGAGATCCGTGTCCGCGGGGACGAGCACTGACGAGTCACCCACACGCCCCTGCCACAGTTCGGCCACCGAGACATTCCTACCCAGCTCCTGGGAGAGCACGTAGGCGGCCATCATCGGCAACGGCGGGCGCGGCAGGGCGCCGGCGTCCCGCCAGTGGTACGGCGCCGACTCGGCCACCGTTCCCGCTCCGAACACTCGGTTGAGCTTGCGAGCGAGCGCCTTCGGGCTCCACCCGAGTTCGTCGAGGCACCCGGCCAGTACGACGTTGGGCTCGCCTGTCTGCGGTGCCACGTGCGACCACCCTTCGCTCCAGTGGTTCGTCCCTCACTTCGCGGGCCCCATGGTGATGCCTTTGGCCGGGCGGTTCACCACCACCGCGTGGAAGTTGACCGAGTTGACCCACTGATCGGGTCCTGCCTGACCGTCCCCCTCCTGTGTTCTTGGATCCCGGCGGAGGCGCCCGTCTTCCGAGCCGACGGAGAAAGAGGTGGGCCTTGAGACAGCACACGAGCACCTTCCCAGGCCGACCGGGCGGTGTGCTGGACCGTGCCGCCGGACGGCCAACCTCAGCCCCCGGACGCGGGTTCGTCGCCGGCGACGGCATGACCACCCTGATCACGGATCTGCCATACGGACCGGAAGCGGCCGAGGTCGCCCGGGGCGCCGTGACGCTGGCGCTGCGTGGCACTGAGACGGATGTACTTGCTGACGCCCGCCTGATCGGGTCGGAGCTGGCGACGAACGCCTTCGTATCGGGCAGTCCGCCGTTGGTTCTGTGCGTCGACCGCAGGGGGCTGACCGGCGGCGGCCTGGAGATCGAGATCACCGTCACTGATGGCGGCTGTCCCCGGCCCGCACCCGCTTCTCCCACTGCTCCCGATGAGCAGGCCGAATCAGGACGGGGACTGGTCATCGTCGATGCCTTGGCCGATGCCTGGTCGCTGACGACTGGCACCAACGGCTCTCGTGCCTGGTGCCGACTCACCCGCAGGCCGTGCTCCTCGTCCGCCGGCGCCTGATGTCCACGCCGGTCCAAAACCGTCCTCCAAGGAGGGACCGCACAGTGCGCATCGACCATGCGACTTCCCCACCCTCACGCACGGCCGTGCCGGAGTCCGCTCGCCAGCCCAGGGCCGTCGTCGCTCTCCACGAGGGCTTTTACGGTGCGGAGTCGGGCACCGGCTTCAGCAACCGCGCCTTCCTCACGGCACTGGCCCGGCTCCTGCCGACAGGCCGCCTCTCGGTGATCACCCCGCACGTCCCCGAGTCCGCGGGCGCGCACGATCAGCGGTGGGCCGGCGAGGTCCGGCAGATGCTGCGACAGGCCGCAGCCCAGGTCATCACGATCCCGAAGGTCAACGCGCCACCGGACTCGGTCCGCGGCTCGGTTCAGCTGTGCGACCTGGCGGGCGAGGCGGCCATGCGCATCGCCGCGCGGGCGAGCCGGTGCCTCCTCGTCGGCCTCGACATCCCGTTCCTCGGGCTCGCCCCCTACATGTCGCCGACCACGGACCTGCTGCTCGTGCCTCGCTCCACGACCGCGCTGACGCGGCCCAAGGATGTCTCCCGCATCCGCTGGGAGCGCGACGCCCTGCGAGCGGCGACACTCCGAGGTGCGCGCGTCGGGGCTATCTCCTCGCACATGCGAGGCCATCTCATCGTCAACTACGCCGTCCCTCGGTCGAGCATCGTGAACATCCCGAACGGGCTGGTCCGTGAAGAGATGGTCAAACCGCCCACGACTCTGCCCCTGCCTTTCAAGGCCCGCGCTGGATTCCTTCTCGCCATGGGCCGCGCAGTCCCGTCGAAAGGCTTCGAAGACCTCCTGGAGGCGTCGCGCCTGCTGAAGGAACGCGGTGTCCAAGTTCCTCACCTGCTGCTGGCTGCCGTGACCTCGGAGGAACACGAGTTTCCCTCCCCGTACCAGCGGGACCTGGCGGCACACATCCGCGCGCACGATCTGGACGCGACTCTGATCACTCGCTTCGCCCCCGCGATCCGTGCCTGGCTGCACAGCCCGGCCCTGCGCGCGGTCATCGTTCCCTCTCGCGAGGAACCCTTCGGCCGGATACCCCTGGAAGCGTTCGCAGCCGGTGCGGGCCCGGTGGTCGCGACCACGGCCGGCGGCCTGGCTCAGACAGTCATCGAGGGCGAGACCGGCTTCACGGCCGCACCACAGGACCCCAGGTCCCTGGCGTCCGCCCTGCACCGGGCCCTGACCGTCCTGCCCCGAGAACGCGATCGGCTCCGGAGCGCCGGGGCGGCCCTGGTGCGCTCCCGCCACGACTACGAGGCCAGCGTCGGTTCCCTCATGAACCGCGTCGCCCCCTGGGCGCTGGCGCCGTCAACCACCGCGGAGGGCCGAGCGCGATGAGCCGGCCGGTAGTGCTAATCAGCCTGGAGTCCCCGCACTCCTTCTGGCGGCTGTCCTCCGAGCACGAGCGTGCGCTGTCCGTCGCCTTCCCCGGCGTCGAGTTCCGCAGGGCGGCCGAGGAGGCCGTGCCGCACCAGCTGGCCGACGCACACGTCTACTTCGGGTGGCGATTCGCGCCCTCGTGGCTGTTCGCCGCGCCACATCTACGGTGGATCGCTTCCCCGGCCGCCGGCACCGACCATCTGCCCGTCGCCGAGGCGCACTCCGTCGGGGTGGCCCTGACCCGCTCGTACGGCTTCCACGGCAGACCCATGGCCGAGCACGCCATGGGCGTGGTCCTGGGTTTCTCCCGCGGGCTGTTCATCAGCCAGCGCGTCCAGCGGAACCGTGCCTGGTGGAAGGACGACCTGGCCGAAGAGTTCTTCGACCTGGCGGGGGCGACGATGACCATCGTCGGCTGCGGCAGCGTCGGACGCCACCTCGCCCAGGCCGCTCGGGCCTTCGGCATAAACGTCATCGGAGTGCGCCGGACACCGCCTGCGGCTTCCGAGGGCGGGATCACGTGGGTGCGCACGACGGCGGTGCACCAGGCGGTGTCCGTCGCCGACGTAGTGGTCAATCTGCTGCCCGCGACCCCGGCGACGGACCGCTACTTCGACCACGACCTCTTCTCGGCGTGCAAGCCCCGCTCTCTCTTCCTCAACCTCGGCCGCGCGGCAACCGTCGACCAGCCGGCTCTCCTGGCCTCCCTCGACACCGGCCACCTGCGCGGCGCGGCCCTGGACGTGTTCGATCCGAAGCCGCTGCCCGCCCGCCATCCGCTGCGGCTCCACCCCCGGGTCGTACTCACCCCGAAAAGCTCGGTGTTCTGCCGCGCGTACATGGACGAGGCGGTGGCGTTCTTCGCCGACAACCTGCACTGCTACCTCTCGGGCCAGCCCCTCAACGGCCTGGCCGAGGCGCCCGCCACCCGCTCTCCGCTCGCAGGAGGCTGACCAATGCCCACCGCAGACCACGACGGCCTGGCCGCCGCCTTCGCCGCCGCAGGCCGCAACCACCCCTACCTGGCCTTCACCCTGAACTCGCTGTGCAACCTGGACTGCGTGTTCTGCAAGCCCCGGTGCATGCCGGACTACGGGCACAAGGACCGGCCCCTGACCGCCTCCGACTACGCGGCCATCGCCACCGAGGCCGGGGCCTGGAAGATCAGGAAGGCGCACTGCTCCGGCGGTGAACCGACCCTCCGAGCCGACATCCTCGACGTCATCGCGGGCCTCGCCGACGGCCTCGGGCCCGACGCCGCGATCGGCATGACCAGCCACGGCAACCTGCGCCGGGGGCTGAGCGTCGAACAGCTCCACGACGCCGGCCTGACCTACCTCAACCTCAGCCTCCACAGCCTCGACCCGGCGCGGTCCGCCGCGATCATGGGCGGCGGCGACCCGCGCACCACCCGGAGCGCCCTCGACGCCGCCCTCTCCCTCGGCCTGCGGGTGAAGATCAACTGCGTTCTTCAGCGCACCTACCTGGACGACGCCTTCGCGGTGGCCGAACTCGCCCGTGACCTGCCCGTCGCCGTCCGCCTGATCGAACTGCAGAACATCGGTCCCGCCCAGGCGCTCTTCGACACCGAGTTCATCACCGAGGCAGAGGTCCGCGGGCGTCTCCACGAGTGGTTCGCGAACGCCGGCGAAGTCCCCCGGGACCAGCTGGGCGTCCGCAGCCCCGGGCAGTACCTCCGCCCGGAGGGCTGGGCGGGATCGATCGGCTTCATCTCCAACTCCAGCTGCGCCACCTGCTCCGACGCCAACCGGATCAAGATCACCCCGACAGGCGTGGCGCGGCCCTGCATCCTGCACAACCGCGACATCCCGCTGAAGCCCCACCTCGCCGACGGCACCCTCGGTGACGCCTTCGCCCACCTCTTCCAGGCCATGCTCGACCGCGACACCAACGACGCCTGGCAGGGCTTCCACTACGTGGACTACGACCTGCGCTGGGACCGGATGGAGCGCCCCGAAGGCGCACCGGTCCTGCCTCTGCTCCCCGTCCTCCCCACGGAAGCGGCCAGCCCCGCCTGTGCCCGCGCCGCCACCGGGGAGCGGTGATGGTCGTGGTCGACGCGCCGCCTCTCTACCAGAGGCTCGGCGCTCTGTACGAACGCGAGCTGGACACTCACGGCGTCGGGGCCGTGATGCTCACCCACAAGTGGCAGCCGGCCGACCTGCTGGCTCCGCACTCCGACATCGACGTACGCGTCCTCCGGCGCCAGGCACCTGCGGACTGGGAAGAGTGGAATCACCGCCTGGCCGCAGCACACGCCGCCGCGGTCGGCCGGGAGGTCTCCCATCGACGTCTCCTGGAGCACCCGCCCGGCTTCGCGTTCACCGTGGCCGAGACGGACGGGAGACTCGTCTCCGCGCCCGAACTCGCGACCTGGTCGCTGATCAGCGGGAGCTCCCGGGACTACCAGCGCTGGAAGTCCCGGGCCCAGATGGCGCCCTGGTGCGGGGTCGATGAGCGGTTCTACCGGGGGATCCTCCGAGCCCGTATGGGCGGTCGATACCAGCTGGCCGCGGACAGCACGGACAACGTGGTCGAGGACATCGCCGCGTACCGGCGCCACTGCGTGGCGTGGCACTACCTCGCCCCGTGCTGGTTCGCCGCCGCCGCGCTCGCGACCCGGACCCGCTGCCCCGGAAAGACGGCGGCGCTCACCCAGTGGAGGCCGGAGGGACTGGACGGATACGCCGAGCTGTTCCTCCGGCACGCGGAGAACCGTTCCGATGTCCGACCACGGAGCCCGCGCCACCTGCTCCGCGCGGCCCATGTCGCCCTGGAGGCGGCCATGCGCCGCGTTCCCGACGGGGACCGCACAGACGACCAGTGCCAGGAGCACGCCCGTACCGACTGGGTAATGACGGCCGGCATGCTCCGTGTGCGCGTCGCCCGCTGGCTGTACTACCTCGATCCACCGCCCGGCGTGACGACCGAGTACCTGATCCGGCGGGAGGCGAAAGAACTCCGCTCTGCCGCGCAAACGCTGACCGCGCTCGCGGCAGACGAGGCGACTGCCGCCCAGCAGCTGGCCGCCCGGATGGCGGCGTTGATCCCCACCGGACCGACCACGGCCGGCACCCTGCGCGCGGCCCTCGCGCGCTGGCACCGGCAGAAGACCGCCGTCCAGGACTTCCTCAGCCTCACGCCCGACGACGTCCACCTCTGACCCAAGGAGTCTCGCCATGACCGCGCGTGCGCCGGTGCCCCGCACCCTGAAGACGGCAAAGGTCAAGATCACCACGAAGTGCAACCGGCACTGCGACTTCTGCATCTTCGCCGACGGCGCCCAGGGCGAGAACATGTCCCTGGAACTGTTCTCCACCATCCTGACCCGGCTGGAGACCATTCCCTTCCAGCAGCTGCACATCAACGGCGGCGAACCCACCGTGCACCGGAGCTTCCCGGCACTCAGCGACGCCGCCCGCACGCGGCTGCCGGACAAGGTCATGGTTCTGGGCACGAACGCCATCACCCTGGCTCGCAACCAGCCGATCATGGACGCGACCCTCCGCTTCTACGACCAGATCCTCATCGGCTGCGACGACGAACACGGGAACTACGACGAGGTGCACGCCGTCGTGCCCCGCCTCCGCGAAGCCGGCAAGACCGTGGTCGTCAACAGTGTCCTGGAAGGCATCAGTCCCACCCGGCTCACGCAGCTCGGGACACTGTGCGAGAAGTACGGCGCCATCCACGTCACCAACCACGTGCACCACGTCGACGTCGGCCAGCCCGCGAACGAGCTGCGCGGCCTCTGCGACCGCTACCTCGACCAGCACCTGATGATCGAGATGGACGGGTCCTGCTACCGCTGCTTCAACGCGATGGCCAAGGTCGACAGCGAGTTCAGCGTCTGGGACGAGGACTTCGCGGCCAAGGTGTTCGCTCCCCGCGGGCACCACTTCCGGTTCTGCCTGCGCTGCCACGAGTACACCGACTCCGGCGCCGCACTCGTCCCCGCCCTCACCGTCTGACCGGGAGGTACACCAGCATGCCTACAGTCCTCGGACTGAACTTCCACCACGACACGGCCGCCGCGTTGGTCCTCGACGGCCGCCTCTACGCGGCCGAAGAGGAGCGCTGGAGCGGCGTCAAGCACAACCACCCCACCCGCAAGGGCACGCTCACCGCGCCGACCCGCGCGCTCCAGTGGTGCCTGGAGGCCGCCGGCATCGAACCGGAGGACGTGGACGCCGTCTGGGTGGCCTCCATGCGTCCCAACCCCGCGGCCGGGTGGTGGCTGTCCGAGGAGCGGGAGGAACTCGCCGCTCTCCTGCCCGCCCCGCTCGGCGAACACCTCCGCCTCCTCTCCCACCACACGGCCCACGTGCTCTCCGGCTACCTGCTCTCCGGGCACGAGCACGCCGCGGGCTTGGTCATCGACGCCGGCGGCTCCTCCCTGGGCGCCGACTTCGGCCCGGGCCGGGAGCGCATCACGGGGTACGACCTGTGGCCCGATCGCATCGACCGCCTCCACCAGGGCATGCCGGCCGTCGTGCCGGGCCCGGTCGGACCCCGGCGCGTCCACTCCTCCCTCGGGCACTTTTACCGGAACCTCGCCCGGCGAGTGATCCCGCCCGGCGATGAGCCCGAGGGCAGCATGATGGCGCTCGCGGCCTTCGGCGATCCGCAGCGCTACGGACCGCACATCCGCGAACTGGTCCAGCTCGGCGACGAGGGCGAGATCCGCATCGATCACCCGTGGGGTGCAGCGGACAGCAGCACACCGCTGCTGCTCGATGGCCGGGCCTGGACCGCCGACAATGTCGCGGAACAGCCGGAGCACAAGCGTGCCGACCTGGCCGCCGCCGTCCAGGAGGTCTTCGCCGAATCGGTCGTCCACATCGCCCGCCACCTGCAACGACTCGCTCGAACCTCAGCGTTGGTGTTCTCGGGCGGATGCGCCCTGAACTCGCACCTCAACGGCCGACTGGCCGCCGAGAGCGGCTTCGACACCCTCTTCGTCGCACCGGCCCCGCACGACGCCGGCACAGCCGTGGGCGCAGCGCTCTACGGCTGGCACTATCAGCTCGGGCAGGAGCGCGTGCCAGTGCCGACCGACGCGGCTTGGGGCCCCGATCCGGGCGCACTGCCGACGGCAACGGTGCCGTCCGGCTACCACGCCTTGCCCCACCTCGGGCCCGGACTGGCACCCACAGTGGCGGCACTGCTCGCCGAGCACCGCATCGTCGGCTGGGTGCAGGGACAGCTCGAATTCGGGCCGCGTGCCCTCGGCCATCGCTCGATCCTCGCCCACCCCGGTCACGCCGCCACACGGGACCGACTCAACGCGATCAAGAAGCGAGCCGCGTACCGCCCGTTCGCGCCAGCCGTCCTCGCCGAGCACGCCACGGAATGGTTCATGTCTGCGGGCGACCCCTTCATGAACCGCGTCGCCACCGTCCGACGGTGCCGAGCCGACCGCATCGCCGCCGTCACCCACCACGACGGCACCGCCCGCGTCCAGTCCGTCGCCGCCAACCACCAGGGCCTGCGCGACCTCCTTGAGCAGTTCCGCGACCTCACCGGACTGCCGCTACTGCTGAACACATCCTTCAACCGCAAAGGCACCCCGATCCTGCGGACCGCTGAGCAAGCAGTGGCAGCCGCGGTGGACCTGCGCCTCGACGCCCTCGCCGTCGGGGACACGCTGTTATTCGCCGACCACGTCCCCGACCCCCGTGCCGCGACCCTTCGTACGAGGTGAGGCGGATGGACCCCATCGATCTCGACCACGTCCTGACCGTGCTCGGTGCCGCCGCGTGGAGCCCGGACGAGCAGTCCCGAGCCCGCGTGGCCGCCGGCCTCGCTCTCACGGTCTACGACGGCCACACCCGCGACCAGGGCACCCCATACCTGGCGCACCCGCTGGCCGTCGTCAGGCTCCTGCGAACGGAGATCAGCGTCCGTCACCCCGAGACCCTCCTCCTCGCCCTCCTCCATGACGCTTTGGAGGTAGCGCCCGAGTCGGAAGCACTGCTCGTCCACCACCTCGGCGGCCCGTTCACCGCCCGCCTGCGTGCCATGACGGCCGACCATCGCCTCGAACAGCGCCCCAAGTCCGTCGGCGACGAGACCCGCTGGCGCGCGAAGCAAGCCGCGCTCCCGCCTGAGGACCTCCTCGTCCGGCTCGCCGACCGCCTGCACAACCTGCGCGACCTCGCCGCGTCCCCGAACTTCGACCGACGCCGACGGTTCCTCCAGACCTTGGGCGATTTCCACATCCCCCTCGCCGACGCCGCCAGCGACCTCGACCCCCATCTGGAGACCATGCACGCGCGCCTGCACGCCGAGTACGTCCACCACATACAGGAGGTACGTCCGTGAAACGGGTCGTCTACTCGATGGAGCCGGTCGGCCGGACCGGCGGCCGGGTCTACCTACGAATGCTCCACGAGGTGACGGCCGACGACGTGGAATGGCGCACCGTCCCGGACCACAAGCGGACCTACCGGGTCCGCCGCTGGCGCAAGCTCCGCCACCTCGCCCGCCTGGCCCCTTCCATACGGGCGCTGCACGGCACCACCGGCACCTTCGTGTGGGACGACCTGAGCCCGCTGCTGTTCACGCCCGAGATGTGCGCCCGCACGGTGTTCCTCCTGCACCACTACGAGCCGCTCCAACATGACTCCGCCCCCATCGAGGCCATGCTCTGGGAGCGGCTGTTCCGCGTTCTGCCGCAGTGCGCCGCCGTCGTGTGCGTCGCCCCGTACTGGGCCGACCAGCTCCGCGCCCGCGGCGTCCGCAACGTACGGGTGATCTACAACGCCTTCGACATGGCCGAGGTCGAGCAGGCACGCGGTTACGACCGGGCCGAGTGCCGTGCCGAGTTCGGCCTGCCACCCGACGTGATCGGCGTGTACGCGGGCAAGGCCGTGCACTGGAAGGGGACCGAGGAGGTCTCGGCGGCTCTGGCCGGCGTTCCCGGACTGCGGGTGATCACCAGCGGCAGCAACACCATCGACCTGGACAGCGCGCACTACGACGTCGAGCGCGAGCGGTACCTGCGTCTGCTGCGCGCCTGTGACGTCGGCGTCTTCCTCCCCCGTATGCGGGAGGGCTGGAGCCGCTGCGCCGCCGAGGCTCTACTCCTCGGTCTGCCCTGCCTCATCCGCCCGGTGGCCGGCCTGGGCGACCTCGCCGCACTGACCGGCCAGCCGGCCCCGGACCTCCGCCGCCTCCCGGTACAGGTCCGGGAGCGCGCGGCGGCACGCCGCACCGAGGCCAAGGCGGCGTACGAGGCCCTGGCCCGGTTCGACCTGAACTACTTCGGCGACGCCTGGGGCAACCTCCTGGCGCAGGTCGCCTGACCAGCGGCTACGCCTGCGCGGCCAGCTTCTTGCCGGCGGCGTCCAAGCGGGCCAGCACGCGGTCCCGGCCGAGCAGCTCCATGGACTCGAACAGCGGGAGTCCGATCGTCCGGCCGGTGACCGCGACCCGGATGGGCGCCTGGACCTTGCCCAGCTTCAGCCCGTGCTTCTCCCCGACGGCGAGCAGGACGGCCTTCAGGTCGTCCGCCTTCCAGTCCGCGACGTCGGCCAGCTCGGCGCGGGCGTCCGACAGGATGTCGCCAGCGCCCGCCTTCATCGCCTTGTTCCACGACGCCTCGTCCTCGACCGGCTCGTCGAGGAACAGGAAGTCCACATAGCCGGTGATCTCGGAAAGCAGCGCCAGCCGGGTCTGGGCCAGGGAAGCCGCCGCCTCGAAGACGCCCTTGTCGAACGCCTCCGGCCGCCACGGTGCGTACGGGGCGACGAGCCACGGTGCGCAGGCGGCGGCGAACTGCTCCGGCGACAGGGCGCGGATGTACTCGCCGTTGAACGCCGTCAGCTTCTTCACGTCGAAGAAGGCCGGAGCGGTGTTCACGTCCTCGATCCGGAAGAGCCGCTCCAGCTCCTCGTACGGCCTGATCTCCCGGTCGTCACCCGGGCCCCAGCCGAGCAGCATGAGGTAGTTCACCATCGCCTCGGGCAGGAACCCCTCGGCGAGGTAGTCCTCCAGCGCCACCTTGTCCCGGCGCTTCGACAGCTTCTGCCGCTTCTCGTTCACGATCACCGGCAGATGCGCCCACACGGGCGGCTCGGCACCGAGCGCCTCCCACAGCAGCTGCTGCTTCGGCGTGTTCGACAGGTGCTCCTCGCCCCGGATGACCTGAGTGATTCCCTCATCCATGTCGTCCACGACGTTGGCGATCAGAAAGACGGGGGACCCGTCGCCACGGGCGATCACGAAGTCCTCGATCGCGCTGTTCGGGAACGCCGGCTCCCCGCGGACCAGGTCGACCACGACGGTCTCCCCCTCGTCCGGCGTCCGGAACCGCAGCGCCCGCCCCTCCTCGAAGGCCAGCCTCCGGTCCCGGCAGAACCCGTCGTACCCGAGGTGCTCCGACCCCGTGCGCTCCTTCAGCTGCTCCCGGGTGCAGTCGCAGTAGTACGCCCGGCCGGCCGCGAAGAGCTGCTGAGCCGCTTCCCGGTGCCGGTCGGCGTTGTGCGACTGGAAGTACGGCCCCTCAAAGGCCGGGTCCTCGCCATGAATGCCGATCGCCGCGAGCGCGCTGATGATGCCCTCGGTCCACTCCGGCTTGTTCCGGGCCGCGTCGGTGTCCTCGATTCGCAGGACGAACCTGCCACCGGACTGTCGCGCCACCGCCCAGTTGTACAGAGCGGACCGTGCACCACCGACATGGAACATGCCGGTCGGGGACGGGGCGAAACGAACGCGAACCGGGACAGTAGACATGCGCTCCAGGGTACCGACGCGGGACCTGTACCCCGGACCACTCGCCCTTTTCCCCACACCGACGTTTTCGGCCTTACTCGCTACCGGATGGGGCCGTCGTTACAGTAGCCCAAGTGCTGCTGCTGGAGGATCACTCAGGTACGACTCCAGCGGCGGATACGGGGGCGCTTGACCGCGGATGCGCTCGTACCACGGAAGTACACCCCCGTTGCATCCCCAGCACAGCAGTCCCCTGATGCATTGGCCGCAGGACTCACCCTTGTCGGGGCAACACTCATGGTCGTGATCAAGATGCAGGCCATCTCCGTGTGCATGCACCACCGGGCAAATCGCGCACTTGTACCCCTGATACTCGAAAAGGAGATGCACGTCCAAGAACGATCGCTTGTGCTTACTGGCTCGGGTCACGATCCCCTGACACAGCTTGCAGTTACCCCGGGGCAGGCCACCTCGCCGGGCATCGGTTCCGAAGTGAGTAAGCGGGAGTTCCTGCTGACACGAAGTACACCAGTAGACGCCTCGGTCTATGAGCTGTCGGCCCACGTCGGGCGGAGTCCTGAGCACAAGGGGGGTGAGCGGTTGACCCCGTCTCTGCATCAGTGCATGCGATCGGCATAATCCTTCCGCATCTTCACGCCCCCTTGCACACTCCGGACCCCGGCACTGGTATTCCCTGCGGACAGGGGCAGGAAGAATGGCGAACGGCACCCTGCGGCGCCGCTGGTCACTGTGTGTCCTGCACAGGCCACCGCTGTACACGGCGTGCTCGCACCCTGTCATCGCCACGCACTTGGCCTCGGGCTTGATCACCCAGTCGTACAGGGGAGTGAGTACCGCCCCCTTCCTGAGCTGCTGATAGTGCGCAGTGCAGAGCCCCCGAGCCTGGTGCGGCCTATCGCAGCCGGTGAACCCGCAGGTTCCACTCATGCCCTTGTTTACCAGCGGACGCAGGTCGTGCCCTCTCCGAATCTGGTCGTAGTGCCCCTTGCAGTAGCCTTTCGCGAGGTGTGGACGCTCGCACCCCTCGAAGTCGCACCCCCTCCAGGCGTTGCGAGTTTGGAGAGGGGCCAGTTGCTTGCCCTGGCGCTTTTGGTTGTAGTGGCTCTGGCAGAGCACCCCGCGGTTTGCCTCCCGGCCGCATCCGGCAAACTCGCACTCCCTGCGCCTACTCATGCTCATGGCGGCGCATGCTATTGGGAGGCACTGACAACGCCCCGGGGGCTCGATGCCCATGCGGTCCCCACGCCGCTGCTGACAGGGTAAACAGGGACGTCTATGGTCTCAGTTTTGGTCTCATTCACCCGAGTCCAGCGGCGTCCGAAAGCTCTACCAGCACCTTTTCTACCGCAGGTCAGGACTGTCCCGTCTCTCTACGGACCCCCATGCGAAGACTTGGAAAGAGTGTTGGGGGTGACCCCTGCCAGGTGACCCGGGGAATTTCAACCCCCCCGGGGGGTCCCACAGAACCGTGCGTAAAGGTCTCCCGTCCTCCTGAAGGCCGCCAGCGTCCGGCCGCCGCGAGAGTGAGCTCTGCTGGGTACGACAGTGCCGAAGCATCCGTGCCGATCCGGTCCCGAGCACGTCTGTCTGTCAGTGCTGCTCCCTAGCGCGCACAGTGAACACTCTTCCAAGGACCACGGCATACGGGGGCATGCTCAGTGAGCGCGACAGGCCGCAGGCGCCAATCCGCCAGCCCGGAACCGACGATTGTGCCGGTCCCCGGCTCGCCGGCGAAGGGCAGCCCGAGCTTCGCGGCGTACCGACGAGCCTGCTCCACGCCGTCGTTGGCATCGACGCGGTAGCGCTTGGGCCTCGACAACCCCGATGGGGACGTCCGGCGCGTAGTCCAGCACATAGCGGGCAACCAGAGGGTCGCCGTAGACGTGCCACTTCGGCGTGGGTGTGGCCGCCCCTCGGTGATGCGGAACTACGGGCGAAACTGATCACTGGTCCATCCGGAATCCGCGAAGGCAGGTATAACCAACGCTCGGCACGCCTCGTCCGCTGTCATCCTTTCCGCAGCTGTCACCACATGGAAAGTAGTGCCGCTGATCGCGGCTGTCCTCACCGTTGGCGAGATCCAACCTTTCCCTGACGTGCAGCGGACGATGTCGCCCCGAGGGCTCACTCAGACCGGAGAACACGCCCTGTGCGCGGTGCGGCCTAAAAGGGGCGTGAGCTCAGGACGCCAGGTGTCGCAGCCGACTGGCAGCCTCGCCGAGAACGTCATCCCTCTTGCAGAAGGTGAAGCGCACCTGGCTGCGGCCGGCGCCGGGGTCGTCGTAGAAGACGGAGTTGGGGATGGCGATGACGCCGCAGCGTTCGGGGAGAGCGCGGCAGAAGGCGTAGGCGTCCTTCCCGCCGAAGGGCGTGATGTCGGTGGTGATGAAGTACGTGCCCTGGGGCTGGTAGACCTCGAACCCGGCCGCCCGCAGGCCGTCGCCGAGCAGGTCGCGCTTGCGGCGGAGGTCGGCGCGGAAGCTGTCGAAGTACGCGTCCGGCAGGCGCAGTGCTTCGGCGATCGCGTACTGGAAGGGCCCCGCACTGACGTAAGTCAGGTACTGCTTGGCCGTCCGTACGGCGGAGACGAGCGGGCCGTCAGCCATGACCCAGCCAACCTTCCAACCGGTGAAGGAGAAGGTCTTGCCGGCGGAGGAGATGGAGACGGTGCGCTCACGCATGCCCGGCAGGGTCGCGATGGGGCGGTGCGTGCCCTCGTAGACCAAATGTTCGTACACCTCGTCGGTGACCACGAGCAGGTCGTGTTCGACGGCGAGTGCGGCGATGGTGCTCTGCTCTTCGGCGGTGAGGACCATTCCGGTCGGGTTGTGGGGGGTGTTGAGGAGCAGGAGACGGGTCTGCGGGGTGATCTTGGACCGCAGCTCGTCCAGGTCAGGGCGGAAAGACGGGGTGCGCAGGGTGAGCGGTACGCGCTTCGCGCCGGCCATGGCAATGCAGGCGGTGTAGGAATCGTAGAAGGGTTCGAAGGCGATCACCTCGTCGCCCGGCTCGAGGAGTGCCAGCATGGCAGCGGCGATGGCCTCGGTGGCGCCGGCGGTGACCAGGACCTCGGTGTCGGGGTCGAAGGAGAGGCCGTAGAAGCGCTGCTGGTGTTCGGAGATCGCGGCGCGCAGTTCCGGGACGCCTGGGCCGGGCGGGTACTGGTTGCCCTTGCCCTTCCGCAGGGCGCGGACGGCGGCCTCGCGGATCTCCTCGGGGCCGTCGGTGTCGGGGAAGCCCTGGCCCAGGTTGATCGCGCCCGTCGCGGACGCCAGCGCCGACATCTCCGCGAAGATTGTCGTCCCGAGTCCGTCCAGCCTGCGGTTCAGCAGCGGCCTGGTGCTCACGTCTCCACCGTCCTCACTCGTGTGCCCGTCGATACTCCGGGGGCCATCCTGACTCATGGCCGGTCCTGCCGACGCGGGGCGCGGGGATCTCGGCGGAGTAAGGGGCGCCGGTGCCCTGCTCTGCCGACTTCGTGGTCGGCTCCCGGAGGATGCCGATCTTTGCCGAGATGTCGCGCAGCAACGCGTTCCGCAGGTCGTGCAGTGTCGCGATCCTGGAGACCAGGAGTTGCGCCGCCTCGTGCAGGGGCCCTGCCGCCGTATGGAATTCGGCGCGTGAGAACCGGTCCGGCCAGGTGATCTCCAAGCGTCTCAGGGCAAGGGCTGAGATCTCCCGGCTGTTCTGGCCTTGTGCCAATCCGGCGATGTCGCCGCTTCGACTTCTCAGCTCGTGCAGAAGCCACCAGCGGTCTTCGTCCTCGGCGGGTCGAATGGCAACGACGCTCCTGAGTGGTGTCGCCGGCCTGTTCAGCACGGCGATGTGTGCGCCGTCGGAACGAGTGCTCAACATGATGGTGCCGGACGGATGCGACTCGTCGGCCTCGGCCGGGCCACTCAGACGGAACCTCGGGACATGAGGGACGGGGAGGTCGTAAAGGTCTCTGGGGGCAACCACATCGGCGGAGGGTTCCACGGGTGGCGGAAGAAGCGAGCGTTCGGAGCCTTTGCCTGTCTTCAGCTTGGCGACCTTCGCGAGCGAGCGTGTTTCCCATGGCCTGCTCGAAAAGGCCCAGTTGTCGTGGAGCGCGTCTGCCAGTGCTACAGCCTTGCGGGCTGTCTCCCGGTAGAGGGAGATCGTCTCCTCGATGAGGCTGAAAGTCCGGTGGTAGGCGCTGATGACATCCGGCGGAGGCAGCGGGAACAGCATCTGCCGGAGGGTGCCGAGGCTGACGGTCGGCTCGACGTGTGCCGTGACGTCCTCGTCGATCCGGGCCTTCGCCGTGGGCGTCTGCAGCCAGATGTGCAGCCATCGCACGATGAGCGGTTCCGCCCGGATGATGCCGATGGACCGAGTAGCCGTCCATCCCGCGTGCTCGGGGGTGACCAGCGCGGACTCGCCCACACGTCGTACGAGTACGACGGCCAGGTCGTCCTCCCTGAGGGTTGCTCGGGAGGGCGGAGATTCGCCTGTCCGGTATTCGTTGACCGGAATCGCGAGGATCCTGCCGTCCCGGACGAATGTCGAACTGACGACTCCCGGGATCTTGTCGGCGTCCTTGTCGTCGACGAAGCCGCAGGTGGTGCGGATTTTTTGGTCCCCCTCGATCTCGATGGAGGTTGTCCGCCAAACCGTCGTGCCGGACTCGACCCGGTCGGCCTCGGCTTCCATCAGATCTCCTCCAAGGCATCCAGCAAACGAAGTTCCAGGTCACGGATCTGGTCAAATTGCTCGGTCAGTTCGAGCTTGAGCTGATCGATTCGGTTCCGTGTGTCCCGTTCGGGACGGGGAGGCTCAACGACGTACGAAGTCGGCATGAGGCTGTACCCGTGGTCGGCGATTTCCTTCACGGAGCAGCTCCGGGACCATCCGACCGTGTCGCTGTACGGCGTCGCTGCCGCACCGTTCCCGGGGAGACCACGCCAGGCCGCGAGCGTGCTCACGATCAGAGCCGTGTTCTTGTCGCCCAGTCTCCGCGCTCTC
This sequence comes from Streptomyces sp. NPDC052020, assembly GCF_040680575.1. Classification (NCBI taxonomy): domain Bacteria; kingdom Bacillati; phylum Actinomycetota; class Actinomycetes; order Kitasatosporales; family Streptomycetaceae; genus Streptomyces; species Streptomyces sp. NPDC052020. The sequence continues at coordinate 305,062 of NZ_JBFAWY010000005.1, forward strand.
GACTGCGGAACTTGTTCGAAGGCCCGACGCGCGTTGATGAAGAGGACTTGCCCGCGACGGTCCAAGACGCCCCATCCCGGCCGTGCGCTCTTGTCCTTATTGATCACCCACAGGCAGGCGGGGGCCTGGGAGTGTCCGTACACGCGGCGCGGTAGGGCGATCACGCACTCGACGAGATCGCCCCGCAACAGTCGTTCGCGGAGCCGTTTGGGCATGATCTGTCGGCTTCCGGCCACACGGTCGGCCATCAAGAAGACGGCGCGTCCGGCCGGAGCCAGCGCGTGAGCGATGTGCTGGATCCACGCGGAGTCGGCGGAGCTCCGAGGTGGCGCTTCCTCCGGCCACCGGGGATCGAGAGGGACGGGGGGGCCCGGCCGGCCGCCGTGCTGCTCCATCCCTTCCTCCTGCGCCCAGTCCCGCTGGTTGAGGGAAGGGTTGGCCAGGACGATGTCGTAAGGCTCGGGTTCGGGCTGCGCCAGGCTGTCCCCGGGCGGAAGGATGTCGGCCTTAATTCCCCGCACCGAGAGGTTTATGCGGGCCACCTGTGAAGTGGGGGCGTGCAGTTCCCTTCCCCGCAGAGACATGGTCGGGTTCAGCCCGACACGTTCGCGGACGTAGCGGTGGCTCTCCACCAGAAGCCCGCCTGAACCGCAGGCCGGGTCAAGCACCCTGTGCCCATCGTGGGGGACGGCCGTGCCGACCATCAGACGCGCCATGTCCGCGGGTGTGAAGTAGTTGCTGCCGTCAGCCTGGGCCGACGAGAGGTCCCGCAGGCACTGGTCGAGCAACGGTCCGACCTGCTGGGTGGATCCGATGGCCTGAATGAGCGCGTGCAGGGGTCCTTCGGAACCAGGAGGCGGAACGGGTACGAGACTCACGGCGCCCGCTTCGGCGGCCGGATCCTCGATCGCGGGGAGGTGGTGGACCAGGCACTTGGTCACCGCAGAGCGGAGTCCCAGGCCCCGCCCCGCCGGCTGACTCAGCAGCCACGACCATGTCGGTACACCCGGGTCGGAGGCGACGCGTGAAGCCCGGCTCAGGTAGAGCAGGCCGATAAGGAGCCGAGTCGCGTCGGTGGTGTTCATCACCCGCGAGAGCTGCGTGAGGTGCTGGCGCACCTTCACGAGCATCTCGTCGGGAGAGGAGGGGCACGGGGTCTGTGCGCGTCCTCGTGGGACCTCCGTGCCGCTCACGAGCCCACCACGCCCAATGCAGTCATGACGACAATGAGGAGCGTCAGGGCGCCGGCGAAGGCGAGCGCACCGGTCTTGAGGACGGCAGCCGGGCGCCCTCCCTCAATGCGGGTCACGAAGCTGCCGGCAAGCGCGACGACAAGCGCCGCGAGGACCGCGATGATCACATACATCAGCCTCAGCTGCACGTGGTTCCTTCCTGAGGTCGAGGGGGATCTCCCAGTGGGCGAGTGAGCCGCGTGATCCCCGGCTTCAGGAAGGACAGTAGAAGACGTAAACCGTGCGATGGCTGCTGCACACTGTTTGGGATTTTCTCAAGCGCGCGCCCGAAGATAGCACCCCAGTAGATGAGTGCACGACGTTTGGGTTTTTTGGCAGTGAGTTCGTGAAGGAGAAGCGAGCGAGGCGCGTTCTGAATCTGAATAGGTGGGTCAGCAAGCCTTGACTCAGCCGACCTTCCAGCCTGTGAAGGAGAAGGTCTCGCCCGCCGAGCCGATCGTCACCGTCCGCTCGCGCATCCCGGGGAAGGACGCCAGCGGCAGGTGCTCAGCGTCGTCGAAGACCAGGTGCTCGTAGACCTCGTCGGTCACCACCAGCAGATCGCGTTCCACTGCCAGCCCGGCTGGTTGCCGCGCCCGTCGCGCAGCGCCCGTACCGCCGCCTCCCGCACCTCTTCGGGGCCGTCCGTGTCGGGGAAGCCCTGGCCCAGGTTGATCGCGCCGGTCCGCACGGCCAGCGCGGACATCTCGGCGAAGATCGTCGTCCCGAACTCGGCGAGCCGGCGGTTGAGGAGGGGGCGTGCGCTGGAGGTCATGCCGGCCATCCTGCGCCGAAGCTCTGGAGTTCCTCAACTCTGCTTTGGGGCGCGTCCGGCGAGGGCATCTCCCGGGCACGCACCGAGCGAGGCATCCAACGGGGGCTGCTTCGGGGGGACTTCCGGGGTAACGCCCGGGGGAGAACGGAAGGAGGGTGACGCCATGTTCACCGGCATCATCCTGGCAGTGGTCGTCATCGCCGTGGTGGGGGCGGCGGTCTCGGCCGCCCGCGGTGCCGGCCGGAGCGCGGCGCGCCGCCGGTCGAGCGGAAGCGGCGGCTCCGGCGGCGGTGACACCAGCTGGTGGGTCGTGAGCGGGGGAGCCGTGTCCGGCGACGGCGGGGGCTCGTCCGGGTCGTCCGACAGCGGCTCGTCGGGGGGTCACTCCTGCGGGGGCGGCGGCTCGTCCTGCGGCGGGGGCGGGGGCGGCGGTGGATGCGGCGGCGGGGGCGGCTGACACGGGGCAGCCGAGCTTCGCAGGGGGAACCACCGCTGCCGCCGCGGGGCCGCGCCCGCGGCGGCAGCGGCTTTTACGGCGAACGCCCGCCGGGCACCGCGCCCGGCGGGCGTTCGGGCGCCCGGCGCCCGCTGCCCCGCACAGGTGTACGCCCGGGTTGAACAGTTGCGCTCCGGGGCCCCCTGAGGGATGGAAACACCAGGACGTTGGGTAAAAACGCTGTGGCGGCGCCCCAGTTCATGATTCCCTCTCAGACACCACGCAGCCCCTCGGACTTCCTGCGGACCCTCTTGGCCGGCCGACCGGGCTGACGGGCCCGCATCCCCGGCGCGAACGGGGGTCGCAGGACCCACACCGTCCTCTCCTTGTGTGCTTGCGGAGCCGATCCATGCTCACGACCCTGAAGACCTGCTACACCGATACCCGCGCGTCCGACCTCGCCTGGGCCCTGGGGCGTGAACCGCTCCCCGCGCTTGCCACGCTGGACCTCGAACTGAGCGGCGCCAAAGTGCAGTTGAGACTTCTGGGCGCTTCCCACCAGGTGCTCCTGGAGGAGGAGCGGGGCAGCTGTTCGGAGACGGTCGCCTGCATCCCGGGCAGCAGCACCCCGCTGCCGCTGGGCGTCGCCAAGCGGGTGGGCGACTGGGAGTACGAGTTCGCGGCCCGCGTGGAGAAGCTCTCGCCGGGGTCGTTCACGGGCCGTGCCCAGGAGCTGCTGGCCCTGGTCTCCGACCATCCGCACGGCCTCGCCGGTGTCTTCCCCGGCAGCCCGAACGCCTTCACCGCGCTGCTGGCCCAGCGGTACGAGGGGCATGTGCACTGGCGGACCTGGCACGCCTACCCGCAGGACGGCCAGCTCGTGGCGACCCGGACGCGGGTGGGCGTGTGCGTGCCGGCCAAGCGGCTCAGCCGCTCCGGGGTCTGAACGGCGCGGGCTCCGGCGCCTTTTCGCGCTTTCGCGACGCTGGCACGCGCCGTCCCCCGGGGCCCCCCGGGGCGTCGTTTTCACACCCATGAGTGGCGCAGTGTAGTCGACCAGTGACGTACTGTTATATGTGTGATCGAACCGCACGCGTCCGCCCCACCCGGCTCGCCGCCGCCCCGGGGTGGCCCCGGCGGCACCGGAACACCCCCCGCCCGGCTGCCGGTCGGGCACGGCACCGGGCGGTTCCTGGTCCTCGCGGGTGTCTTCGTCTGCGCGGCCTGCGGCCTGGTCTACGAGCTGGAACTCGTCGCCATGGCCGCCTACTTGGCCGGCGACTCGGTCACCCAGACCTCCGTCGTGCTGTCCGTGATGGTCTTCGCGATGGGCGTCGGCTCGCTCGCCGCCAAGCGGCTGCGCCGGTACGCGGCGGCGGGCTTCGGCGCCATCGAGACCCTCCTCGCCCTCGTCGGCGGATGCAGCGCCATGGCCCTGTACGCCGTCTTCGCCTGGACCGGCGACCGGGGCGGCCTGTGGGCCGACGGCCCCCGCTGCCTCCTGGTCGTCTTCTCGCTCGTCATCGGCCTCCTGATCGGCGCCGAGGTGCCGCTGCTGATGGAGCTGATCCAGCGCATCCGCCGCCAGGACGCGGGCCGCGCGGTGGCCGACCTGTTCGCGGCGGACTACGTGGGCGCCCTGGCCGGAGGGCTCGCCTTCCCCTTCCTGCTGCTGCCCTTCCTCGGCCAGCTCACCGGCGCGCTGCTCACCGGCGCCGTCAACACCGTCGTCGGCGCCGCCCTGGTCCTCGGCCTGTTCCGGCGCGATCTGTCGCGCCGCGCCCGCCGGCTGCTGCGGGCCGCCAACGCCGCCGTGCTGGCCGTGCTCGCCCTGACCGCCGTCTGCGTGGACGACTTCGAGCGGGCCGCCCGGCACGCGGTCTACGGCGCCGGCGTCCGCGTGGCCCGGCAGACCGGTGTGCAGGAGGTGGTGCTGGCCGGCGGCACGGACGGCCGCCCGCTGAGGCTGTTCCTCGACGGCCGGCTGCGGATCAGCGGCCGGGACGAGCGCCGCTACCACGAGGCGCTGGTCCACCCGGCGATGGCCGGCCCGCACCGGCGGGTGCTGATCCTCGGCGGCGGCACCGGCCTGGCCGCCCGCGAGGTGCTGCGGTACCCGGACGTCCGCCGGGTCGACGTCGTCGAACGCGACCCGGAGATCATCCGGCTGGCCCGGCGCGATCCCGCCCTGGCGGCGCTCAACGAGCACGCTTACGAAGACCCGCGGTTGCGCGTGAGCACCGCGGACGTCTTCGACCGGCTGCGCCGGGTGCCGCCGGCCGCCTACGACGTGGTCGTCTCCGACCTGCCCGGACCGGACGGCACGGCCGGCGCCAAGTCGTACTCCCAGGAGTTCTACGGCCTGGCCCGGCGGGCCCTGGCGCCGGGCGGGCGGCTGGTGGTGCACGCCGGGCCCGTCTCCTCGCGGCCCCGGGCGTTCTGGACGGTCGAGTCGACGCTGCGCGCCGCCGGCCTGCGCACCGCCCCCTACCGCGCGGCCGGACCCGGCGACCGGGCCGGCACCCCCCGCGACCGGGGCTTCGTCCTCGCCGCCCGCACATCCCCCGGCCTGCGGCTGGACCCCCGTGCCCCGCGCCCGCTCACCCTCACCCAGGCGACGCTGACCGCGCAGGCCCGGGCCGTCTCCCGCACCCGGGTCACGGGCCTGCCCCCCTCGACGCTGGTGCACCCCCGCTACTGAACGCCGCCACCTGCCCCGTAGCGGGCCCCGGGAGCCGGACCACTTGGCACCGACAGGGGGTGCGTCCGGCCCGGGCTGGGTAGGCTCCGTCGACATGGAGCATGAGGTGTTCGTTCCGGTTCCGGCCGAGCGGCTCAGGGAGGTGCTGGCCGACCCCGGGCGGGTCGCCGACGCGGTTCCCGGCCTCCAGCGGGACGCCGGGGCCGAGCCCGTCGCCGGGCGGCTGCGGATGCGCATCGGCGGCCACACCATCACCTACCGGGGCACGGGAGGCCTGTCCCGGCGGGACGACGGCACGTACGCCGTCGAGGCCGAGGCCACCGAGGCGCGCGGCACCGGCGCGGTCCGGCTCG